>JBDHTK010000019.1:0-21589 GCA_039808625.1 Devosia sp. | reverse complement strand
CGAAGGTTCCCGCGACCAGTTCGACCGCTCGTACATGGGCGAGCCGCAGGTCGAAGGCGGCGACGTGGTGCCGTTTCTGGAAACCCATGCCATGGGCGCCCATGGCGCCAATGCGGTCTATAAGGCGCTCGGTCTGCACGGCAAGCCGACCGATCAGGTGAATACGGCCTATCTTGAGGCCTACAATCTGATCTGGAATTTCCGTGCCCGGAACCGCTCCAAAGAGCTGGCGGAGCGGGCGCGTCTGGCGACCGATCTGGCGCCGGCCTTCTGGCAGCACGGTCGGTTCGAGCATGTGGTGCCTGACTTCGATCAAGCCGTCATTGACGGCGAGGTCGCGTTGAACGTGGTGTCGGGCGGCGACGGCTCGGCGGCCGTTACTGGTACGGTGTCGATCGGTGATAGCGGCGGCCCGTTTAAGCTGGGTCGCGGTGCGACCAAAACGGACGCGCTGGGGCTGACGCATGCGGCGGGCAACTACAAGGCTGATTGGAATGCGCAGCCTTCCGCTAGCGGCAGTGATCTCCGTTATGCCAGTGGGCTAGCTGCCTCGCATAATCTCGAGGTCGATCTGTCGGAAGTGTTTGGCGAGATGGCGTCGGCTGGTCTGACGGTGTCGCTGTCCAATCTTGAGCTTGCGCGGAAGACGCAAGCCTTTGCGAAGATGCGTGAGCGCTACGAAGGCTATGACGACGAATGGATTGTCGACATGCTCATGGATGGGCTGTCGATCCCTGATCAGGCGCTCAAGCAGCCGATCCTGCTGGCGGACAAGACGGCGCGTTTCAGCCAGGTCAAGCGCTACGCCAGTGACGCCGGCAACCTCGCGGAAAGCGCGGTGTCCGGTGGAACGGTGCTCGACTTGAGCATTCGCGTGCCGCGTCTCAATACCGGCGGCGTCGTTATGATCGTCGCCGAGTGTCTGCCCGAGCAGCTGTTCGAGCGCCAGCGGGACCCGTTCTTTCACTCGACGAATGTCGAGGCGTGGCCGGAATATCTCCGCGACACTCTCGATCCTGAGAAGGTCGATGTGGTCGCGAATGGCGAGATTGATGCGGCGCATGCGACGCCAGCCGGGACGTTCGGCTATGCGCCGATGAATTGGCGCTGGAATGCCTTCGGGCCGCGCGTGGGAGGCAAGTTCTACCACCCGGAGAGCGGTGGGGCGAACGACGAGGATCGTCAGCGTATCTGGGCGGTCGAGGCGGTCGACCCGGTGCTGAGCGAGGACTTTTACATCGTGTCGTCGATCCACACGAAGCCGTTCCTCGATACCGAGAGCGACCCGTTCGAGGCGACCGTCGTCGGCAATGCCGTGATTGAAGGCAATACGGTGTTCGGCGGCCTGCTCGTCGAGGCCACCAACAACTATGACAAGGTTCTAGAAAAGGCGCCTACCGAGCGCATTGAGAAGGGGGACTGACGATGGTTGTGCGCATTCACAACACGTCCAAATGGGCGGTTTTGCAGCCGGGCCAGATGCTCGAGTTGAAAGGCCAGCAGAGGCGCAAAATCCGCGTCGAGCTCAATTGTCCGGCGCCGACGCGCGTCGACGTTGTGGAGGGCGACAAGCCCGCGTTCCTCTGCGTCGTGCAGGGTTATGAGGTCGTGGAGTTCACGGCCGGCGAGGATGCCTTTTTGTCCTGCACGTCTGAGGATGAGGTCTGGTACTTCACCAATGACGGCGATGTGCTCGCCACGTCGCGGCCGGAGGCGGTGAGCTTCACGAAGATTGCCAGCCGGCGGGCTCGGAACCCCGAGCTCGAGCGCATGATGTTCAAAATGGAGCAGAATGCGCTGCGGCGTGAGGCGGCGTTGCGCGCTGAGCTCGACGCAATCCGGGCCGCGCAGCCGGCCCATGATCCTGAAACCGGAGAGGTGATCGAAGATGAACCCGTCGCGGCCGCCGCTGACGACGCGCCAGCTGCTGGCGCTGCTGGCGGCGAGGACGCGCCGGCAGAGGCCGTCCCTGCCGCAAAGAAGGTCAAGGGGGCGAAGACCGATGGAGCAGCCTGAGGTGCCCTTCCCTCCCGACATAAAGGTCGGGCCGGGCTATGACGATGCCTTGCGGGCGATGGTGGATCGGGACTGGCTGCAGAGCCAGTCCTACCAAAGCCAGCAGTGGCGGGCGAAGCGCGACGGCATGCATCCGTGGATGCTCAAATTCGAGCCTAAGCTGGTGAAGCGCATGGCGAAGCTCGGCGTGCCCATGTTCTGCGCGACCGGTATCCGCTCTGCAGCGGAACAGGCGAAGGTCGCGTCTGAGGGCTTTTCCAAGCTCAAGGATGGGCCGCACATGTACGGCTGCGCCGTCGACATTGTGCACGGCACCAAGGCGTGGGGCCTCACGCGGCGCCAGTGGGACCTTGTCGGCCATGTCGGCAAGGGGCTGGCGACGCAACTCGGCCTTGATCTCGAATGGGGCGGCGATTGGCGCGACCCATGGGACCCGGCACACTGGCAGGTGCGCGGCTGGCGCATGGTCGCCAGCGGCTTCCCCTTCCCCGTCTTCGGGGATTGAGGGGTGCGCCCGGCGCTAGAGCAACGCTCTAGCGCTGGGCGCGCATACATCTACTTGGCCATATATGCATTTAGTGACAGCCGGCGAGGGACAAACGGATGTGTATTGCACCGATCACATTGCCTGACGGAACCGAGGTCGGCTGTCACGAATGCTGGCAATGTCGCGAACAGACGGTCAACGACTGGGTGGGTCGCAACGTTGCCGAAAGCCGTACGGCGAAATGGTCGCGCGCGGTGACGCTCACTTATGGGCGGTCGCGCGCGGGTGACGCGGACCATGAACGGGCGGTCATTCTGACCTATTCGGACGTCCAAAAATGGATCAAGCGCTTGCGCTTTCACGGGTATCCCGTGCGATACTTTGCGACGGGCGAGTTTGGGAGCACGAAGGGCCGCGCCCATTGGCATGTGATGCTGTACGGCTCTGGCGCGATGCCGGAGCACAGGCTCGACGATAGCTATTTCATCGGCGGCTGCTGGGAGGACGGCTTCTCCTTTTGGACGAAGCCGACGCACCATGCCATCCGCTATAACTGCAAGTACATTCTGAAGGACATGGGCGATGCGGAACGCCAAGGACACTTGGCGATGAGCAAGAAGCCGCCGCTCGGGGCGGCGTATTTCGCCCGGCTGGCGGAGCAGTACGTGCGCCAACGGCTCGCGCCGCAGGACCTGACCTATCGCTTTCCCGAGGTGCGGCGGACGAAGCCGGATGGCTCGGAGGAGGTCGTTGAATTCATGCTCAAGGACCGGTCCGCCGAGTTGTTTCTAGAACACTATGTTAGAACGTGGGAAGCCACATATCCGGGCCGGCATATGCCGGCGTCCGATCTCGTTGAAGAATTCATCGATCCGGCGGCGTGGAACCCGCGCCGGGACCCCGAGCCTGTGGGGCTCTGGGGTCCGGACGTAGCCAAGCCTGCGCTGGATCAGCTGCGCGGCTGGATGGGTATCCGGCAGGTGTCGTGGGACGGCCGCTTGCGGGCGTGGGTAGCGCCCGGGCCGGCCGGCGCCGGCTATCGGATGATGTGGGTCTGGATCAAAGCGAAGGGAGCCTATGGATGGCGAAAAGCAAGGATCGAAGGAAGCAGCCGGCAAAGCCGGCGGTGACGGTAAGGCCGGCTGTGAAGCCGGCGGCGCGGCCGGCTGTGGCGCGCGCCCCCAGGGCGACTGTGGCCACGACGACGCTGGTCGTGACGCATAGGCCGGCCGTGGTGAACCGGCGCGCGCAGGAGAAGGCGCGCATGCTCGATAGCTTCGGCATGATCCGTGAGCGGGAGCGCTCGGAGCCGGCGCGGCGTGTGAAGCCGACGCCGGCGCCGACTCCGACGCCGAGCACCAAGGTGCACGTAGTGCGCCAGTCGGCCTTGACGGTCGAAGCACCAAAACGCATGAGCGAAGCGAATTCGGCTGCTGAGCCGCGCGTGAAAGAAAGCCGGGCTGTGAAGCCGGATGATGTGCGTAAGACTTGCAAGAAAAGGCCGGAAGATAACCGCCCCCGTCGCGGCGGCGGCGGGGGCGGGCGGAAGTTCATTCCTTGGTGCGGTTAGCTATTCGAGGTCGTATTGCGCCTTGAAGGTCGCGAGATACCGCTCTGCGGCGTCTCGCGTCTTGAATTGCAGCGCGAGCTCGTATGCGGTGGCGACGGGTATTTCCGCGATGTGCCCGCGGGGCAGCTTGTGGTGGTCCCATATGCCGAGGGCGTAACCGGCGCGGGCGCCGGTCAGATGCTTGATGATGATGAATTTGCCCTCGTGTGGGAAAATGTCATAGGTCGGTATCATTTGTGGCTCCGATCTTCGGTCCAGTGCGGATGCTCGTAGTTCCACCATGCCGAGAAAATCTCGGCGTCCTCGCGTGTGCGAAATCTCGCATAGGCGCGGTGCGGGCTCAATGCCCGCGCCCGCTGGAAGCCGTGCGCGATGGTGGTGACTTTGCCGTGGTCGAACACGGCGTAGAAGCCGCGCGGTCGCATGAAAGTCTCCCTTGAAGATTGGCGACAAGGGGGAGCGCGAAGCGCCCTCCCCTGCGCCCTCTTCTGCCTCCCGGCGAGGGCGGGTGGGGGCCCGTAAAGGGCGCGCGCAGCGCGGGACCGGAGTAACCCGGAGTCGCGCGCAGCGGATCTGCGCGCAGCGCAAATCCGTGAGCACGGCGAGGATTGCGAGGACCCGCCCCTTTACGGGGAGGGCAGCGCCCTCCTAATCTGAGGTTCCGCGAAGCGGGAGGCTGCGATGTTTTGGAACGGTTTCAAGTTCACGCTTGGTGCGTGTGTGGCGCTCGGTGTCGTCGGTTTTGTTGTGACGGCGCCCGGTTGGTATGTGGGATGCGTGGATAAAATTGATCGCCTTGGGCCCCCGCCGCCGACTTCCGCCTGTGCGTGGATTGGCATGATTCATAAGCCAGCCTTGACGGATGAGGCCAAATCAGTGCAGCCGTAGGGCGCTGATAGGTTCCGGTTCCTGCGTTATATATTATGGAACTATCGCGGATGAGAAATGCCGCAAATGCCGGGGCTCAGCCGGCCATGGCGCCCGGACCCGGCGTCGCTCCCGGCGGCACCTTGCCCATGATGATCATGCCCAGCACCTCGTCCTTGGTGACGTCCGCGGTGCGCGCCGTGCCGACCACCTGGCCGTTCTTCATCACCACCACGCGGTCGGCCAGATCGAACACGTCGTGGATGTCGTGGCTGATGAGGAAGATGCCGATGCCTTCGGCCTTCAGCTCCTTGATGAGGTCGGCGACCTGCGCCGTCTCCTGCGGCCCGAGCGCCGCCGTCGGCTCGTCCATGATGAGGATGCGCGCGTTGAACAGGATGGCGCGCGCGATGGCGACGGACTGGCGCTGGCCGCCGCTCAGCGCTTTCACCGGCTCCTTGAAGCGCCGGAAATTGGGATTGAGCCGGCCCATCACTTCGCGCGCCTTGGCTTCCATCGCCGCGTCGTCGAGCGTGCCGAGCGGCGTCGTCAGCTCGCGCCCAAGGAACAGGTTGGCGGCGGCGTCGACATTGTCGGCCACGGCGAGCGTCTGGTAGATCGTCTCGATGCCGTAGGCCTTGGCGTCGCGCGGGCTGGAGATGCTGGCTTCCTCGCCATTGATGCGGATGGTGCCGGAATCGCGCTTGTAGGCGCCGGACAGGATCTTGATGAGCGTCGACTTGCCGGCACCGTTATGGCCGAGCAGCCCGACCACTTCGCCCGGGTAAAGGTCGATCGATGCCCGGTCGACCGCATGCAGGCCGCCGAAGGCAATGGAGATATTCTCCATCTCGACCAGCGGTGTCTGTTTGTCCGGCATCTCGCGCAACTCCTAATTGGCCTGGCGGCGATAGAGGGTATCGAGCCAGACGGCCAGGACGAGAACGACCCCCACGACGATCGACTGCAACGGACTGTCGAGGCCGATCAGCACCATGCCCGATTGCAGCGACTGCATGACGACCGCGCCGAGCATGGCGCCGGCCACAGTACCCACGCCGCCGGCCAGCGAGGTGCCGCCGATCACCGCCGCGGCGATGACATAGAGCTCGTTGAGCGTGCCGAGCGCGTTGGTGGAGGCATTGAGCCGGGCAATGGAGATCGCCGCAGCGATGCCCACCAGCGCTCCCATCAGAGCAAAGATCTTGACCGTCACCCAGCGGGTGTTGATGCCGGCGAGATCGGCCGCCTCGGGGTTGCCGCCCATGGCGAAGACGTAGCGGCCGAAGCGCATGCGGCTGGCGATGAACGCCATCAGGAGCCCTACCCCGATGGCGATAAGCACCGGAATGGCGATGCCGTGTGCGATGATCAGCCCGCCCTCGGGCACGGCGATGCCGTTCGCCTCGGCGTAGCGCTCGGCGATGCGTGCCGGCCACGGGTAGGAGTTCGCCACCCACACGGCGATCAGCACGACGCCGCAGCCGAGGCCGGCCAGCACGCCTTCGGCCCACATCGGGCGCAGCGGGAAGCCGAAGCGCCGGCGCTGCCGTCGTTCGATCCAGATCATGAAGAGGATGCCCACGCATACCAGTGCGCCGACGATCCAGCTCGGCCAGAAGCCGATCGAGCCCGTCGGGCCGCCGCCCATGAGCTGGAACGTCGTATCCATCGGCGCGACGGTGCGGCCCATCGTGACCCACCACGCCGCGCCGCGCCACACGAGATAGCCGCCCAGCGTGACGATGAAGCTCGGCACCTGCAGATAGGCGACGATGGCGCCCTGCAGCGCACCGATGGCGGCGCCGAGCACGATGCCGACCACCAGCGCGATGAGCCACAGCGCCGGATGGCCGAAGCCCATGAGCGGCGGCAGGATTTCCGCCTGCAGCACACCCATGATCATGCCGACGAAGCCGAGCATCGAGCCGACCGACAGGTCGATGTTGCGGGTGACGATGACCAGCACCATGCCCGTCGCCATGACGGCGATCGAGGCGGTCTGCACCGACAGGTTCCACAGATTGCGTGGCGTCAGGAACAGGCCGTCGGAAATGATGTTGAAGACGATCCAGATCAGCGCCAGCGCGCCGATCATGCCGAGCATGCGCGTGTCGATCTCGGTGGCGCTCACGAAACGCTGGATGACATTGCCGGGCGCGGCGGCGGGCGTGCGCGTGCTGTTCGAGGCTGCGGTGTGCTCGGCCATCAGGTCTCTCCGCCCTCCGAAAATGGAAAGCACGGTATAGCGCGGGACAAGGGGCGGCGCCATTTGGACGACGCCGCGGCCTCCGCCGCGGCGTCGTGCCTGGCTGAGGGTCAGCCGCAGACGGCCACGGTGCCGGCGGCGACGCCCTGGCAGAGCACATCCTTGGCGATCCAGCCGGCATCGAGGACGAGGTTCAGATTGTCCTTGGTGACGGGGATCGGGGCGAGGAACACCGAGTTCATCTCGATGCCCTTGGCGCCGCCGGAGAACTTCTGCGAGCCCTCGATGGCCTCGGGGGCCGTGCCGCTGGCCAGCGCCGTGGCGATTTCGGCGGCCTTCTTGCCGAGCTCGCGGGCATCCTTCCACACCGACACGGTCTGCGTGCCGAGCGCGATGCGGTTGAGCGCGGCCTGGTCACCGTCCTGGCCGGACACCGGTACCGAGCCGGCCATGCCCTGCGCCGCCAGCGCCGCGATGGCGCCACCGGCCGTGCCGTCATTGGAGGCGACGACCGCGTCGATGTTGTTGTTGTTGGCGGTCAGGAACTGCTCCATGTTGCGCTGCGCGACGGCGGGGTCCCAGTTGTCGGTATAGGCTTCGCCGACATTCTTGATGTCGCCCTTGTCGATGGCGGCCTTCAGCACTTCCATCTGGCCTTCGAACAGGAAGTCCGCGTTCGGATCGGCGCTGTTGCCCTTGATGAAGACGTAGTTGCCGGTCGGCTGCACGGCGTAGACGCCGCGGGCCTGCATGCGGCCGACTTCCTTGTTGTCGAAGGTCAGGTAGAACGCATCCGGCGACTCGAAGAGCCGGTCGTAGGCGACCACCGGGATGCCCTCGGCGGCGGCGGCCTGCACGGCCGGCAGGATGGCTTCCTGGTCCTGCGCCAGGATGATGAGCGCGTCGGCCCCCTGCGAGATCAGGCTCTCGACATCGGTGAGCTGCTTGCTGGCCGACGACTGGGCGTCCGCCGAAATGTAGGTGTCGCCATTGGCTTCGACGACGGCGCGGATGGCCGGCTCGTCCCACTTGCCCCAGCGCTCTTCCTGGAAGTTGTTCCAGGACACGCCGATCGTCAGCCCGGCTGCCATCGTAGCACTGGCCATGCTGACGAGCACGGTTGAGCCCAGCAGGACCGCTGCAAATCTCTTCATAATGTCCTCCCTTGGCGGCGCACCGCCGTTCCACCGCACCGGCCTTACAGACGCCGGCACATCGGCACCGCACGTCGGTGCCCGCGTTATCTGACAGCATGTCGCACCGGCGTCAATCTTATTTTTGATAGTCGAAATTAATCGACTTGGGAGGATTTCCCGGTCAGAATGCCGCCTGCTGCAAGGACCAACCCATTGAAAATCATAGGTGACAGCGATTTCGTGAGGCGGCAGAACCGCAGCCTCGTGCTCGGTGCCCTGCGCAACGACGGTCCTGCGGCACGTACCTCGATCGCCGACGCCACCGGCCTGTCACCGGCCAGCCTGACCGCCATCACGCAGGACATGCTGGCGCAGAATCTGATCGTCGACCTGCCGCCCTCGCCCGATGCGCGCGTGCGCGGGCGGCCGCCCATCCGCGTCGGCTTCAACCGCCAGGCCGCCTATGCCTGCCTCGTCGAGCTCGAGGTCGGGCGGGTGCGCTATTCGCTGGTCGACTACGGCGCGACGCTGGTCGACCGCATCGAGGCGGCGCTCGACCCGAAGCTCTTTCTCGGGCGCGACCCCGTCGCCCATCTCGATGAGGGCATCGCGCTGCTCGGCCAGCGCAACCCGGCGGAGATGCGCGGCCTGCGCCGCATCGCCATCTCCGTGCAGGGGGTGCTCGAGCGGGCGCGCGCCGGGCTGAGCTGGTCGCCGGTCGCCGGCCTCGCCGAGCGCGACCTCGCCGGCCCGCTCGCGGCGCGCTTCGGCGTGCCGGTGCTGCTGTGCAAGCGCGGGCGGCTGCTGGCCGAGGGCACGCGCTGGCGCGATCCGACGCTGCGCGAGCGCTCCGTCGCCACCATCTTCATCGGCTCGACGGTGGCGATGGGCATGACCGTGCGCGGCCAGGTGTTCGGGCGCGGCGAGGAGGGGGCGACCGAGTTCGGCCATATGAACCACGCGCCCAACGGCGCCCTCTGCCGCTGCGGCATGCATGGCTGCATCGAGGCCTACGCCGCCGACTACGGCGTTCTGCGCAGCGCCTATTCGGTGCCCGAATCGACGCCCCCTGCCCCGGTGGTGCCGGCCGCCGACTACGCCCAGCTCATCCAGCGCGGCAATCGCGGCGAGCGTGCACCGGTGCAGGCCTTCCGCCTCGCCGGCCGCGCCATCGGCTACGGGCTGAGCCGGCTGCTCGCCGTGTTCGATCCTGATTGCGTGGTGATCGCCGGGCCCGGCTCGCACGCCTTCCACCTGATGCAGGAGGAGTTCTTTGCCGCTCTCGACGCCTCGCTGGTGGCGAAAGTCAACGGCCGCCCCGAGATCCGCACGCTGGCCGACGAGAGCGAGCCCATCTTCAACGGCCTGCTGCTGCATACGCTGAGCGACATCGACCAGCATGACTTCGCCCCGCTGCCGGCTGTCGCCGCGGCGCGACCGGCCTAGCGTGGCGACAGCACGCGGCCGGCGGTGACGTCGAGGCGCAGCCCGTCGTAGGCCGGGCGGACATTGGTCGGGGTGATGCGGTCGGTCTCGGCGTAGTCGAGATCGATATGGAGGTTGGTGAGCACCGCCTCGCGCGGCCGATACTGCGCCACGAGCGCCAGCGCCTCGGGCAGGCTGAGATGACTGGGATGCGGCGTCGGGCGCAGCGCGTCGAGCACCCACAGATCCAGACCGGACACGGCCGCCGCCGACGCCGCTGGAATGCCGCTCAGGTCGCACGAATAGGCGAAGCGGCCGACGCGGAAGCCGAGCGAGAAGATGTCGCCATGCTCCTGCCGGAAGGGCAGCACGGTGATGTCGCCGCCCGGCCCGCTCACCGTCAGCTCCCGGCCGGCTTCGATGAGGTTCTGGTTGAGGATGGGCGGATAGTCCGAGCCCGGCGGCGCCGTGAAGCAGTAGGAGAAGCTCGGCACGATGCGCTGCGCCGCCTCATGGCTGAAATAGACGTCGACGCGCTTGCGCGAGTTGAGCGCCAGCACGCGCAGATCGTCGATGCCGTGCGTGTGGTCGGCATGCTCGTGCGTGTAGAGCACGGCATCGACGCGCTCGACGCCGGCGTCGAGAAGCTGCTCGCGCAGGTCGCAGCCGGTATCGACGACGATGCGCGTCGGCGGGCTGTCGCCGCTGCGTCCTTCGATCAGCAGCGCGCAGCGGCGGCGCCGGTTGCGCGGGTCCTCCGGGTCGCACACGCCCCAGTTGCCGCCGATGCGCGGCACGCCCCCCGACGAGCCGCACCCCATGATGGTCGCGACGATCGAGGTGGCGGCGGCCATCACCTGGCCTTCGCGAACAGACGGAAGAAATTGGCCGTCGTCGTCTCGGCGATGGCGTCGAGCGTGACGCCGCGCAGCTCGGCGAGCTTTTCGGCGGTGTGGCGCACGAAGGCCGGCTCGTTGGCACGGCCGCGATGCGGCACCGGCGCGAGATAGGGCGCGTCGGTCTCGACGAGGATGCGGTCGGCCGGCGCCATCATCGCCGCCTGCTGCACCTCGGCGGCGTTCTTGAAGGTCAGGATGCCCGAGAACGAGATATAGCCGCCGAGCGCCAGCCCGCACCGCGCCAGCTCGAGGCCTGACGAAAAGCAGTGCAGCACGAAGGGGAAGGCCCCCTGCCCCGCCTCGTCCTCGAGGATGGCGGCAATGTCGGCGTCGGCATCGCGGGCGTGGATGACGAGCGGCAGCCCGGTCTGGCGGGCCGCCGCGATATGCCGCCGGAACCCCTGCGCCTGCGCCGCGTAGTCGCCTTCATAGTGGTAGTCGAGCCCGACCTCGCCGATGGCGACGCAGCGCGGATGCTCGGCGAGCCGCACCAGCTCGGCCGCCTCGACGTCGGTCTCCTCATGGGCGTGATGCGGATGCGTGCCGACGCTGCACCAGATCTGCGGATGCGCCTCGGCAATGGCGGCGATCTCGGCGAAGCGGCGGACGCGCGTCGAGATGGTCACCATGCCTGAAACGCCATTCGCCCCGGCGCGCGCCAGGACCCCCAACCGATCCGCCGCGAGCTCGGGAAAATCGAGATGGCAATGCGAGTCGATGAGCACGTCAGGCAGCCGTCCGCGCCGGCTCGAACTTGCGGAACACCGGCTGCGGCGGCGGCAGCGTCGTGCCGGCGGGCACGATGCTGTCGGGGTCGAGCGCATGCTGCAGCAGCCGCGCCTCGGCCGGCACGCCGAGCAGGTCGAGCATCTTGCCCGCCGCCTCGGGCACGAAGGCCTGCGCCACGATGGCGGCGCGCCGCACCACGTCGGCGGTCGTCGCGAGGATCGAGCCCATGCGCTCGAGATCGTCCTTGCGGCCCCAGGGCGCCTGTTCGGCGAAGTAGAGATTGGCGGTGCTCAGCGCCGCGACCAGTTCGGCCGCCGCCTCGTGCAGCTGCTCATGCTCCATCGTCTCGACCATGCGCTCGATCGACGCCATCGTCTCGCTGACGAGCTTGTCGTCCTCGGCCGAGCCCACCTGCCGCGGCGGCATCTCGCCGCCGAAATTCCTGGCGATCATGGCCAGCGAGCGCTGCGCCAGATTGCCGAAATTGTTGGCGAGGTCGGCATTGTTGCGGTTGATGAATTTCTCGCGGCCCCAGTCGCCGTCCTGTCCCCACGAGATTTCGCGCAGGAAGTAGTAGCGCACCGGATCGGCGCCGAATTCCTCGACCAGGGCGAAGGGGTCGACCACGTTGCCGAGCGACTTCGACATCTTCTTGCCCTCGGAGGTCAGGAAGCCGTGGGCGTAGACGCGGCCGGGCAGCGGCAGGCCCGCGCTCATCAGGAAGGCCGGCCAGTAGACGGTGTGGAAGCGGATGATGTCCTTGCCGATGACGTGCAGGTCCGCCGGCCAGAATTTGCGGTAGAGTTCACTCGTCTCGTCGGGAAAGCCGGCGCCGGTGATGTAGTTGGTCAGCGCGTCGATCCACACATACATGACGTGCCCCGGCGCACCCGGCACCGGGACACCCCAGTCGAACGTCGTTCGCGAAATCGACAGGTCCTGCAGCCCGCCCCTGACGAAACTGACGATCTCGTTGCGCCGCTCGCGCGGCGCGATGAAATCGGGGTGCGCGTCGTAGAACGCCAGCAGCCGGTCCTGATAGGCCGAGAGGCGGAAGAAATAGCTCGGCTCCTCGACCCATGTCGCCTCGGCGCCCGAGGGCGCGTAGCGCTTGCCGTCCTCGCCGGTGGTGAGCTCGGCCTCGTCGAAATAGGCTTCGTCGCGCACCGAGTACCAGCCGGTATAGGTCGACTGGTAGATGTCGCCATTGCTCGACGCCGCCATGCGCCGCCAGATCTCCTGCACGGAGTCGAAGTGGCGCTGCTCGGTGGTGCGGATGAAATCGTCGTTGGAGATGTCCAGCGTCGCGGCGAGATCCTTGAAGCGCTGCGCGTTGCGGTCGGCGAGCGCCCGCGTCGTCAGCCCCTCGCGCTCGGCCGTCTGCACCATCTTGAGCCCGTGCTCGTCGGTGCCGGTGAGGAAGAAGACCTCGCGGCCCTCGAGCCGCCGCCAGCGGGCGATGGCGTCGGTCGCCACCATCTCGTAGGCGTGGCCGATATGCGGCTCCCCATTGGGATAGGCGATCGCGGTGGTGATGTAATAGGCGTTGCGGGTCATCGGGCTTCGGCGGGTGCGAGGTGCGTCTGGGCGTGCCGCCTGACCGCGTCGAAGAGCGAGATCAGGGTCTGCCGGGCGTCGAGATTGTAGGTGTCGGCGTCGGCGAACAGGGCGTTGGCCTTCTCCCATAGCTCATTGGCCGAGGCAAGCCGCGTGCGTGCCCGCGCCGTCGCGGCGGCCGTCGCCTCGCCGGCGATCCAGCCCAGCAGCATCTGCCGGCCGAAGCCGTAGGCCGCTCCGTCGCGCTCGGCGGCGAGGACGTCGGCGATGCCCAGATAGACGGCGGCGGCCCCCTGCCCCGGCGCCCGGAGCCAGGCTGCAAGGCTCGTGAGCCCCTTGTGTTCGCCGAGCGCCAGCGCCTCATAGGCAAGGCGCGGCACGCCGCCGGCCAGCGCCACGGCGGCCTCGGCGCCGGGCACGTCGCCGATGATGGTGCGCACGTCGCTGTCGGCGAGCGGCCTGAGGGCGACGGCGCGGCAGCGCGAGCGGATGGTCGGCAGCAGGCCGCCTGGCCGGTGCGAGACGAGGACGAACAGCGTTTCGGCCGGCGGCTCCTCGAGGATCTTGAGCAGCGCATTGGCCGACGAGGCATTGCAGTCGTCGATGGCGTCGACGATGACGATGCGGAAGCCGGCGCGGCCGCGCGTCATCCGCACCTCCTCGATCAGCCCGCGCACCTCCTCGACCCGAATGGCAGTATAGAAGCCCTTTCCGGTATCGCGCGGCGCCTTGCGCAGCACGCGCAGGTTGGGGTAGGCGCCGGCGGCGACCTGCGCGACGACGTGCTCGGGCGCCTCGTCGCCGGTGCGGATGAAGAGCCTGCGTGCCAGATCGAAGGCGAAAGTGGCCTTGCCGATGCCGCGCGGCCCGTGCAGCAGGACGGCGCCGGGCAGGCGCTCGGCCATGAACTTCTGCCAGGCACTGTCATGGCCCACCACGCTGGTGCGGGTTTCCGGCAGGGGGACCCCCGCGAGCTGGTCGGCTTCGCGGATGTCGTCGGCGGCGCTCACGCCGTCTGCTCGTAGCGCAGTTCGGGGAAGCGGCGCACCAGCACGTCCCAGATTTCCTGCTCGAGCGCATCCTCGTCCTGGCCGGCCGGGATGACGACGCAGCGCTCGGTGTTGTCGCGGGCGATGGCGAGGAAGGCGTCGCGCAGCCGCCGGTGCCAGTCGAGGTCCTCCTTCTCGAAGCGGTCGCCGGTGGCGGCCAGCGCCGCCTCGGTCTCGCGCTCGAGCACGCGGCGGAAGGCGATCTCGGGGTCCATGTCGAGCACGACGGTCAGATCGGGCTTGCGCCCGTTGAGCGCCAGCACCTCGAGCGCGTCGATGAGCCGGACGTCGACGCCGCCGGTCAACCCCTGATAGGCGCGGGTCGAATCCGAGAAGCGGTCGGAGACGACCCAGCGGCCGGCATCGAGATTGGGCGCGATGAGCTCGTTGACATGGTCGAGCCGGGCGGCGGCGAACAGCGCCGCCTCGGCCCCCGGCCCCCAGGACTCCGAGCGCCCCTGCAGGATGAAGGCGCGGATCGCCTCGGCGCGCGGCGTGCCGCCAGGCTCGCGCGTGCGCACGGCCGGGATCGCCTGCCGGCTGAGGGCACTGACCAGCCGCTTGACCTGGGTCGACTTGCCCACCCCTTCGCCGCCCTCGAAGGTGATGAAGCGGGCGCGCCGCGCGCTGCGTTCCAGCATCAGGGCAACCAGCCCAGCAGCAGGTGCCTGGCCGCATCGGTCGACTTGCGGAACAGGTTGCCCTCCGCCACCGCCGCCGCCGCATAGAGCGGCGTCTCCTGCACCAGCGAACCGGCACAGAAGATGTTGAGCTTGCCGACCGGCTGGCCCTTCTGCACCGGCGGGCGCAGCGGCCCCTGATAGGTGACGGTCGCCTCGGGGCATTTCTCGGAGCCCTTGGGCACGAACAGGTCGATCCTGTCCTGGCCGACGAGGCCGACCTGCGGCTCCTCCCCGCCATAGACGTCGGCATAGGCGACGACGGCGTCGCGCGCATAGACCGGCAGCAGCTCGAAGCCGCGCATGCCCCAGGTGATGAGCTTGCGCGCCTCCTCGGTGCGCTCGCGCATGGAGGTGAGCCCGTGCAGCACCGCAATCAGCCGCCGCCCGTCATTGGGTGCCGAGATGACCTCGCCATAGCCGGCGGCCTCGGTGTGGCCGGTCTTGAGGCCATCGACGCCGATGCCGATCTCGAGCAGCGAGTTGCGGTTGAGCTGGCGGATCTTGTTCCAGGTGAACTCCGGCTCGGCGAAGATGGGGTAGTATTCGGGGAAGGTGTCGATGATGTAGCGCGCGAGGATCGCGAGGTCGCGCGCCGTCGAATACTGGTCGGGATCCGGCAGGCCGGTCGAGTTGACGAAATGGGAATTGGAAAGCCCGATCTGCGCGGCCAGCTGGTTCTCGATGCGGGCAAAGGTCTGCTCCGTGCCGCCGATGCCCTCGGCCAGCGCGATGGCGGCGTCGTTGCCCGACTGGATGATGACCGAGCGGATGAGGTCTTCGACCCGCACCTTGGAGTTGAGCTCGGCGAACATGGTCGAGCCGCCCGAGGCGGCGCCGCCGGTGCGCCAGGCATTCTCGGAGATGAAGAACTGGTCGTCGAGCGACAGCTTGTTCTGCTGCAGGTAGGTGAAGACCACGGCCAGCGTCATGAGCTTGGCCATGCTGGCCGGCTCGAGCCGCTCGTCGGCGTTCTTGTTGAACAGCACCGTGCCCGAGGCGGCGTCCATCAGCACGGCAAATTTCGCCTTGCTGTCGAAATCCTGCGCGCGGGCGGCCAGCGGCGTCAGGAACGCCGCCACACACGCCAGCATCATGAGCGCAAAGCGCCACCGCATGACTTCCACCCCCTGGGCGCCGGGGGGTCGGCGCCGCGTGAGACTACTAGAACTTAACGCCCGTGAGGCCAAGTTGCTGCGCCAGCGCAAGAACATCGCTGTGCGCGACCCCCGGCTTAAGATGGGTCAATGTCAATCGTGTGGCCGGATTACCGCCCAGATTCAGCGTTTTTTCATCCACCGCGCCGAGCATGGCGAAGGCATCGGCTACCGCTACGGCCCCGGCCCGGTCCCTGAACACGCCCAGCGGCACGGTGACGGCACGGGCCTCGGCGTCGACGGCGTCGCGCCACTCCGCGAGGGCCGGCGCGCGCGTCGCCATCGCCTCGGCGGCGGCGATGGCGCCGTCCACGTCGGGCGTCGGCCCGGCGTAGGCGAGGCTGCCGATGAGGTCGCCGATGAGGCCGCCCGACAGCGGGTCGCGGTTGGCCGGCGTCGTCGCCATCGCGATGCGGGTGTCGCCCTGCTGCTCGAAGCCGCTCGGCCGGTCGATGGAGGCCATCAGCATCTTCTGGTCGTCGACATTGAGCGGCGCCGGGCCGACATAGCGGACCTCGACCTCGGCGCTGCCCTTGGCGCGGTAGCCCAGCACCTCGGCGGCCTGGTAGCTGAGGTCGATGATGCGGCCGGCCATGTAGGGGCCGCGATCGTTGACGCGCACCATCACCGAGCGGCCGTTCTCGAGGTTGGTGACGCGGGCATAGCTGGGGATGGGCAGCACGGGGCTCGCCGCCGTGAGGTAGTAGGCGCCGAAAATCTCGCCATTGGCGGTGCGCCGGCCGTGGAAATCCTGCCCGTACCACGAGGCGCGGCCGCGCTCGACATAGCCCGGCCCGGCCACGGGCTGGTAGGTGACGGCGCGCACCGTGTAGGGCTTCAGCGGCATTTCGCGGCCGCCGCCGCGCGGCGGGAACTTGGCCGTGGTGACGCGCGGCGAGACGGAGACGCCGAATTCCTTCGAGGTGAAGGCGGCGCGCTTGACGCCGGAGGTGCCGACGCCGCCCGAGCAGGCGGCGAGCAACGGCACGGCGAGAACCAGAAGCGCCGCTAGGCGCCAGAGGTGGAGAACGGAACGCAAGACAGAACCTCGGGCGGGATATCGCGGCGGATTTTAGCCAAGCCCGTCCGCGCTTTCAGGCACAGTCCCGGATCGTGGTTGCGGTGCGGTTAATTTGAGCAAAAATCGACGAAGATTCCGGCTAGGCCTGCGCCCATTCGACGAGCGCCGCGTGCACCGGCTCGGGCTGCTCCAGCAGGGCCAGATGACCGGCGCGCGGAATCGTCACCAGCCGGCTGCCGGCGATGCCGCGCTGCATCTCGGCGGCAGCGGCCGGGGGGGTGATCTGGTCGCCCTCCCCCACCACGATGAGCGTCGGCAGCGCGATGTCCGCGAGGCCGGGGCGCGAATCCGGCCGGTGGATGATGGCCTGCTGCTGCGCGACGTAGATGTCGGGCCCGTTGGCTTCGGCCATCGCGCGGTGGATGGAATAGAGGTCGGGATTGGTGACGTTGTCGGGATGCACCGACTGCGGGAAGGACTGCTCGACCACGGCGCCGAACTTGCCGCCCTCGGCGAGGGCGATGCGGCGGCGACGGGTTTCGGTAGCCTCCGGCGTATCCGGCGCGGCGGAAGTGTCGAGGAGGCAGAGCCTGTGCACCCGGCCGGGCGCCTGGCGCAGGATCTCGAAGGCGAGATAGCCGCCCATCGAGAAGCCGGCGAGCGCGAAACGCGGCGGCGCATCGGCGAGAATGGCGGCGGCGATGGCCTCCATGCGGTCGCCGCTGCTATGGTTGGCGATGGTGATGGGCCCGTGCTGCCAGAGCACGCGCGCGACGCCGGCATAGACGCGGGCGTCGCAATTGAGGCCGGGGACGAGCAGGAAAGGCAGCATGGGACCATGAAGAAGCGTTTTCTCACCAACGCTTAACGCAAAATCCCGTTGCTTGCCCATGCCGTCGATAGCATATAAAGATTTCTTTATATCCTAGACCGTAGAGCGCGAGCGCGGGCACCCCCGCGAGAGGATTACGTCATGACGTCCAAGCCGCACAGCGATGCCAAAGCCGCCCTGAGCGCCGCCGCGAAGGAGCGCATCCTGGTGCTGGACGGGGCGATGGGCACGATGATCCAGCAATTGCGGCTGGACGAGGCCGGCTATCGCGGCGAGCGCTTCGCCGGCTGGGCGAAGGACGTGCGCGGCAACAACGACCTCCTCAACCTCACGGCGCCCGAGGCGATCCGCGACATCCACCTGAGCTATTTCCGCGCCGGGGCGGATATCTGCGAGACCAACACCTTCTCGTCGACGTCCATCGTGCAGGCCGACTACGGCATGGAGGCGCTGGCCTACGAGCTCAACGTCGCGGGCGCGCAACTGGCGCGCGCCGCCGCCGACGGCGCTGCGGCCGAGGACGGCCGCCGCCGCTTCGTCGCCGGCGCGCTGGGACCGCTCAACAAGACGGCGTCGATGTCCACGGACGTCAACAATCCGGGCTTTCGCAACGTCACCTTCGACCAGATCGCCGCCAGCTATACCGAGGCGATCAACGGGCTGATCGACGGCGGCGCGGACCTCCTGCTGTTCGAGACGATCACCGACACGCTCAACACCAAGGCCGGCCTGTTCGCCGCGCGGCGCATCTTCGAGGCGCGCGGGGTCGAGCTGCCGATCATGATCTCGGGCACCATCACCGACCGCTCCGGGCGCACGCTGAGCGGACAGACGCCGACCGCCTTCTGGTATTCGGTGCGGCACGCAAAACCCTTCACCATCGGGCTCAACTGCGCGCTGGGCGCCGACGCCATGCGCCCGCACATCGCCGAACTGAGCGACGTGGCCGACACGCTGGTGTGCTGCTACCCCAATGCGGGCCTGCCCAACGCCTTCGGCGGCTATGACGAGAGCCCCGAATTCATGGCCGCCCAGCTCGACGTCTTCGCGCGCGACGGGCTGGTCAACATCATCGGCGGCTGCTGCGGCACGACGCCCGAGCATATCCGCGCCTTCGCCGAGGTCGCCGCCCGCCACAAGCCGCGCCGCGTGCGCGCGGTGCCGGTGCAGCTGCGCCTGTCGGGACTCGAGCCCTTCACCCTGACGCCCGAAATTCCGTTCGTGAATGTCGGCGAGCGCACCAACGTCACCGGCTCGGCGCGCTTCCGCAAGCTCATCAAGGCCGGCGACTACGCGGCGGCGCTCGAGGTGGCGCGCGAGCAGGTGCAGAACGGCGCGCAGGTGATCGACGTCAATGTCGACGAGGGCCTGCTGGACAGCGAGAAGGTGATGGTGGAATTCCTCAACCTCGTCGCCGCCGAGCCCGACATCGCCCGCGTGCCGCTGATGATCGACAGCTCGAAATTCGAGGTCATCGAGGCCGGCCTCAAATGCGTGCAGGGCAAGCCCCTGGTCAACTCCATCTCGATGAAGGAGGGCGAGGCGAAATTCCTCGAAGCGGCGAAGCTGTGCCGCGCCTATGGCGCCGCCGTGGTGGTGATGGCCTTCGACGAGCAGGGCCAGGCCGATACCGCCGCGCGCAAGATCGCCATCTGCACGCGGGCCTACAGGCTCCTGACCGAGCAGGTGGGCTTTCCGCCCGAGGACATCGTCTTCGACCCCAACATCTTCGCCGTGGCGACGGGCATCGAGGAGCACGCCAATTACGGCGTCGACTTCATCGAGGCGACGCGCGCCATCCGCGAGACGCTGCCGCATGTGCATATTTCGGGCGGCGTCAGCAATCTGAGCTTCTCGTTCCGCGGCAACGAGCCGGTGCGCGAGGCCATGCACTCGGTGTTCCTCTACCACGCCATCCAGGCGGGCATGGACATGGGCATCGTCAATGCCGGGCAGCTCGCCGTCTACGAGACGATCGAGCCGGAGCTGCGCGAGGCCTGCGAGGACGTCATCCTCAACCGCCGCTCCGAGGCCACCGAGCGCCTGCTGGAGCTGGCCGAGCGCTACAAGGGCGGCGCCGGCCAGGAGGCCAGGGGCAAGGACCTGAGCTGGCGCGAAAAGCCGGTCAACGAGCGCATCAGCCACGCCCTGGTCAACGGCATCACCGAGTTCATCGACGAGGACACCGAGGCAGCGCGGCTCGCCGCGGCGCGGCCGCTCGACGTGATCGAAGGGCCGCTGATGGCCGGCATGAGCATCGTCGGCGACCTGTTCGGCGCGGGCAAGATGTTCCTGCCGCAGGTGGTGAAATCGGCGCGCGTCATGAAGCAGGCCGTGGCCCACCTGCTCCCCTACATGGAGGCCGAGAAGGAGGCCAATGGCGGCGAAGGCGGCTTCAAGCCGGCCGGCCGGATCCTGATGGCGACGGTCAAGGGCGACGTGCACGACATCGGCAAGAACATCGTCGGCGTCGTGCTGAGCTGCAACAATTACGAGATCATCGACCTCGGCGTCATGGTGCCGAGCCAGAAGATCCTCGAGACGGCGCGGGCCGAGAAGGTGGACGCCATCGGGCTCAGCGGCCTCATCACGCCGTCGCTCGACGAGATGGCGCATGTCGCCGCCGAGATGGAGCGCGAAGGCTTCGACATCCCGCTGCTGATCGGCGGGGCGACGACCAGCCGCGTGCATACGGCGGTGAAGATCCACCCGCAATATCACGGCGGCCCGACCGTGCATGTGAACGATGCGAGCCGCGCCGTGGGCGTCGTCTCCGCCCTGCTCTCGCCCGAGCAGCGGCCGGCCTATGTCGCCGACATCAAGGCCGAGTACGAGCGTGTGGCCCGCCGCCACGCCGAGGCGGAGGCGGAAAAGCAGCGCCTGCCGCTCGCCGCCGCGCGCGAGAACGGCTTCAAGACGGACTGGTCGAGCTACACGCCGCCGGTGCCGAGCTTCCTCGGCACGAAGGTGTTCGAGAGCTATGACCTCGACACGCTGGCGCGCTACATCGACTGGACGCCGTTCTTCCAGGCCTGGGAGATGCGCGGGCGCTACCCGGCCATCCTCGACGACGAGAAGCAGGGGCCGGCGGCGCGGCAATTGTGGGACGACGCGCAGGCCATGCTGCGCGAGGTGCTGCAGAAGAACTGGTTCCGCCCCAAGGCGGTGATCGGCTTCTGGCCGGCCAACCGGGTGGAGGACGACATCGTGCTCTATACCGACGAAAGCCGCACGGAGACGCTCGCCACCTTCTTCACGCTGCGCCAGCAGCTCAGTAAGCTCAAGGGCAAGCCCAACATGGCGCTGGCCGATTTCGTCGCGCCGGTCGGCATCCCCGACTATGTCGGCGGCTTCGTCGTGACGGCGGGCATCGAGGAGCAGGCCATCGCCGAGCGCTTCGAGCGGCAGAACGACGACTATTCGTCGATCGTCGTGAAGGCCATCGCCGACCGCTTCGCCGAGGCCTTCGCCGAGGCCATGCACGAGCGCGTGCGCAAGGAGTTCTGGGGCTACGCGCCGGACGAGGCGTCGACGCCGGACGATCTGATCCTCGAGAAATATCGCGGCATCCGCCCTGCCCCCGGCTATCCGGCGCAGCCCGACCACACCGAGAAGACGACCCTGTTCCGCCTGCTCAACGCCCGCCAGCGCATCGGCGTCGAGCTGACGGAGGGCTTTGCCATGTGGCCGGGCTCGTCGGTGTCGGGGCTCTATCTCAGCCACAAGGACGCGCGCTATTTCGGCGTCGCCAAGGTCGAGCGCGACCAGGTGGAGGACTACGCGGCGCGCAAGGGCATGGAGGTGCGCGAGGTGGAGCGCTGGCTCGGCGCCATCCTCAACTACACGCCGGGCAACGACAAGGCGGCGCAGTGACGACGCCCTATGACGGCGCGCCCGCATCGATCCCGGTGACGGTGGTGACGCAGGGCGCGGTGGCGGCGGCGCGCGGCACGGC
>JBDHTK010000018.1:0-22033 GCA_039808625.1 Devosia sp. | reverse complement strand
CGGGATAGGCCTCGGCGACGGCGAGGAGCCGCCCCAGCGCCCCCGACAGCGCGCCTTCGAGCTTGGCGCGCTCGGCCGGCGGCGCACCCTGCCCCGCCTGCGCGGCGGCGCGGGCGGCCGTGACCGCTTCGAGCGTTTCGCGCTCGTGGCCCATATAGCCCTTCACGGCTTCCATGAGGTTGGGGATGAGATCGGTGCGGCGCTTGAGCTGCACGTCGATGCCCGACCAGCCCTCCTGCGAGAGCTGCCGCTGCCGCACGAGGTTGTTGTAGGCCATGATGCCGTAGCCAATGACCACGACGATGATGCCGAGAATGATCCAGCCGAACATGAATGCCTCCGGGTCGGACGCGTCCGCCGCGCCGCGCGTCGTGGCAGGATGTCACCGGCGCAATGGGGCGGCAACTGGGCCAAGGCACATGACTAACCGATGAATGCAAGAATTAACCTGAATCCAGCTATTTTAGCCCAATCAACTGAAAATCAGTTGTTACCGCTCTCGCCCTCGTCTTCCGGCCGAACGATGAAGCGCTTGCGCCGGCGATAGGCGTTCGGATTGGCCATGACTTTCGGGCGGAACAGCGGATCGCGCAGCACCTTGGCCGCCAGATTGCGCTTCCTGGGCGGCGATTTCCTCTTGTTCCTCTTGGGCGGACGCATCGGCAAAGTCTAGCGCCCGCGCGAGCGGATGTTGAGTCCGCCTCCTAGGCGCCGCCGCCGGCGGTTTGCAGCCAGGCGCCGCCACAGGCCTTGGCGAGGTCGCGGATGCGCAGGATGTAGCTCTGCCGCTCGGTGACCGAGATCACGCCGCGGGCGTCCAGCAGGTTGAAATTGTGGCTGGCCTTGATGACCTGCTCATAGGCGGGCAGCGCCAGCGTGTGGCGGCCGTCCGGCCCCTGCCCTTTTTCCAGCAGCGCCTTGCACTCGGCCTCGGCGTCGGCGAAGTGGCGGAACAGCATGTCGGTGTCGGCCGCCTCGAAATTGTAGCGCGACTGCTCCTCCTCGTTCTGCAGGAACACGTCGCCATAGGTGACCTTGTCGGCACCGGAGCCGCCATTGAAGTTGAGGTCGTAGACGTTCTCGACGCCCTGCACATACATGGCGAGGCGTTCGAGGCCGTAGGTGATCTCGCCCGCGACGGGGCTGCATTCGAAACCCGCGACCTGCTGGAAATAGGTGAACTGGCTCACCTCCATGCCGTCGCACCAGCACTCCCAGCCCAGCCCCCAGGCGCCGAGAGTCGGGCTCTCCCAGTCATCCTCGACGAAGCGGATGTCGTGCAGGGCGGAATCGAGGCCGATCTCGGCCAGCGAGTCGAGATAGAGCTGCTGGATGTTGTCGGGCGACGGCTTCAGCAGCACCTGGAACTGATAATAGTGCTGGAGGCGATTGGGGTTCTCGCCATAGCGGCCGTCCTTGGGGCGGCGCGAGGGCTGCACATAGGCGGCGTTCCACGGCTTGGGGCCGAGCGCGCGCAGGGTCGTCGCGGGGTGGAAGGTGCCGGCGCCCATCTGCATGTCATAGGGCTGCAGCAGCACGCAGCCCTGGCGCGCCCAATAGTGCTGAAGCGTGAGGATGAGGCCCTGGAAGGAGTTCCGGGGGTCCATGTTGGGAGGCAGTTGAGGCATGGGAGGCGTCCGCTATGAGGCGGGCGGACCCTAGTGGCGCGGCGCGCGAGGGTCAATTGCGGCCGTCGAAATCGCCGGTGCGGACGCAGCGCGCACCCAGCGCGAACGGGATCGGCATGACATCAGGGCAGCGGCGCGCCTCAGTCGTCCTTGCCGGGCGGGCGGAAGGTGCCGTCCTTGTCGCGCTCGAGGGTGATGACGTCGGGACGCCGGCGCTCCTCGAGGTCGCGGCGGTGGATCGCCTCGTCGCTCGCCTTGAAGTGACCCTGCCAGTCGCGCCAGATGCGGCGCAGGCCCAGCCAGACGAAGCCGATGAGCACGGCGATGACGGCGATGCGCAGCAGCAAGGCGGTCATCGTCCGGCCCGCTGGCCGGCCGGGCGCCATGGCGGGCGGCCAGTGATTTCCGTTGCTTTGCGCATGCGCCTCCCCGATGGTCGCCGTGATGTAGAGGCCGGCGCCCGGTTTTACCAGTGGAGCCGGGCCGTGCCGCGGAAAATCGCCTCGAATTCGGGGCGGAAGGCGCGGCCTGCGGCCTCGTGCAGGGGGCGCGAGGCGAGCAGCGTCAGCGGCGCGCGCGACCCCTTGATGCCGCGCACCAGCACGCGCTGCGCCGGCGCGCCCTCGCGGGGGCTCAGCGGCAGGATGGTGAGGGCGCCGAAGCGGCGCCCGAAGCCGGCGAGTAACGCCGGCAGGCGGGCGGCGACGTGGATGAAGACGACTTCGGCGCCCGGCGCGGCATGGGCAGCGGCGGCCCGCACCCACGTCTCCAGCGCGCCCGGCGCCATCTGGCGGGCGGCGGCGCGGGCCGGCGCCGGGGCGCTGCCGGCGTCGAAAAAGGGCGGATTGGCGATGACGCTGGCAAAGGCGTCGCGGGGGAGCGCGCGGCGGCCGGGCGCGGCAATATCGAGCGTTTGCACCGCGGCGCGGCCCGAAAGGCCGTTGGCGGCGATGTTTTCGGCGGCGAGCGCCGCCGTCGCCGGATCGGCTTCGACCAGCGTGGCCGAAAGCCCCGCCTGGCCGGCGAGGGCGACCAGGCCGGCGGTGCCGACGCCGGCCCCCAGATCGAGCAGCGTGCCGGCCGTGGCGCCCACGGCGGCGCCGAGCAGCACCGAATCGAGCCCGGCGCGAAAGCCGCGCGCGGGCTGCAGCAGCATCAGCCGCCCGCCCAGAAAGGCATCGCGTGTGACACCCGCGCGCTTTTCAATTTCCACGCCGTGGGCTAGGGACATCGCACATCCGGACCGGTTTCCCGCCGATCATAAGGTTTTGCGGGCCGGCCTCAACGGCGGATCGCTTCATGGTGGTGTCGGCAGCAGCAGAAAAGGACCAGGCCGGGACCGGTGCGCTGGACCGGCTGCTGGCCGTGACGCAGGCCGAGATGGAAAAGGTCAACGCGCTGATCCTCAGCCGTGCCGAATCCCATGTCGAGATGGTGCCGCAACTGGCGCGCTACCTGATCGAGGCCGGCGGCAAGCGGCTCAGGCCGATGCTGACGGTGGCTGCCGCCATGCTGTTCGGCGGCCACAGCGGCGCGCATGTCAACTACGCCGCCGCCGTCGAGTTCATGCACAATGCGACGCTGCTCCACGACGACGTGGTGGACGAGAGCGACATGCGGCGCGGCCGGCCGGCGGCGCGCATGATCTGGGGCAACCAGGCGAGCGTGCTCGTCGGCGACTACCTGCTCGGGCAGGCCTTCCTGATGATGGTCGAGACCGGGCGGCTCGACGCGCTGGGCGTGCTCGCCAAGGCGGCGACGATCATCGCCGAGGGCGAGGTGTTCCAGCTCTCCAAGGCCGGCGACCTGGCGGCGACGCCCGACGACTACGACCAGGTGATCCGCGCCAAGACTGCAACGCTGTTCCAGGCAGCGGCGGAAGTGGGCGCGATGGCCGGCGGCGCCGACGCGGCCGGCCGCTCGGCGCTGCGCGACTACGGGCTGGAGCTGGGGCTGGCCTTCCAGCTCGTCGACGACGTGCTCGACTATCGCGGCGAGGCCGGCGCGATGGGCAAGAACACCGGCGACGACCTGCGCGAGGGCAAGATGACGCTGCCCGTCATCCTGGCGCTGGCCGAGGCGAACCCGGCCGAGCGCGAGATCATCAGGGCGGCGCTGGGCAAGCCCGATGCCAGTGATGCGGCGCTGGCGCAGGTGGTTGCCATCATGACGCGCCACGGCGCGCTGGCGCGCACGGTGGAGAAGGCGCACGCCCACGTCCGCCGCGCCCGCGAGGCCCTCGCCCCGCTGCCGCCAGGCGACATGAAGACGATCCTCAGCGACATCGCCGAGTTCTACGTCAGCCGGGCGTACTGATCAGGCCGGGATGAGCGGAGCGGCGGCGACCCAGTGGGTGGGGTGCGCCGCGCGCAGGTCGTGCGCGGCCTGGTGGGCCTGGGCCGAGGAGCCGAAAAGGCCGAAGACGGTGGCGCCGGAGCCCGACATGCGGGCCAGCATACAGCCGCTGGCCGCGCCCAATTCCGCAATCAGGGGCGCGATGGCCGGCACCAGTGCGATGGCGGCGGGCTCGAGGTCGTTGCGGGTGCCGTCGAGCCAGAGGCCGAGCTGCGCCGGCCGCGTGAGCGGATCGGGCAAGGCCGGCAGGCCGGGATTGCCGGGGTGCGCGAGGCGGCGGAAGACCTCGGCGGTCGCCACCGGCGCCAGCGGGTTGACCAGCACCACGTGGCAGGCGGGAAAGCTGGCGAGCGGCGCAAGCACGTCGCCGATGCCGCCGACCCGCGCGGGGCGCGAGTGAAGGCACATGGGCACGTCGGCGCCGAGGCCGAGCGCAAGCTCGAACAGGTCGGCGAGGCGCGTCTCGCCGCCGCCGAGCGCCGCGCAGAGCCGCAGCGCCGCCGCCGCGTCGGCCGAGCCGCCGCCCAGCCCCGCCGCGACCGGCAGGTTCTTGGCGAGGGTGAGCGCCAGCCCGGCAGGCAGGCGTGCCGGCCAGCGGGCGCGATAGGCGGCGACGGCGCGCAGCACGAGGTTGTTGGGCGCGCCCACCAGCGTGCGGGCGAAGGGTCCGGTGATGGCGAGGGTGTCGCCCGGCGCCGGCAGCGCCGTGAGCTCGTCGCCGAGCCCGGCGAAGGCCACCAGCGTGTCGAGCGTGTGGTAGCCGTCGGGGCGACGGCCGGTAACGTGCAGGGCGAGGTTGAGCTTGGCCGGCGCGGCCTCGACGAGCGGCGCGGCCACGCCTAGTTCACCGGGGCCTGGTCCCCCGGCAGCTCGGCGATGGGGGCGGACTCGGGCGACGGCGGCGCCGCGTCGAGACCGCCGGCGAGCTTGGGCGCGGCGCGCTCGCGCACATTGCCTTCCTTGTCCACCGCGGCGGCGATGGTCCACTGGAAGCGCGCCTCGAGCTGGCGGCCGACACGCCAGTAGGCGTCGCCCAAATGGTCGTTGATCTCGGCGTCGTTGGGCCGGATGTTCACTGCCTGCTCGAGCTTTTCGACGGCCTCGTCGAAGCGGCCGAGGCGGTAATAGGCCCAGCCCAGGCTGTCGATGATGTAGCCGTCATTGGGCGCCGCGGCGACGGCCTGCTGGATCATGCCGAGGGCGCGCTCGAGGTTCATGCCCTTGTCGACCCAGCTATAGCCCAGGTAGTTCAGCACCTGCGGCTGGCCCGGGTTCAGCTCCAGGGCGCGCAGGAAGTCCGCTTCGGCCAGCGGGAAGCGGTCGGCGCGTTCATAGGCGATGCCGCGCACATAGTAGAAGCGCCAGTCGCCGGGCGACTTGCCGCCGGTGACGCCCAGCGCCTTGGTGTAGGCGTCGGCGGCGGCGAGATACTGCTTGTCGGCGCGCAACAGGTCGCCCAGCACGGAGATGGCCTCGAGGTCGTCGGGCGACGTGGTGACGATGTTGCCGAGCCGGCGGATGGCCTGCGGGCGGTCGCCCAGCGCATCGAGGTTGTCGGCGACGCGGACGGTCGCCATGGGCTTCAGCGGCGAGCCCGCCGGCACGGCGTCGTAGATGGCGTTGGCGAGCTCGTGCTGGCCGGCGCCGTCATAGAGCTGGCCGATGACCAGCGGCACGGTGTCGTTGGCGGGGTCGAGGAACTGCGCCAGCCGCTCCAGCACCAGCGCCACGTCGGTGGTGCCGTCGCGGGCGAAGGCGATGGCGACGGAGTGGAACATCTCGCCGGCACCGGCCTGCACGCTGGCCGCGAAGGGGCCGGGGTGACGGCGCTCGGCCAGCTTCTCCTTGACCGTCGTGACGGCGGGATGGGAGAGGCCCTGCGCCTCGAAGGCGACGACGGCATCGAGCGCCTCGTCGAAGCGGCCGGCATTGCCGAGGATGCGCGCATAGGCCTCGACGACGTCGGGCGTGTAGGGATCGGCGTCGTGCGCCTGCTCGATGTAGCGCTGCGCGTCGCTGGCGCGGCCCGCCACCTCGGCCATGATGGCGCGGTGGAAGACCAGGAATTCGTCGAGGCCGCCGCGGCCGACGGCGTCGAGGGCGCGGAACGCCTCGTCCACCCGGCCGTCGCCGGTGAGCGCCCAGGCCCTGAGGATGGCGCCGGTAATGCCTTCGAACGTGTCGGCGCCGAGCTTGTCGAGCTGGCGCACGGCAGCGGCGTAGCGGCGCTGCTTCATCGCCTCGGTGGCGGTGACGAGCTGGGCGAGCTGGTGGCTGGGCTCGAGCTCGAGCAGGCGGCGGGCCGTATCGGCGGCGCGGTCGATCTCGCCATTGGCGGCAAAGGCGACGAAGGCGCGGTCCAGCACATAGGGGCTGTCCCAGCTTTCGGCCACGGCCGAGGCGAAGTAGCGCGAGGCGACGGGCGTATTGAGGTCGCCCAGCGCCTCCTGGCCGGCGAGGAAGCTGCCGGTCAGGCTCGGCGCCTTGGCCTCGAAGGCATCCGACTGGGCGATGACGGGCACCGCGAGGCTGGCGGCGAGCCCCAGGGCGGCGGCGAGGCGCAGGAGGGTTTTCACGGGGATTCGGGTCTCCGGGGACGGGCCAGACGAGCCCGAAAACATTGGCTATTTTGCGACTGCGCCGCAAGGGCGCATGGTGGCGGCGACGCCCACGGGGACTTCAGATGGCCAAGGACTATCCGGCGCTGACGCCGCATCTTCGCGCCTTCATCGCGCACCAGCACGTGTTCTTCACCGCCTCGGCGGCGGCCGGCACGCGCGTCAACGTCTCGCCGCGCTCGACGGACCTGCTGCGGGTGCTCGGCGACAACACGGTGCTCTATCTCGACATGACCGGCAGCGGCAACGAGACGGCCGCGCATCTGCGCGCCGACGGGCGGCTGACCATCATGATGTGCGCCTTCGACGGACCGCCCCTGATCCTGCGGCTCTATGGGCGCGGACGGGCGATCCGGCGCGGCAGCGGCGAATATGCCGAGCTGCTGGCGGCCGAATATGGCGGCACGGAGCGGCTGGGGGCGCGGCAGATGGTGCGGCTCGATTTCGACCTGGCCAAGACCTCGTGCGGCTATGGCGTGCCGTTCCACGACTATGCGGGCGAGCGCGACACGATGGACAAATGGGCCAGGGCCAAGGGCGTCGAGGGCATCGAGGCCTATTGGCGCGAAAAGAACCTCGAAAGCATGGACGGGCTGCCGACGGGGCTGTTGGGCTAGGGTCTACATGCCGGCATAGTTCGGCCCGGAGCCGCCTTCGGGCGGCACCCAGGTGATGTTGCGCGCCGGGTCCTTGATGTCGCAGGTCTTGCAGTGGACGCAATTGGCCGCGTGGATGCGGAACGCCGGTTGCGGACCCGTGCCGTCGATCTCGTAGACGCCGGCCGGGCAGTAGAGCGGCGCCGGCTCGACGCCGAGCGCCGGCAGCGTGTCGCGCAGCGGCACCGCCGGGTCGGCCAGCCTCAGGTGCACCGGCTGGTCCTCGTCATGGGTGATATTGGCAAGAAAGACCGAGGCGGCGCGGTCGAAGGTCGTCACGCCGTCGGGACGCGGATAGGCCTTCGTGCCGGCGGCAGCGACGGGCCGGAGCGTGTCGGCATCGGCCTTGCGGTGGCGCAGCGTGCCGAAGGGCGAGAGCCGGACGAGGCTCGCCGCCCACATGTCGATGCCGGCGAGCAGCACGCCGAGCGCGGTGCCGAAGCGCGACCAGAGCGGCTTGACGTTGCGCACGCGGTAGAGCTCGCGGCCGATGCCGGTGGCCGCGGTGCGCGCCCCGAGATCGTCGAGCCGGTCATGCGCCCGGCCGGCGGCGAGCGCCGCCGCGACGGCTTCGGCGGCCGCCATGCCGGAGCGGAAGGCGCTGTGGATGGCCTTGAGGCGCGGCGCGTTCATGTAGCCGGCGGCGCAGCCGATCAGCGCACCGCCGGGAAAGGCGATGTCGGGGATCGACTGCCAGCCGCCCGCCGTCAGGGTGCGGGCACCGTAGGACAGGCGGGTCGCGCCGGCGAGCAGCCGCGCGATGGCGGGGTGCTGCTTGAAGCGCTGGAACTCGTCGAAAGGCGAGAGCGTGGGGTTGCGGTAGTCGAGGTGGACGACCAGCCCGAGGTAAATCCGGCGGTCGGCGGCGTGGTAGCAGAAGCCACCGCCCTGCGTCGCGTCGTCGAGGGGAAAGCCGAGATAGTGATCGGCACGGCCGGGCTCATGCAGCGAGTCCGGGATCTGCCATATCTCCTTGATCCCGAGTCCGAATTTCTGCGGGGCCGCCTTCGCGTCCAGCTTGAAGCGCCGGATCAGCTGCTTCGCCAGCGAGCCGCGCGCGCCCTCGCCGATGAGCGTGTAGCGGGCGCGCAGACCGATGCCGGCGGCATGGCCCGGCTTGGGGTTGCCGGCCCGGTCGCGGCCGAGATCGCCGGTGACGATGCCCTCCACCGCGCCTTCCGGCGTGGTCAGCAGATCGACGGCGGCGGTCATGGGGAAGATGTCGACGCCGAGCGCCTGCGCCTCGTCTCCAAGCCAGCGCACGAGATCGCCGAGCGAGACGATGACGCCGTCAGGCGTCTTCATCAGGGGCGGCAGCAGAGCGTCGGGCAGGCGGAAATCGTGGCGGCGGGTGAGCAGGTGGAAGCTGTCGCGCGTCACGGCCGGGCCGACCGGCGCGCCGCGCTGGCGCCAGTCGGGAATGAGCTCGTCGAGTCCTGCGGGGTCCATGACGGCGCCCGAGAGGATATGGCCGCCGAGCTCGGCGGCCTTTTCCACCACCGTGACCGAGGTCGCGGGGGCAAGCTGCTTCAGCCGGATGGCGGCGGCGAGCCCGGCCGGACCAGCGCCGACGATGACGACGTCGGTGTCGAGGATTTCGCGCTCGGGCATCGGGGTTCCTTGCCAAGACCGGCCGTGACATAACAGAGCCGATGCCTGCCGATCACCCGCAAAATGACGCCGACGCCCTCGCCGTGCTCGAATGGTACAGGCAGGCGGGTGTCGATATCGCCGTGGACGAGGCGCCCGTCGACCGCTTCGCGACGTCCGCCGCCGCGCCGGTGAAGCGCGCGCCGCTGCCGGGGCGCACACCCCCTGCCCCGGCCGCCGTGCCGGCCGTGCCGCTGCTCACCGATCCGGGCGAGACGCGCGCCATCGCCGCGGCAGCCGAAAGCCTCGAGGCGCTGCGGGCGGCCGTCGACGCCTATGACGGCTGCGCCCTCAAGCACCGCGCGACGCAGCTCTGCTTCGCCGACGGCAATCCCGAGGCCGAGATCATGCTGGTGGGCGAAGGCCCCGGCGAGCAGGAGGACCGGCAGGGCAAGCCGTTCGTCGGGCGCGCCGGACAGTTGCTCGACCGCATGCTGGGCGCCATCGGGCTCGACCGCACGCAGGTCTACATCGCCAACATGGTACCGTGGCGGCCGCCGGGAAACCGCAATCCGACGCCCGAGGAGCTGGCGCTGTGCGCGCCGTTCCTGCACCGGCAGGTGGAGCTGGTGGCGCCGAAGGTGCTGGTGACGCTGGGCAACGTGCCGACGCAGGCGCTGTTCGAGACCAATCGCGGCATCACGCGGCTGCGCGGGCAGTGGAAGACGCTCACCATCAACTCGTGGAGCGGGCCGGCCATCCCGACGCTGCACCCTGCATTCCTGCTGCGCACGCCGAGCGCCAAGGCGCAGGCCTGGCGCGACATGCTGAGCCTCAAGGCGGCGCTCGGGGGTTAACGCCGCCCTGCGTCTCGGGCATGGTGCGCCGGCGATTTTGACCGATTCCCGGCGCCGCCGGAATGCCATAGGTAGGGGCCATGTCGTCCGTCGTCAAAATCTACGCCCTGTTCCTCGGCTCGGCCTTCCTGATGTTCGCCGGCGGGCTGCAGGGTCTGCTGCTCAGCGTGCGCGGCGCCGAGGAAGGCTTTTCGCTGCTGGCGCTCGGCCTCATCGGCACGGGCTGGTCAGTGGGGTTCATCGCCGGCTCGATCAGCGTGCCGCTGCTCGTGCAGCGGGTCGGCCATATCCGCGCCTTCTCGATCATGGCGGCGATCGGCACCATCACCATCCTGCTCAACCTGCTGTGGATCGCCGATATCGGCTGGATCGTGCTGCGCGCCTTTTCGGGCTTCTGCTTCGCCGGCGCGGCGATGATCGTCGAGAGCTGGCTCAACGAGGTGGCCGAGAACAAGAGCCGCGGCACCATCTTCTCGGTCTATACGACGATCAACATGTCGGCCTCGACGCTGGGCCAGCTCGCCATGTCGGTGACGGGCGTATCGAGCCACATCCCGTTCATCGTCGGCGCCATCTTCTTCATCTGCGCCATCCTGCCGAGCGCGCTGACCTCGACGCCGCAGCCGCGCCCGCTGGCCTCGGCCAAGCTCGATGTGTGGCTGTTGTACAAGACCTCGCCGCTGGCGGTGATCGCCGCCTTCTCGGTCGGCATGGCTAACGGCACCTTCGGCACGCTGGCGCCGGTCTACGGGCGCGACCAGGGGCTCGACGCCTCCGGCATCGCCTTCCTCTTCGCCGTGACCGCCGTGCTCGGGGCGCTGGCGCAGGTACCGGCGGGGCGCATCAGCGACCGCATGGACCGGCGGCTGGTGATCGTCGTCCTCGGCAGCGTGGCGGCGGCCGCCGGTTTCCTGACGCTGCTCGTCAACCCGCATGGCGGCTGGCCGATGTATGTGCTGTTCGGCCTCTACGGCTTTTCGGCCTATCCGATCTACGCCATCGCCGTGGCCCATGCGAACGACTTCGCGCGGCACGGCGAATTCGGCCGGGTGGCGGGCGGCATGCTGCTGGTGCTGGGCACCGGCCTCGCCATCGGCCCGGCCGTGGCGGCGCTGGTCATGAGCCTCTACCAGCCGGTGGGGCTGTTCCTCGTCACCGCGACCTTCCACGGCGCGCTGGCGGTGACGGCGTTCCTGCGCATGAAGGTACGGCCGGTGCGTATCGACGGGCGCATCCGCTTCCGCGCGATGAACGCCGAAAAGGGCGTGACGCCGGGCAGCGTGGAGCTCGATCCGCGCTCGGACGAGACGCAGGAGGACATCGTCGCGCCGCCGCCGGCGAGCCTGCGCCCCGAAGCCGAAACCATCACCCCCGACCCCGAACCCACGACCGGCGCTGAGGAGGCGCGCAAGGATGTTCAAAACTGAACGCGATACCAGCAAGCCATTCCTGCCGCTGTCGCTGGCGGTGTTGGCGGTGAGCGACACACGCACGCTCGAGACGGATACGGCCGGGGCGCTGCTCAAGGAGCTGATGGAGGCGGACGGGCACCGCTGCGCGGCGCGCGCCGTCTGCCGCGACGACATCAACAGCATCCGCCGGATCGTGATGGAGTGGGTCGAGGACCCGGCGATCGACGCCGTCATCACCACGGGCGGCACCGGCTTTTCCGGCCGCGATGTGACGCCGGAGGCGCTGGAGCCGCTGTTTGCCAAGCGCATGGACGGGTTTTCGGTGCTGTTTCACCAGTACTCGTCGACGACGGTGGGCACGTCGAGCCTGCAATCGCGGGCGACGGGCGGGCTGATCGGCACCACCTTCGTGTTCGTCCTGCCCGGCTCGCGCGGCGCCTGCCGCGATGCGTGGGAGGGGATCCTGCGCGCCCAGCTCGACAACCGCCACCTGCCCTGCAACTTCGTCGAGCTGATGCCGCGGCTCGCCGAGCGCTGATCCCGAGCTAAGCCGTCCGCGGCCTGATGGAAGCCAGCGTCGCGCCGATTTCGCGGCGGCGCTCCATCAGGTCGTAATCGACCTGCAGGCCGAGGAAGAAGCCCTCCGACAGGCCAAAATACCGAGCCAGGCGCAGATCCGTATCGGCCGTGACGGCGCGCTTGCCGAGCACGATCTCGTTGATGCGGCGCGGCGGCACACCCACCGCCCGTGCCAGCGCGTTCTGGCTCAGCCCCATCGGCGCGAGGAACTCCGTCAACAGGATTTCGCCCGGATGCGGATTGGGCAAGAGATCAGTGGCAGTCGACGATTTCGACATTGCTCGCTCCTGTGCCGGTCCAGATGAAGCAGATGCGCCACTGGTCGTTGATGCGGATGCTGTGCCTAGGATCATCCGAGTCCTATAACGCGAGGCGTTATATCCGGCAAGCAGGCGGAACGCCACGACCCACCGGCCGTTCTCCCTGGCAAAGGAGAACGGCGATGATCCGCAAGCTGAAATCCGGCGAGTACCGGCTCTATTCCCGCAAGGTCGATCCGAAAACCGGCAGGCGCCGGAATCTCGGAACCTTCGACAGCCGTGCGGCGGCGGAAAAGCATGAACGCGAGGTGCAGTACTTCAAGCGCCACTGAGCGGCTTGTTCTTGTTATGTTCACGTTGGCGTGCTAGCGCTTGGAACCCTTCACCAACCGGACGATTCGTCCCCGAGGCCGCCTTGGGTATGCACACCGCCCCTTCGTTCGAGCAGCTCGAAAAGCTCAAGGACACGCGCGACGCCGACCTGATCGGGCGCGCGCTGGTCGACCCGCGGCGCAATCGCGGGCGCGGCGCGCAGAGCAATGCGCCCGGCCGTTTCGACAGCGAAAGCCGCGAGGCGTTCGACGATGGCTGGGGCCAGGTCGAGGCGCTGAAGCCGTTCGAGACCATCGAGCATGTCGAGCGGGCGCGCAGCATCATCACGCGCAACGAGAGCCCCGACATCGGCTTCGACCGCTCGATCAACGCCTATCGCGGCTGCGAGCATGGCTGCTCCTACTGCTTCGCGCGGCCGACACACGCCTATCTCGGGCATTCGGCGGGGCTCGATTTCGAGCGGCAGATCTATGTCAAGGTCAATGCCGTGGAGCTGCTGCGGCGCGAGCTCGGCGAGAAGCGCTACCGGCCGAAGCCCATCGCCATGGGCACCAACACCGACCCGTACCAGCCGGCCGAACGCCAGCACCGGCTGACGCGCGGCATCCTCGAGGTCCTGCTGGAGACGCGCCACCCCACGACCATCGTCACCAAGTCGGCGCTCGTCGTGCGCGACATCGACATTCTGAGCGAGATGGCGAAGCTCGGGCTGGTGCGCGTCGGGCTGTCGGTCACCAGCATGGACCACATCCTCAGCCGCAAGATGGAGCCGCGCGCCTCGACGCCGGAAAAGCGCCTCGAGGCGATCAGGCTGCTGGCGGCGGCGGGCATTCCCAGCGGCGTCATGGCGGCGCCGATGATCCCGGCCGTCAACGACATGGAGATGGAGCGCATCCTCGACGCCGGCGCCGCACAGGGCGCGCAATGGGCCGGCATGGTGCTGCTGCGGCTGCCGGGCGAGGTGCGCGAGATTTTCCGCGAATGGCTGCTGCGCCATTATCCCGACCGGGTGAAGCACGTGCTGTCGCTGGTGCGCGAGACGCGCGGCGGCAAGGATTACAATTCGGCCTGGGGCGAGCGCATGACCGGCGAAGGCGCCTACGCCACGCTGATGCAGCAGCGTTTTGCGCGCGCGCGCGAACGCTTCGGGCTCGACCGCAAGCTGCCGGCGCTGCGCACGGACCTGTTCACGCCGCCGCGCGCCGAGGAGGCGCAGCTGGAGCTGTTCTAGAATAAGGTTCAGGAGAGCCCGCCCCATCGGGGAAGAAGGGGCCCGAAGGGCGGATGAGGGGGGCGCACTTCACCGTGCAATGCAGCGGGCAGAGCATGTTCGTTCTGGCCCGCGGGACCCCACAGAGACAATGGCCGCCTGCAGGGGCGCCCGCCCCCTACTCCGGCGTCAGCCGCGTCGGCAGCAGCTCGCCGGTGCGGTCGAGCACGGGATAGGCGGCCGCCGCGACGATCTGCGAGTTGATGAGCTTCATGTCGCGCAGCAGGTCGAGATCGATGGCGCTGCGCATGCCGCCGGCCGTGCCGGCGCTGCGCATCTGGGCGAGGTGCGAGGCCACCGCTTCGCGCTCGGCGGTGCGGAACACCAGCTTCTCCTCGGCCAGGGCGCGCGCCACCTCGGGGTTCTCGGTCATGAACAGCGAGGCGGCGGTGCGCAGATTGGCGACGAGGCGCTCCATCAGCGCGGCAAGCTTGGCGTCGGCCTCGGTGCGCCCGAGCAGGCCGCGTTTCAGCCGCTTGCCCAGATGCGTCATGAGGTTGCGGTCGACGACGTCGCCGGCCTGCTCCATGCTCATCGAGAAGATGAGGATCTCGCGCATGCGGCGCTGGTCCTCGGCGCTCAATTCCTCGGGGTCGATGGAGGTGAGGTAGCGCTTGATGGCGACGTTGAGCGCGTCGATCGTGTCGTCGTGGCTGCGCGTCTCCTCGATCAGCCGGCGGTCGTTGCGCAGCAGCGCGTCGCGGGCGGTGTACAGCATCTGCTCGAGCAGGTCGGCGAGGCGCAGCGCCTCGCGCGCGGCGCCGCCCAGCGCCACCAGCGGCGTGGTGCGGGCGACCGGGTCGAGATAGACCGGCTTCGACGGATCGTCGCTCGGGCGCGACGGCAGCAGCCGGCGCAGGCCCTTGCTGGTTGGCCCGAGCAGCGGCAGCATGACCAGCGCCAGCACCAAGTTGAACAGCAGGTGGAACAGGGCAATGCCCTGCGCCGCCGGCACGGCGGCGAACAACGGCGGCAGCAGCGGCAGCAGCGCCAGCGCGATGGCGATGCCGAGGCACCGGTTGAGCAGGTTGCCGAGCGGCAGGCGGCGCGCCTCGGGCGACGTGCCGTCGGTTTCGAGCAGCGGGTTGATGGCGGTGCCCAGATTGGCGCCGAGCACGGCGACGAAGCCGACGGCGAGCGGCAGCTGGCCGTGCGTGGCGAGCGACATGACGAGCAGCACCACGGCGACGCTCGAATGCGCGCCCCAGGCGGCGAGCGCGGCGAGCAGGAAGATGAGCGCCGGCACCGAGGCGATCACCGCCATGCCGGCGGTGAAGGTGGGCGTCGCCTCGGCGGCGCCGAGCACCGCCAGCATCTGGTGCAGCGCCAGCAGCATCAGGCCGAGCCCGATCAGCGCGCGGCCGAGATCGTGCACCAGCGGCTGCGCGCGCCGGAACATCACGTAGCCGGCGAGGATGAGCACCGGCGCCACCGCCGCGATGTCGAAGGAGAGCACCTGCACGATGAGCGCGGTGCCGACATTGGCGCCCAGCATCACCGCCAGGGCCGGCAGCAGGTCGACGACGCCGCTGGCGGTGAAGCTCGCGGCCATCAGCCCGGTCGCCGTGCTGCTCTGCAGCAGCACCGTCACGCCGATGCCGGCGAAGAAGGCCTTGACGCGGTTGCCGAGGGCGAAGCCGAGAATCTGCCTGAGGCGTGGGCCGAAGGCGCGCTGCACCCCGGACTGCGCCATATGCGTGCCCCAGAGAAAAAGTGCTATCGCGCCGGCCAGGGCGAGCGCCGCCCATACGAAATCCATGCCCCCAAGGGCCTCCACTGTCGCCAAACCGTCATAATGCGCCGGAGCGCCTTGGTCTTAAAGGTCTTTGGCGGGGCTTTCGTTGCCCTTGCGGCGGCGCGGGAAACTTCCATGCTGGGCGCGACCATGCCGACAGCCGATTCGCTCCTCGCAGGCCCGACCCTGTTTCACGAAAAGCGTGCCCTGCGCCGCGGCGCCGGCATCGTCGCGGGCGTGGACGAGGCGGGACGCGGCCCGCTGGCGGGGCCGGTGGTGGTGGCGGCCGTGGTCCTCGACCGGCGGCGCATCCCCGACGGGCTCGACGATTCCAAAAAGCTGACGGCCGACCAGCGGGCGCGCCTCCATGACGAGATCGTCGCCTGTGCCAGCGTGTCGGTGGTGGCGGCGCCGGTCAGCATCATCGCCGAGCTCAACATATTGTGGGCGACGATGTGGGCCATGCGCCGCGCGGTGCTGGGGCTCAGCCTCGCGCCCGACCACGTGCTGGTCGACGGCAACCGGCTGCCCGCCGACCTGCCCTGCGCCGCCGAGGCGGTGATCGGCGGCGACGGGCTGTCGCTGTCCATCGCAGCGGCGTCGATCGTCGCCAAGGTGACGCGCGACCGCATGTGCGAGATCATGGATTGCGAGGAGCCGCAATTCGGCTTCGCGAGCCACAAGGGCTATTCGGCGCCGGCGCATTTCGCGGCGCTCGACAGCCACGGTCCGGGGCGCTTCCACCGCATGGATTTCGCGCCCTGCCGCGATGCGGCCGAACGGCGACGGCTCCTGCCGGGCGGGTAAGCTTTCAGTAACCCTCGCGCTTAATTCGCCTTTAACCGTAAGCCTTTACAACCAGCCTCGTTAGTGCTGCGTTAGGGTTACGAGTATGTTGCGTACCGCGCGTACGGCCGACACGGCCGCTGCGGAAAGGGCGACGCTGCCCGTCGACACGATCCTCGTCGGCGACTGCATCACCCATATGAATGCCTTGCCGGCCGGCTCGGTTGACCTGGTCTTTGCGGACCCGCCCTACAATCTCCAGCTCGAAGACGGGCTGACCCGCCCCGACCAGTCCAGGGTCGATGCGGTCGACGACGACTGGGACAAATTCCAGAGCTTTGCCCATTACGACGCCTTCACGCGCGCCTGGCTCAAGGCGGCGCGACGGGTGCTGAAGCCCGACGGGGCGCTGTGGGTCATCGGCAGCTACCACAACATCTTCCGCGTCGGCGCGGCGCTGCAGGATCTCGACTACTGGCTGCTCAACGACGTCATCTGGCGCAAGGCCAATCCGATGCCGAATTTCCGCGGCACGCGCTTCACCAATGCGCATGAGACGCTGATCTGGGCGGCGCGCGACAAGAAGAGCCGCGTCACCTTCAACTACGCGGCCATGAAGCAGGCCAACGAAGACACGCAGATGCGCAGCGACTGGCTGTTTCCGCTGTGCACCGGCGCCGAGCGGCTGACCGACGCGGCCGGCGACAAGGTGCACCCGACGCAAAAGCCCGAGGCGCTGCTGGTGCGCATCCTCAACGCCACGACGCGGCCGGGCGACGTGGTGCTCGACCCGTTCTTCGGCACGGGCACGACCGGCGCCGCGGCCAAGAAGCTCGGCCGGCGCTTCATCGGCATCGAGCGCGACGACGGCTACATCGCCGCCGCCCTCAAGCGCATCGCGGCGATCAGGCCGCTGCGCGGCGAGGTTCTCGCGACGGCCGTGCCGAAGCGGCAGGCACCGCGCGTCGCCTTCGGCGCGCTGGTCGAGATGGGCCTCATCGCGCCGGGCACCGAGCTTTACGACGGGCGCCGGCGCTGGTCGGCGCTGGTCAGGGCCGACGGCTCGCTCGCCTCGGGCCGCTACGAGGGCTCGATCCATCGCGTCGGCGCGCTCGTGCAGGGCGCCGAGGCCTGCAATGGCTGGACGTTCTGGCACACCAACCAGAATGGCCGCCTCGCCCCCATCGACGTGCTGCGCGCCGATGTGCGCCAGAAGATGGGGCCGCTTTCCGCCTGAGATACGACCTCCAGTCTCCGGGCAGATCTGCCGCCGGCACCCAGAAGGGGCCGGCGGCACTCTTTTATGCGAGCCCCGCCGCCGCCAGCGCCTTGCGGAAGACGGTGGGCAGCGCCTCGGCGCCGAGCCGGCGCGGGTCGGCCCACCAGCCGTCGGCCAGCAGCGTGGGGTCGGGGATGGTGGCGGCCCACACGTCGAGCTCCAGCCGGAAATGCGTGAAGACGTGGACGATGCGGCCGGCGGCGCGCCACTCGGCGGCGACGGGGAAGGCCGGCGGTGCCGGTGCGGCGAGCCAGTCCGAGACCGGCGGCTCGGTCATCTTCGCCAGGAGGCCGGTGGGCGCGCGGCTGCGCAGGAAGACGTCGCCGGCGGCGTCGCGCATGACGAAGGCGTGGCCGTAACGCGTTGGGCGCACCGGCTTTTCCGGCTTCACCGGCAAGCCGAGCGGGGCGCTCTTGCCGGCGCAGCCGGGGGCCAGCGGGCAGATGAGGCAATTGGCGGCGCGCGGCGCGCAGATGGTGGCGCCGAGGTCCATCAGCGCCTGCGCGAAGTCGCCGGCGCGGGCCGGCACCGCCGCCTGAACCGTGTTGCGGATCAAGGCCTTGGCGTCGCGCACGGGCACCTGCAGGGCGAGGTAGCGGGCGAGCACGCGGTCGACATTGCCGTCGATGACGGCGACGGGCTCGTCGAAGGCGATGGCGGCGATGGCGGCGGCGGTATAGGGGCCGATGCCGGGCAGCGCGAGCAGTTCGGCGGCGGTCGCCGGGAAGCGCCCGCCATGAACTTCTGCCAGGTGGACGGCACAGGCGTGGAGGTTCCTGGCGCGGGCGTAGTAGCCGAGCCCCGCCCACTCGACCAGCACCGCGTCGAGCGGCGCGGCGGCGAGCGCCGTGACCGTCGGCCAGAGCGCGAGGAAGCGGCGGTAGTAGCCGGCGACGGCGGCGACGGTGGTCTGTTGCAGCATGATCTCGCTGAGCCAGACGCGATAGGGATCGGGCCGGACGCCGCGCGCCCGCGCCGCCGGGCCGACGCGCCAGGGCAGCGCGCGGGCGTGGCGGTCGTACCAGGCGAGGACGGCGCCGCTGTCGAGCGGGGAGGCCTGTTGCGCGGGCGGCGGGTTTGGCATGATGGGGAGATGGCCCAGCCGCGCGGGCGGCGCAACCGGAATCGGCATGGCGACCAAGAGCAAGGACGAGAAGCCGGCCAGGCGCCGCAACCGCGCCGTGGGCGTCGGCGAGGCGCTCACCGGCGTGCTGGACGCGGCGCTGCGCAAGCGCGGCTTCGCCACGCGCGACCTCATCGGCAACTGGCCCGCCATCGCGCCGAAACCCTATGACCGCGCGGCGCTGCCCGACCAGCTCAAATGGCCGCGCGGCGCCGGCCATGAGGGGGCGACGCTGTACCTGCGCTGCGCCGAGAGCCAGCGGCTGGCGCTCAGCCATGAGGGGCCGCTGGTGGCGGCGGCGGTGAACCGCTATTTCGGCTATTTCCTCGTGCGCGAGGTGAAGCTGTCGGCGAGCCCGTTCAGCCCCGGTTCAGCGCCCCCGGCCGAGGCTGCGCAGGTGCCGCCGGATGCCGCGCGGCGGGCCGGCGCGGCGGTGGCCGAGGTCGCCGACCCCGGATTGAGGGAGGCGCTCAGGTCGCTGGGCGTGCAGATGCTGGCCAGAAACAAGCGCCGCTAGCCCGCCCCGCCCTCGCGCGCACGTGACCGAGCCTTACGCTTTGGTCACTTGCCCCGTCCCTGCCCCCGTGTAACTTGCCGGCAAAACAAGGAGTTCCTGTCGTGAAACTGAACCGCCGTGAGACTTTGAGCCTGGCCGCCGCGGCCGCCACCGTGGGCGCGCTGGGGTTTGCCCTGCCCGCCAGCGCCAAGGAAGGCGACATGATCGACCAGGTGCGGCTGATGGCTCCGGCGGGCGTGCCCGACAAGGTGGCCGGCAATCCGGCGGCCAAGGTCACGGTGATCGAATACGCCTCGCCCACCTGCCCGCACTGCGCGCTGTTCTCGAACACGGTGCTGGGGCCGCTGCGCGAGAAATATGTCGACACCGGGCTGGCGAAGCTGATCGTGAGGCCGTTCGCGCGCAACACGCTGGACGCGGCGATCTTCATGCTCGCCGAAGCGGCGGCCAAGGCTGCCGATGCCGGCGCGGCGCCCGCCCCCGCCGAGCCGTCGGCGCCCAGCGGCGAGCCGGCGCCCGCCGCGCCGGCCGAGGGCGAGTTCTCGCAGGCGGCGGTGGCGGCCTATGAGAACGTGCTGGCGACGTATTTCCGCACGCAGGAGACGTGGGGCATTTCCGACAAGCCGCTCGACGCGGTGAAGGCGGTGGCCTTCCAGCTCGGCTTCTCGGAGGCCTCGTTCGCCGAGGCGCTGACGAATCAGGACCTGTTCGCCGCTATCGAGAAGATGCGCAACCAGGCGATGGACGAGTTCGGCCTCGAAGGCACGCCTACCTTCTACATCAACGGCAAGCAGCTCACCGGCGAGAAGTCGCTGGAGGAGCTCAGCGCCGAGATCGACCCGTTGCTGTAAGGGCCCCTCTCCCGCTCGCCGCCAGCTTCGCCGTGCCCACCGTGTCATCCCCGCGCCGGCGGGAATGACAGGGGGGGAAGCGGGAATGGCCGGGGCGAGCGGGATGACGGACTGAGAGGCCGGCGCGCGGGGCGTGCGGCGGACTCAATTTCTCCACAAGCTTCCGATCTGAAATCGGGGGCGTCGCTTTCGCGCGGCGGGTCGCTTCGCTATGCCAAAGCCATGAAGTTCACGCGTCTCAAGCTGCACGGGTTCAAATCCTTCTCCGACCTGACGGAGCTCTATCTCGAACCGGGGCTCACCGGTGTCGTCGGGCCGAACGGGTGCGGCAAGTCCAATCTGGTCGAGGCGCTGCGCTGGGTGATGGGCGAAAGCTCGTACAAGGCGATGCGCGCCTCGGGCATGGACGACGTCATCTTCAACGGCTCGGGCAACCGGCCGGCGCGCAATTCGGCCGAAGTGACGCTGGTGCTCGACAATGGCGACCGCACCGCGCCGGCGGCGCTCAACGCCTCCGACGTGCTGGAAGTCACCCGCCGCATCGAGCGCGAGGAAGGCTCGGTCTATCGCGTCAACGGCAAGGAAGTGCGGGCCCGCGACGTGCAGCTGCTCTTCGCCGACGCCTCGACCGGCGCGCATTCGCCGGCCCTCGTGCGGCAGGGCCAGATCGGCGAGATCATCGCCGCCAAGCCGCAGCAGCGCCGTGCCCTGCTCGAGGAGGCGGCGGGCATTTCGGGCCTGCATTCGCGCCGGCACGAGGCGGAGTTGCGCCTCAAGGCGGCCGAGCAGAACCTCGAACGGGTCGAGGACGTCATCACGCAGGTGACGCAGCAGCTCGAGCAGTTGAAGCGGCAGGCGCGGCTCGCGACCCGCTATCGCGGGCTGAGCGGCGAGATCCGCAAGGCCGAGGCGACGCTGTTCCATATCCGCTGGATCGCGGCGCGCGCCGCCGAGGCCGAGACCGAGGCGGCGCAGGGCACGCTGATCAACGAGCTGGCCGAGGCGCAGCATGTCGAGCTCGAAGCGCAGAAAGTGGTGTTCATGGCCGACCAGGCCGTGCAGCCGCTGCGCGACAAGGAAGCGGCGGCCGGGGCCGCCTTGCAGCGGCTCACCATCCTCGCCGAGCAACTGGCCGAGGAGGCGCGGCGCGCCGAGCAGCGCCGGCAGGAGCTGACGCAGCGCATCGAGCAGACGACCGCCGACGGCGCGCGCGAGCGGGCGCTGCTCGCCGAAAGCGACGAGGCGCTGCGCGTCGCGGCCGAGGAAAAGGCGCGGCTCGAAGCCGAGGCGGCGGGCGAGGCGGACGCCTTCGCGACGGCCAAGGCGGCGGCCGAGGCAGCATTGCAGGCGGTGCAGGCGGCCGAAGCCGAGGCGCGCATCGCGGCCGACCTCGAAGCGCAGGTCAAGGCGCGGCGGGCACAGGCGCGGCGCGGCGCGGAAGACGCGGCGACCCGCATCGCCCGGCTCAGGCAGCAGATCGCCGATGTCGAACGCGACGCCGAAGGCGTGGCGCGCCAGCTCGACGCCGATGACGGCGTGACGGCGCGGCGCGCGGCGCTGGAGACGGCGCAAGCGCTGTCGGCCGAGGCCGAGGCGGCGGCGGTGGCGGCCGAGGAGGCGACGCGGCAGGCGCAGGCCAGCCTCGACGCCACGCGGCCCAGGGTGCAGGAGGCCGAGGCGCTGGTGAACCGGCTCGACGCCGAGGCGCAGACGCTGAGCCGCATCCTCGACGGCTCCAGCAAGGGGCTGTGGACGGCCATCGCCGACACGCTCAAGGTGGATGCCGGATTCGAGACGGCACTGGGCGCGGCGCTGGGCGACGATCTCGAAGCGTCGAGCGACGCCGGGGCGCCGCTGCACTGGGCCGGACCCATCGCCGGCGAGGCCGACCCGGCCCTGCCGCTCGCCATCCTGCCGCTCAGCGCGCATGTGTCGGGCAGCGACCTGCTCAGGCGCCGGCTCGACCAGATCGGGCTGGTGGACCGGAGCGAAGGTGCGCGGCTGCAAGCGCTGCTGAAGCCGGGCCAGCGGCTGGTCTCGAAGGCAGGCGATCTGTGGCGCTGGGACGGGTTCGTCGCGGCGGCCGACGCGCCGAGCGCCGCCGCGCAACGGCTGGCGCAGCGCAACCGGCTGGCCGAGCTCGACGCCGAGCTGGCCGAGGCGCGGGCGGCACGCAACGGCCGG
>JBDHTK010000017.1:0-22206 GCA_039808625.1 Devosia sp. | reverse complement strand
TCGACCGCTCGGTCGGCGCCATGCTGTCGGGCGAGGTGGCGCGGCGCTTCGGCCACAAGGGCCTGCGCGACGACACGATCAAGGTGAGGCTGACCGGCACGGCCGGGCAGTCCTTCGCCGCGTTCCTGACGCGCGGCGTGTCGTTCGAGCTGGTCGGCGAGGCCAACGACTACGTCGGCAAGGGCCTGTCGGGCGGCCGCATCGTCATCCGCCCGCCGGAGGAGGCGAGGATCGTCGCCGAGGAGTCCATCATCGTCGGCAACACCGTGCTCTACGGCGCCATCGAGGGCGAGTGCTACTTCCGCGGCGTCGCCGGCGAACGCTTCGCCGTGCGCAATTCCGGCGCCGTCGCCGTCGTCGAGGGCACCGGCGACCACGGTTGCGAATACATGACCGGCGGCGTGGTGGTGGTGCTGGGCCGCACCGGCCGCAACTTCGCGGCCGGCATGTCGGGCGGCATCGCCTATGTGTACGATCCCGACGGCAGCTTCGAGAGCCGCTGCAACATGTCGCTGGTCGAGCTCGAGCCGGTGGTCGAGGAGGAAATGCTCGCCGCCCGCGAGTTCGGCCATGCCGGCGACATCGAGACCAAGGGGCTGGTGGAGATCCTCTCCGGCCTCGGCGGCGGCGATGCCGAGCGCCTGCGCCACCTCGTCGCGCGGCACAGGAGCTTCACCGGCTCCACCGTCGCCGCCGCCATCCTCGATGACTGGGCCGACGCCTTGCCGAAGTTCCGCAAGGTCATGCCGGTCGAATATCGCCGGGCCCTCGCCGCGCTGGAGCGCGAGCAGGCCCAAACCCACGTCGCGGCGGAGTAAGGCACATGGGCAAGATCACCGGCTTTCTCGAAATCGAAAAGACCGACCGCACCTACCTGCCGGTCGCCGAACGGCTCAAGGGCTACGGCGAGTTCGTCGTTCCGCTCGGCGACAAGGGCACGCGCGACCAGGCGGCGCGCTGCATGGATTGCGGCGTGCCCTATTGCCACAATGGCTGCCCGGTCAACAACCAGATCCCCGACTGGAACGACCTCGTCTATCGCGGCGACTGGCTGCGCGCCCTGCGCAACCTGCACTCGACCAACAACTTCCCCGAGTTCACCGGCCGCATCTGTCCCGCTCCCTGCGAGGCGGCGTGCACGCTCAACATCATCGACCAGCCCGTCTCCATCAAGACGATCGAATGCGCCATCGTCGACAAGGGCTGGGAGAATGGCTGGATCGTGCCCGAGGTCAATCCGCACCGCACCGGCCGCAAGGTGGCGGTGATCGGCTCGGGCCCCGCGGGCCTCGCCTGCGCGCAGCAGCTCGCCCGCGCCGGCCACGACGTGCATGTCTATGAAAAGAACGCCAGGGCCGGCGGCCTCATGCGCTACGGCATCCCCGACTTCAAGCTCGACAAGCACCATCTCGACCGCCGCGTCGCGCAGATGGAGGCCGAGGGCGTGACCTTCCACTATGGCGTGCATGTCGGCCGCGACGTCGCCATCGACGCCCTGGCCGCCGACCACGATGCCGTCGCCCTCGCCGGCGGCGCCGAAAAGCCGCGTGATCTGCCGATCCCCGGCCGCGACCTCGACGGCATCCATTTCGCCATGCAGTTCCTGCCCCAGCAGAACCGCCGCGTCTCCGAGGAGCCGCTCGACAATGTCCGACCCATCCTCGCCGGCGGCAGGCATGTCGTCGTCATCGGCGGCGGCGACACCGGCTCGGACTGCATCGGTACCTCGAACCGCCAGGGCGCCCTGTCGGTGACGCAGATCGAGATCATGCCCGCCCCGCCGCTCAAGGAGAACAAGGCGCTGACCTGGCCGCTGTGGCCGATGAAGCTGCGCACCTCCTCGTCGCAGGAAGAAGGCGTCACCCGCGACTTCGCCGTTGCCACCCTGCGCTTCGAAGGCGCCGACGGGCACGTGCAGAAACTGGTCTGCGCCCGCGCCGACGACCGCTTCCAGCCCATCGCTGGAACAGAGTTCGAGCTTAGGGCCGATCTCGTGCTGCTCGCAATGGGCTTTCTCGGCCCGGTGCAGGAGGGCATGCTCGCCGAGCTCGGCCTCGATTTCGACCGGCGCGGCAACGTCCTCGCCGACACGGTTCGCTACCAGACCAGCCGCGACAACGTCTTCGCCTGCGGCGACATGCGCCGCGGCCAGTCGCTGGTGGTCTGGGCCATCCGCGAGGGCCGGCAATGCGCCCGCGCCATCGACCTCGCGCTCATGGGAGAAACGACCCTGCCGCGCTGAGACGCTGGAATGCGCTAGCGCGTTTCCAGGAAAAGTTGCGGACTTTTCCTGTTCAGAAAAACAACAAGATCAATAACTTATATCGTTTCACCGTTTCACTTGAACGGTGAAACGATCTAGCGCCCGCCCGCCTCGGCGAGCAGGGCGGCGATCTCGGCAAAGCCCCGCTGCCGCGCCAGCGTCAGCGGGCTGGCGCCGTTACCGTCGGGCAGGTTGACATCGGCGCCGCCGGCGATGAGCAGGCGCACGATCTGCTGATGCACCGGCCCGCCGCTGCTGAGCACGATGGCCTCGTGCAGCGCCGTCCAGCCCAGATTGTTGACATGGTTGGGATCGACCCCGGCGTCGAGCAGCAGCCGCACCGCTTCGGGGTGCCCCTTCTCCGCCGCCGGGATCAGCGCCGTGCCGCCATAGCGGTTGGTGTCGGCGAGGTCGGCACCCGCCGCGAGCAAGAGGCGCAGGATGCCGATCCGCCCCTCGGCGCCGGCGTAGAGATAAGGCGTGTCGGCAATGCCATCCTTGGCGTTCACGTCGGCGCCGGCCTCGACCAGCACCGCCGCGGCAGCGCGCGCATCGGCGTGGGTCGCTACGAGCAGCGCCGTCGCCCCGCGCTCGTCGCGCGCCTCGATGTCCTGGCCGGCCGCCAGCAGCGCGCCGATCGCCGCCGCATCGTCCACCCGCGCCGCCGTGAAGAACGCGGCATCGTCCGCCATTGCCGGCATGATCATCAGCACTCCTCCAGCCAGTGCGGCAAGGCCACGGCGCCACATGCTAGCGTGCCGCCGCCACGGGCGTTCCCGCATCCGCATCGGCCGGCGGCGCGCGACCGACGCCGAAGGCGTCGACGCGTCCCTCGGGCGCCTCGAGCATCTGCGTCATGTCGAACGCCGCATCGGCCGTCGGCGGTGTTTCAGGCGCGCTGACGAGGTCGGTTGCCCGCTTGGGCACGCGGTTGAGCGGGATCACCGCGCCGGCCACCTCCAGCAGCCGGATCTGCCCCAGCCCCTGATAGGGCGGGCGCACCATGAGGCCGGCATCGGTGCCGGCCAGCGCGTCAGCCACCTCGATGCCGACGCCGGCGCTGCCGCGATAGAACAGCTTGATCGACGCGCTGAGATAGAAAGCCAGCTTGTCGGCGCCGGCAGCACTGAAGTGGATGCCGTCATCCTTGCGCATGCGCACCCGGTTGCCGTTGAGGTCTGGGCCCGAGGCCGAATATTTGCCGTCCTCGCCCACGAAACGGTCGTAGATATCGACGAACTCGCCACCGCCGCCGAATACGGCCAGCCGCTGGATGGCGCTGATCTGGCCTATCGCGTTCGAATAGTCGGCCTTCGACATGGGCGGCAGCCCTACCCAGATCACCGGCTTGTTGGCGCTGCGCAGGGCGGAAACGAAGGCCGCGATGCGCGCCTTGTAGAGCGCTGTCCACTCGTCGGTCAGCGGCTTGTACGAGGCGCCGTCCACCGTCAGCGTCTGCCGGTCGTTGATGCCCACGATCATCACGGCGATGTCGAAGCTGTTGGCGGCCACCTGCTCTAGCGCCGTCTTGTTCCAGTCGAAGAAATCGGGGCGCACGAAGCCCGACGAGCCGACACCCTGGTTGATCACGATGAGGTTGGGATCGTCCGCGTAAAGCCGCTCCAGCGCCTTGGCGAGATCGACCGCCATCGAATCGCCGAACACCGCGAGCCGCGTCGCCGTCTCGGCCTTTTCGACCGCCGGCTTGGCCGGCACCGCCGGCAGCGCCGCCTTCTTGGGCGCCGTCACCACCGGCGCCTCGATCACCGGCGCCGGCTCGGGCTCGTTGTTGCCGAAGAGAAGGTCCATCAGCGTGCGCCGCTTCTTGACCGGTTGCTCCTGCGCCGCCGCCGGCGAAACGAACAGCGCCGGCGCCACTTCGCCGAAGGCGAAGCAGGCGAGGAGGGCGATCATGAAGGCGCGGCGCAGCAGCATGGGAGCCAGTCTAGTGCACCACCGCCAGCGCTTCAAAACTCTTGCGCGTGATGAAGCCGTCCGCCACCTCGCCGCGGCTCGCCTGGAAGCGGGCATAGGCGGCCTGCGTCACCGGCCCGATGCGGCCGTCAACCGCCCCGTCATAAAATCCCAGTTGCCGGAGCTTGGCCTGGATGGCCTGGCGCTGCGCGAGATCGGGAAACTTCGTGCCGCGCGGCCAGTCCGTGGCAAATGCGCCGCTGCCCTTCAGCCGGTCGGCCAGATGCGCCACCGATAGCGCGTAGCTGTCCGAAAAATTGTAGCCCTTGAGCACCAGGTAGTTGCCCGTCATCAGGAATTTCGGCCCGTCCTGGCCCGCCGGCACGTAGAGGAAGACGGGGATGCTGTCGTCCGCGAAGGCCCGCCCCTTGACGCGCGTGACGCCGCGCTGGGCAAAGAACGAGAGCGGCCGCAGCGTCTCGCGGTCGGCCAGCAGGTAGTCGAAGCCCGCCGGCACCTCGACCTCGAACCCCCAGTCGACACCCGGCCTATAGCCGAGGTCGCGCAGGAACTTGGCGCTCGTCGCCAGCGCGTCGGCCAGCGAATTGTGCAGGTCGATCCGCCCGTCGCCGTCGCCGTCGCTGCCATGCGCGATGACATTGCTGGGGTTGACCTGCAAATGCCCGATGGCACCCGCCCATGAGCCGACCAGATGGTCGCGGTCGAGCGGCCCGCGCTGCACCAGGAGCAGCGCGGCGATGAAATCGGCCTCGTCGAGCCTGAGCCGCCCGCGCTTGTGGAACACCAGCGTCGCCAGCGAACGGATGATCGGGCGGATCAGCCTGGCATTGCCCAGCACCGCGCCATAGTCGGTCTCGACGCCCCAGATCGCCGCCAGGATATAGGGATCGACCCCGTAGCGCCTACCCATGTCCGCAAACAGCGCTTCGTGGCGCGCGATGGCGGCCTTGCCGTTGGCGATGCGCTGCGCCGTGATGCGCCTGTCGAGATAGTCCCACATCGTGGTGGTGAATTCGGGCTGCGTCTCGACCAGGTCGGGAATGTTGGGGTCCGGCGTCAGCCCTGCCGTCGCCTGCCGGTAGACCTGCCGGCTGACCCCCGCCTCCACCGCCTTGCTCTCGAAGCCCCTGAGGAACTCGGCGAAGCTCTGGGCCTGCGCGGGTGCCGCCAGGAGCAGCAGCATAAGCACGGCGCTCGCCCGGGCCACGATGCCATGCCCGCGCTGGCGGGATTCCGCTTCCGGTGTCGCGACATGCATCGAGGCTGCGGCTCCTTCCGCCTGGACTCCCGCCGGCACGGGAATGACACCGGAGCAACTGGCCGATTCTGTGGCTAGCGATTCCGCGTCATCAGATAGCGCTCCCAGTCGAGCGCCGTGCCCACCATCTCGGTCAGCGCGTCATGCGCCGGCACCCAGCCCAGCACGGCGCGGATCTTCTCGCCCGTCGCGGTGATGGAGGCCGGGTCGCCCGCCCGGCGCGGGCCCTCGTCGACGCGGAAATCGACGCCCGACACGGCCTTGACCGTCTCGATCACCTCGCGCACCGAATAGCCGCGCCCATAGGCGCAGTTGAGCGTCACGCTGTCGCCGCCGCCGCGCAAATGCCCGAGCAGCAGCGCATGCGCCTCGATCAGGTCGGTGACATGGATATAGTCGCGCACGCAGGTGCCGTCCGGCGTCTCGTAGTCGGTGCCGAAAATGTCCATCTTGGCGCGCTGGCCCAGCGCCGTCTGCGCCGCTACCTTGATGAGATGGGTGGCAAGCGGCGTCGATTGCCCCGAGCGCCGCGCGGGGTCGGCCCCGGCGACGTTGAAATAGCGCAGCACGCCGTATTTGAGCGGATGCGCGGCCGCGACGTCGGCCAGCATCCACTCGGTCATCAGCTTGCTGCGCCCATAGGGCGACATCGGCAACAGCGGCGTCGTCTCCTCGACCGGCGCCAGCCCGGTCATGCCGTAGACCGCCGCCGTCGAGGAAAAGATGAAGCGCTCCACGCCGCCGCGCACCGCTGCTTCCAGCAGGTTGCGCGAGGTCTGCGTGTTGTTGCGGTAGTATTTGAGCGGATCGGCCACCGATTCCGGCACCACGATGGAGCCGGCAAAGTGGATGATCTCCTTGATGCCGTGGCGGGCGATGACCTCGCCCATGAATGCCATGTCGCCCGCATCCCCCTCGATCAGCGTGGCGCGCGGATCGATGGCCCAGTCGAAGCCGGTGACCAGGTTGTCGACGACAATCGTCTTCTCCCCGGAATCGCCCAGCTTCAGGGCCATGTGGCTGCCGATATAGCCGGCCCCGCCCGTCACCAAAACCGCCATTGGATCAATCTCCGATTAAGTGCAGAAATGCTAGGGTCGGCTGTCTTGCGATTGTCTTTCCAGCCCGCCCCGGAGCCTTATCTTGTCCAAGCGCGTTCGCACAGCCGTGTTTACCGTGGCCGGCCTCGGCACCCGTTTCCTGCCCGCCACCAAGGCGATGCCCAAGGAAATGCTGACCGTGGTCGATCGGCCGCTGATCCAGTACGCAGTGGATGAGGCACGCGAGGCCGGCATCGAGCACTTCGTCTTCATCACGGGCCGCAACAAGGGCGTCATCGAAGACCATTTCGACAAGCAGTTCGAGCTCGAGCACACGCTCGAGGCGCGCGGCAAGACCTGGGCGCTGGAAGAACTCGGCCGCGACCTGCCGCAGGCGGGCCAGGCCGTCTTCACCCGCCAGCAGGAGCCGCTCGGGCTCGGCCACGCCGTGTGGTGCGCCCGCGAGATCGTCGGCGACGAGCCCTTCGCGCTGCTCCTGCCCGACATGCTGTTCAAGGGCACCCCGGGCGTGCTGCGCCAGATGATGGACGCCTACGAGACGACGGGCGGCAACGTCATGGCCGTCGAGGAAGTGCCGATGGCCGACGTCTCCTCCTACGGCGTCGTCGCCCGCGGCGACGGGCCGGACGAGGCCTTCGCCATCACCGGCATGGTGGAAAAGCCGACGCGCGAGGACGCCCCCTCCAACCTCATCATTTCCGGCCGCTACATATTGCAGCCCGAGATTTTCGGGCTGATCGCCGGGCAGGCGCGCGGCGCCGGCGGCGAAATCCAGCTCACCGACGCCATGCGCAAGCTGATGACGACGCAGCGCTTCACCGGCGTCAAGTACAAGGGCCGCTCCTTCGACTGCGGGAGCAAGGTCGGGTTCCTCACCGCCAATGTCGCCTACGCGCTCGACCGCGCCGACATTGCCGAGCCCTTCACCGCCGAGCTCAGGAAGCTGCAGCTGATCTAGCTATTTCTGGAGCCTGACGCCCACCGTCACCGTATGCGTGTCGCTCTGCGGCGGCGCCTCGTGGCGGTAGAGGTAGTCGGCCGACCAGACGACGTGCCGCGCCGTCTGCAGGTCGAACCCGCCGCCGGCCTCGTAGCCGCCCGATGCCGTCTTGGCGCCCAGCGTCACCTTGCGGTCCCAGCCGGCACTGCCGCGCAGTGTCAGCCACGGATTGACGCGGTAGCGCGCCGCACCGCTGAGCGCGTAGCGCACATCGGTGTCGCCGGCGATGTCGCCCGACGGCCCGATGGAGGTTTCGAACCCGCCCGTGAGGCTCACCGTTTCGTCGGGCTGCACGGTGAGGCTGGCATTGTAGACCCAGCTCTGCCGGTCGGTGAGCGCCGGGTCGACATAGTCGAGCCAGGCGCGCCCCACCGACGCCTCCGCCGCGATCACCGAGCCCTGCCGGTAGCTCGCGCCGCCACGCAGCTGATAGGTGCGTCCGTCGAGAAACCGCGCCAGCGCCGGATCGGGCGCGTCGAATTTCTGCACGCTCGCCTCGCCCTCGACGAAGGCCGCGAGCAGCGGCGTCAGCTCGTAGCCGACGCGCAACGTCGCACCGCCCTGCCAGTTGCTCTGGTCGGTGTTGTCGAGGGTGGTGAGATCGTCGAGCGTCGTCTTTCCTTCGCTATGCCGCGCCCCGGCCAGCGTCGCGGTCACGTCCACCCTGCCGAGATCCTGCGTCACGCTGCCGCGCGCCGTGCCGTCGAACAGCAGCGGCGCATGCAGCGTATTGGCGGGCAGGCCGCTGGCGTCGGGCCGCGCCTGCGTCAGGCCCAGCCGCAGCTCGCCGTCGAGCAGGGTCGTCGCGCCCAGCCGATAGCTGCCCTCGGCCCCGCCATGAATATCCGCCACCCGCCCCTGCCCGTCGGAATCGAACGCCAGCGCGCTGCCGGCACTGAGCCGCAGCGTACCGGCCTCGCCGCCCAGCACCAGTGCGGCCTCGGGCGTCAGCACGGTTTCGGCGTGCCCGCCGCTCAGACTGCTGGAAATGTACGAGCCGCGCAGCCCGAGGCTCCAGTCGAGCCCCTCCTGCGCAAGCGCCGGCGCCGCCCCGCAGAGCGTTCCAACAGCGAGACCGATGGCCACTGACGCGCGCACGCAACAACTCCGCGGGATGCTAACAAACCCTTGCACCCTATGGTTAAGGAAGCCTTGCCGCGGCGAGATTCAGCGCCGGTTAACCATCGCATTTAAGCTGGATTTATCCATTCGGCCGCAGATTGCCCCGATAGATTTTCCTGTTGGGGCTCAGGACTTACTTCCGTGGATATAGCGACCATCATCGGCATCGTCGGCGGCTTTTTCGTGCTCATCGCGGCCATCCTGCTCGAGGGCTCGAACCCGATGAGCTTCCTGCACCTGCTGCCGGCCGTGGTGGTGGTAGGAGGAGCGGCGATGGCGATCACCGTGCGCTACACGCTGGGCAGCCTCATCTCGGCCATCGCACTCGGCTTCAAGAGCTCCATCGTCTACAAGCGCGTCTCGCCCACCCAGCTCATCGACCAGCTCGCCGAGATCGCCGAGACCATGCGCCGGCAGGGGCCCATCGCCCTCGAACAGGTCGAGGTCGACGATCCCTTCCTGCGCCGCGGCGTACGCATGATCGCCGACGGCTACTCCGCCGAGGCGCTGCGCTCCTCGCTCGAACGCGAACGCGACCTCGACTACGAGCGCGTCGAGGAAAGCCACAAGATCTTCAAGGCGCTGGGCGACACCGCGCCGGGCATGGGCATGGTTGGCACGCTGATCGGCCTCGTTTCCATGTTCGGCCACATGGACGACCCCAAGAAGATCGGCCCCGGCATGGCCATCGCGCTGCTCGCCACCTTCTACGGCGCCGCCATCTCCAACGTCTTCGCCCTGCCCATCGCCGACAAGCTCGAGCATCGCGCCACCACCGAGGGCACCAACCGCACCCTCGTCATCGAGGCGCTGGTGATGATCCGCGAGGGCAAGAATCCGGCGACCGTCAAGGACGAGCTCGCCAGCTTCCTGCCGCTGCACAGTCGCGACGCGCTGCTCGAGGCCGCCTGATGAGCCACCGCAAGAAGGGCGGTGGCGGCGGCGGCCACGGCGGCAGCTGGGTCATCTCCTTTGCCGACCTGATGAGCCTGCTCATGGCGTTTTTCGTCATGCTGCTGAGCTTTTCCGTGCAGGACCAGGAGAAGCTCAACATGGCCGCCGGCTCGGTGCAGAACGCCTTCGGCATCCAGCCCTTCTCCGACATGACCGGCATGATCGAGCGCGCCGGCAACCCCAAGCGCGACTTCCTCAAGAACATGTCTCCAGAGGCGATCAAGGCATCGACCGAGTTCGCCACCAAGGACAACCCCGAGCACGAGAGCCAGGGCCAGGAGGCGAACACCTTCGCGCGCGAGCGCACCGAGATCGAGCGCGCCGCCCAGTATGCGCTGGCCGCTGCCAGCTTGCGGCAGGCCTGGCAGGATCTGCCCGACATCACCTCGGTGTCCGACCACATCGTCGTCGAGGACACCGAGCAGGGCCTCAACATCGTCATCGCCGACCGCGACGGCCGCGCCATGTTCCCGGAAGGCTCGAAATATCCCTACGAGCTGACCCGCAAGGCCATCGCCGCGATGGCCCCGTCGCTGGCGCGGCTGCCCAACCGCATCCGCATCTCCGGCCACACCGCCGCCGGCTCGAGCTACGACAACCCGCGCTACGGCCCGTGGGAGCTGAGCTTCGACCGCGCCAACGTCACCCGCCAGATCCTCGAGGAGTTCGGCGTCTCCGACGACCGCATCGAATCGGTGGTCGGCCGCGCCGACGCCGACCCGTTCTTTCCCAACGATCCCTATCTCAGCGCCAACCAGCGCGTCTCGATCCTCTTGATCTACGAGAAGCCTCCGGTCCCCGTCGACCTCGCGCCGTAGGGGAAACTAGACGGCTTCCACCTTCAGCACCGCGCCGTCGGCGTCGACGATGCGCACGCGCTGGCCGGCGGCGAGGTCGGGGCCGGCGATGCGCCAGATGGTGTCGCCGAGCCTGATGCGCCCGAAGCCGTCGACGATGGGCTCGTCGAGGACGCCCTCATGGCCGACATAGCTGTACGCCCGCCGGTTGAGCAACGGGCGGTCGGTCCTGGGTTTGTGCGTGCGGGAGAACGCCGTCCAGCCGATGACGATGGCGAGCGCCATGAGCCCGAAGATCGTCACCTGCCAGGGCCAGGTCAGGCCGGGGATGAAGGCCAGCACGCCCGTGAGGATGCCGCCGGCGCCCAGCCACAGGAACCAGCCGCCCGGCAGCACCAGCTCCAGCGCCAGCAGGATCAGGCCGATGACGAACCACGCCCACGGCCCGTATTGCACGAACAGATCGAACAGCACCATCGGCCCCTCCCGCTCGCTCAGTTGCCCGCCGAGGGCGGCCGCCCGCCCGCGTTCGTGCGCGGCCTGTCGCCGCCGAAGGCTTCCTTGGCGATCTCGGCGATGCCACCCACCGCGCCGATGACGCTCGCCGCTTCCACCGGCAGCATCAGCACCTTCTGGTTGGGCGAGCGGGCGATGGCTTCGAGCGCCTTGATGTAGTTGTTGGCGACGAAATAGTTGATCGCCTGCACGTCGCCCGAGGCGATGGCCTCGGACACCATGCGCGTGGCCGCCGCCTCGGCTTCGGCCGAGCGCTCGCGCGCCTCGGCGTCGCGGAACGCCGCTTCGCGCCGGCCCTCGGCTTCCAGCACCTGCGCCTGCTTCAGGCCCTCGGCGTTGAGGATCTGCGACTGCCGGCGCCCCTCGGCCTCGAGGATGGTGGCGCGCTTCTCGCGCTCGGCCTTCATCTGCCGGCCCATCGACTCGACGAGGTCCTTGGGCGGGTCGATGTCCTTGATCTCGATGCGGGTGATCTTGAGGCCCCACGGGCTCACCGCCGCGTCGACGACGCGCAGCAGCCGCTCGTTGATCTCGTCGCGATGGCTGAGGAGCTCGTCGAGGTCCATCGCGCCCATCACCGTGCGGATATTGGTCATGGTGAGGTTGAGGATGGCGTTCTGCAAATTCGCCACCTCATAGGCCGCCGCCGCCGCATCGAGGATCTGGTAGAAGGTCACGCCATTGGCCGTCACCGAGGCGTTATCGCGCGTGATGACCTCCTGGTGCGGCACGTCGAGCACCTGCTCCATCATGTTGATCTTGCGGCCGATGCCGTCGACGAACGGAATGATGAGGTTGAGCCCCGGCTTCATGGTGCGGATGTAGCGCCCGAAGCGCTCGACCGTGTAGTTGTAGCCCTGCGGCACGGTCTTCACCGCCGCGAGCAGCACCAGCACGGCGAGCACGCCCAGGACGATCAGGGTGGTGCTGCCGCCATCGAGTGAGAAGTCCATTGCGATCTCCCTTCGGTGGGCGCCCCCGGCACCCTTTGGCTAACAGATAGGGGCCAACGCGCCCCGAGGCAATGGAGCGGAACGATTCGGGCAAAGTGCCGTTGACTCCGCTATTCTCTCTAGCGGGGGTCCGTCATGGCCGCGTCGCGTCCGATCTGGAAAGGCCAGCTCCGGCTGAGCCTCGTCACCATCAATGTCGAGATGTTTCCCGCGCACAAATCGGGCGCCACCACGGCGTTCAACCAGATTCACGCGCCCACCGGCAAGCGCATCCGCTACCAGAAGGTGGTGGAAGGGGTGGGCCCCGTCGCGCCCGAGGACATCAAGAAGGGCTACGAGTTCGAGAAGGGCGAATATGTGCTGCTCGAGGACGAGGAGCTCGACGCCGTGAAGCTCGAGACGAAAAAGACGCTGGAGCTCGTGCAGTTCGTCGACGAGGCCGAGATTCCGCCGCTCTACTACGATGCGCCCTATTTCCTCACCCCGGCCGACGACCTCGCCGAGGATGCCTTCCGCGTCGTCCGCGACGCCCTGCGCCGCGCCAGGCGCGTCGGCCTCGGGCAATTGGCGCTGCGCGGCAAGGAATACCTCGTCGCCATCAAGCCCTGCGGCAAGGGCATGCTGCTCGAAACCCTGCATTACGAGGAAGAGATCAAGAAGGCCGACCCGTTCTTCTCCGAGATCCCCGCCAAATCCGCCGATCCCGAGCTGCTCGACGTGGCGACGGCGCTCATCGAGAAGAAGACGGCGAAGTTCGATCCCAAGATCTTCAAGGACCACTATCAGCAGGCGCTGCGCGAGCTGATCCAGCGCAAGCTGAAGAGCAAGGGCCGCCGCATCGAGGTCGAGGAGGAGCCGGCGCGCCGCGAGAGCGGCAACGTCATCGACCTCATGGCAGCGCTCAAGAAGAGCCTCGAAGGCAGCGGCAAGGGCAGCACCAGGACGGCTGCCCGCAAGGCGCCGGCGAAGAAGGCGCCCGCCAGGTCGGCGTCGCGCAAGAAGGCGAGCTAGATGGCCTCGCCGCAGAGCCTGCTCAAGACCTATCGGGAAAAGCGCGACTTCACCAAGACCGCCGAGCCCTCGGGCAGCAAGCGTCCGGCCCGCCAGGCCAGGGCGCTGCGCTTCGTCGTCCAGAAGCACGACGCGACGCGCCTGCACTACGACTTCCGGCTGGAGCTCGACGGCGTGCTGAAGAGCTGGGCCGTCACCAGGGGCCCCTCGGCCAACCCGGCCGACAAGCGCCTTGCCGTGCGCGTCGAGGACCATCCGCTCGACTATGGCAGCTTCGAGGGCACCATCCCCGAGGGCCAGTATGGCGGCGGCACGGTGATGCTGTGGGACGAGGGCACGTGGGAGCCGATCGGCGACCCGCACCAGGGACTGGCCGACGGCGATCTCAAGTTCCGCCTCAGCGGCAAGCGCATGAAGGGCGAGTGGGTGCTGGTCCACATGCACGGCCGCGACCAGCGCACCCGCCACGGCCCGCGCGAGAACTGGCTGCTCATCAAGCATCGCGACGCCTATGCCAGCGAAGCCGACGGGCTGACCGAGACCTTCACCACCAGCGTCGAGACCGGCCGCGACATCGCCGGCATCGCCAAGGGCAGCAAGCCGCGCCGCAAGGCCGCCAGCGCCGCCCCGGCAACGAAGGTCTGGTCGGGCGGCAAGGCCCAGCTGCTGCCCGCGTTCCGGCCGCCCGAGCTCGCCACGCTCGTCGACGAGATCCCGCTCGGCCGCAACTGGCTGTTCGAGATGAAGTATGACGGCTACCGGGCGCTCGCCGCCATCGCCGGCGACCAGGTGCGCATCTTCACCCGCAACGCCAATGACTGGACCGACAAGTTCCGGCCCCTGGTGGAACCGCTTTCCAGGCTGACCGCCGGCGCCGCCCTGCTCGATGGCGAGATCGTCGCCTTCAAGGATGGGCGCACGGACTTCTCGACGCTCAAGGAGGCGCTGTCGTCGGGCGCCGCCCTCACCTATTTCGTCTTCGACCTGCTCGAGGAAAACGGCGAGGACCTGACCGGCCTGCCGCTCAGCGAGCGCAAGGCGCGTCTCGAAAAGCTCCTCGGCAAGCGCTCAAACCGCGATGTCGTGCAGTTCTCCGCCCACATTGCCGGCGAAGGCGAGAAATTCTTCAGGGCCATGTGCGAAGGCGGCTTCGAGGGCGTCGTCGCCAAGCTCGCCACCTCCCCCTATCGCGGCGAGCGCACGCGCGACTGGCTCAAGATCAAGTGCATCGAGCGGCAGGAATTCGTCATTGGCGGCTGGCGCCCCTCGGACAAGAAAAAAGGCTTCGCGTCCCTGCTGCTTGGCACGTGGGATGGAGGTAAGCTCGTCTATCGCGGGCGTGTCGGCACCGGCTGGACGGTGGACGAGGCGGCCGCGCTGCAAGCCGCGCTCGACGCGCGCGCGCGCAAGACCAGCCCGTTCGGCGCCGTGCCGCGCGACATTGCGCGCCGGGCCCGCTGGGTGGCGCCGGAACTCGTGGGCGAGGTCGCCTTCACCGAGCTCACGCCCGACGGACACCTGCGCCACCCATCCTTCATTGGGCTGCGCCAGGACAAGACGGCCAGGGAGGTGACGCTGGAAATGCCCGCCGATGCGCCCGTCAAGGCGGCTCCGAAGCCGAAGAAGGCCGCCACGCCGTCCGTCACGCTCACCGACGCGATGGGCATCGCCGCCGCCGAGCGGCTGGGCGTCCGCCTCACCCACCCCGACCGCGTCGTCTATCCCGGCCAGGGTGTCACCAAGGCGCTGATCGTCGCCTATTACGAGGCGGTCGCCGCGCGCATGCTGCCGCACATCGTGCGCCGGCCGCTGTCGCTGGTGCGCTGCCCGCAGGGGCGCTCGAAATCCTGCTTCTTCCAGAAGCACGATTCCGGCGGCTTCCCGCCGGGTTTCCACAAGGTGCCCATCGCCGAGAAGGACGGCCAGGTCGACGACTACATGTATGTCGAGGACCTCGCCGGCATCGCCGCCGGCGTGCAGATGAACACGCTCGAATACCACATCTGGGGCAGCCATGTGGACGACGTCGAGCGTCCCGACCGCATCATCTTCGACATCGACCCCGACGAGGGCCTGGACTTTTCGCACACCCGCGCGGCCGCCCTCGATTTCCACGACCGGCTCGAGGCGATGGGGCTGACGACCTTCGCGCTCGTGACCGGCGGCAAGGGCGTCCACGTCGTCGCCCCGCTCACCCCCACCCTGACATGGCCCGAGGTCAAGGGTTTCTGTCGCGGCTTCGCCGAAAAGGTCGCCGCCGAAGCGCCCGAGCGCTTCACCGCCAATATCCGCAAGGCGTCGCGAAAAGGCCGCATGTTCGTCGATTATCTGCGCAACGAACGCGGCGCCACGGCCATCGCGCCGTTCTCGACGCGCTCGCGCGAAGGCGCCCCCTGTGCCGTCCCGGTAAGCTGGGACGAGCTCGCAACCCTCGAGCGCGCCAACGCTTTCTCCCTTGGCACCGCCGCGGCCCGGGCCCGGGGTCCCGACCCGTGGAACGGCTACTTCGACCTCAGGCAGACCCTCACCAAGGCCATGCTCAAAGCCGTCGCCACCTGAGCTACAGCCAGCCCAGAAGCTCGTTCCGAACGACGCTCTCCAGCATCGTCATGCTGATTTCGCTGTCGTTGAGGCAGGGGATATAGGCGTAATCCTCGACCCTGCCGCCGGCATGCACGAACTGCTCGCGGCCGGTGATGGCGAGTTCCTCGAGCGTTTCGATGCAGTCGACGGAGAAGGCCGGCGCCACGATGGCGACTTTCCTGCCCTCGCGCCCGAGCGCCATGATCGTCTGGTCGGTGTAGGGTTGCAGCCATTCGTCCGGCCCGAAGCGGCTCTGGAACGTCACTTTGAGGAAGTCCTCGCTCCAGCCCAGCCGCTCGCGCACCAGCCGCGTCGTCTTGCGGCACTGGCAGTGATAGGGGTCGCCCTTGAGCAGATATTCGACCGGCATGCCGTGATAGGAGGTCAGCACTACGTCGGGGGTGAAGGGCAGCGCCGCGACCCCATCGGCGATGCTCTGCGCCAGCGCCGCGATATAGGCCGGCGTCTCGAAATAGGGCGGCAGCATGCGGATGGACGGCTGCCAGCGCATCGTCTTCAGCACGTCGAAGGCGCAGTCGGCGGCCGTCGCCGTGGTCGTCGCGGAATATTGCGGATAGAGCGGGCAGAGCAGGATGCGCGTGCAGCCCGCCTGCTGCATGGCCAGCAGCTTCGCCTCCGTCGAGGGATTGCCGTAGCGCATGGCGAAATCGACCAGCACGCCGTCGCCGAGCCGCGCCTGCAGCTTTTCCACCTGCCGCCGCGTGATGACGCGCAGCGGGCTGTCGCCCGCCTCTTGGTCCCAGATGCGGCGGTAGTTGGCGCCGCTCTTCTGTGGCCTGACGCTGAGGATGATGCCCTGCAGAATCGGCTGCCAGGCCAGCGGATTGGTCTCGATCACCCGCCGGTCGCTGAGGAACTGGCTGAGATAGCGCCGCATCGACCAGTAGTCGGGCGCATCCGGCGTCCCCAGATTCATCAGCATCACGCCGATCCGGGGCGGCTTGGTCGCGGGATGGTCGGCGGGCTTCGTAGCCGGTAGGGGCACTGCGCAGTCCTGAAACGCTCTAAAACGGCGCGCACCTTAGTCGCCCGACGCGGCGACGCAAGTCACCCATTGTCGCGGCTTTATATGAGCGTGCCACTCAGAAAATCGAAGATCAGCTTGAGGTTGAGTCCCACCAGCAGTGCCGCAATCACCGAAGCGGTGAATGTGAGCCAGCGCGGCGACGCCAGTTCGCCCAGCTTGGCGCGGCTCGCGGTGAACATCACCAGCGGCACCACGGCGAAGGGCAGCTGGAAGCTGAGCACCACCTGGCTGAGGATCAGGAGCTGGCCGAGCTGCGCCTCGCCATAGATGAGGATCACGGCGATGGCCGGCACCAGCGCCACGAGCCGCGTCAGGAGCCGCCGCGCCCAGGCCGCCAGCCTGATGTCGATAAAACCCTCCATGACGATCTGGCCGGCCATGGTGGCCGTCACCGTCGAATTGAGCCCGCAACTCAGGAGCGCAATGCCGAACAGCACCGGCGCGGTGGTGCCGAGCAGCGGGCTCAACAGGCCATGCGCCACCCCGAGATCGTCGACGATCTGCCCGCGCGTGTGGAAGGTCGCCGCCGCCAGCACCAGCAGCGAGGCGTTGATGGTAAGCGCGAAGGTCAGCGCCACCGTCGAATCGATGGTCGCGAATTTCAGCGCCTCGCGCTTTTCCGGCAGCGTGGTGCCATAGGCGCGCGTCTGGATGATGCCCGAATGCAGGTAGAGATTATGCGGCATCACCGTGGCGCCGATGATGCCGAGCGCCAGATACAGCATGTCGGGGTTGGAGACGATGTCGGTGGTCGGCGCGAAGCCGCGGATGAGCTGGCCCCAGTCGGGGTCGGCCAGGGCGATCTGCACCACGAACGAGACGGCGATGACGCCGAGCAGCGTGATGACGAACGCCTCGATCCAGCGGAACCCCTTGGTTTGCAGCCACAGGATGAGAAACACGTCGAGCGCGGTGATGAAGATGCCGATCTCGAGCGGAATGCCGAAGATGAGGTTGAGCCCGATGGCGGTGCCGATCACCTCGGCGAGGTCGGTGGCACAGATGGCCAGCTCCGCCAGCGCCCAGAGCGGCCAAGCGAGCCAACGCGGAAAGGCGTCGCGGCACGCCTGCGCCAGATCCTTGCCGCTGCCGATGGCGAGCCGCGCGCACAGCGCCTGCAGGATCACCGCCATGATGTTGGAGATGAGCGCCACCGACAAGAGCGCATAGCCGAACTGGGCGCCGCCGGCGAGCGAGGTCGCCCAGTTGCCGGGGTCCATATAGCCCACGGCGACGAGATAGCCCGGCCCGACAAACGCCAAGAAGCGCCGCCAGCCGCTGGCGCTCGCCCGCACCGGCACCGAGCGGAAGACGTCGGCGAGCGGCGGGGTGCTGCTGTCGCGAAGCCAGGCAGGGCGGCGGGCGGAGGCTGTATCCATGATCTCACGGGCGTTCGGCGTCCCGCGCCATGCCGCGAGACTGCGATTGCAAATCATTCGCAAAACTAGCGGCGTTGCGAATGATTTGCAACTGGGTTTTCCACAACCGAGGCGGGAACGCTTTGCATCACCGCCGGTTTCCCGCTGCGGGGCTCAGATCGGAGCAGGGGTGACCAAGGACGAAGCACAGGCGGAAGCCCTGCGGCGCTGGCATGCATTGCCCGCCGCCGAGCGGCAGGACGTCGCGCAGGCGCAGATTTTCGCCGCCAGCCTGGCCGAGGAGCTGGAGTTCCGCACCATGGGCAATGAGCGCAAGGTGATCGCCGCCTGGCTGGTGCGCGACCTAGAGGCTCGCCGCCAGCAGGACGAGGCCGAACCCGAGCACCGCGAGGGCGCCGACTAGCTCCGCCCACCACAGCAGCGCGCCGGTCGCCGCATTGTCGGCGCCGGCGAGGCGGCGCGCCAACCCCTTCGCCCCCACCGCGGCAGCGGCCAGCGCGCCGGTGGTGATGGCGGTGCCGAGCCCCATCAGCACGACGGCGGCGATGCCGGCCACGAGCACGCCCTGGCTGAGGGCGAAGGCGAGCACGATCAGCGCCCCCGAGCAGGGCCTGAGCCCTACGCCGAGCACCACTCCCGCCTGCTCGCGCCAGCCGCCAGCAAGCTGTCTCGGCGCCACCACATGCGCATGCTCGTGCTCGTGCTCATGCGCATGCTCGTGGTCGTGGTGATGGTCGTGATGATCGTCGTGGCCGTGCCGGTGCCCCAGGCCGAACAGCTTGCGCGCCACCAGCCACAGCCCCAGCAGCACGATCAGGCCGTAGGACAGAATGCCGATCCAGTCGGCCGCCGCGTTCATGGCGAGACTTGTCATGCCCAGCACCAGCGCCGCCACCAGCACGAAACCGATGGCCACTGCCGATTGCAGCATGGCGGCGAGAAAGCTCAGCATCACGCCGCGCCGCATCTCGGCCTCGTTGGCCAGCACATAGGACGAGATCACCACCTTGCCGTGGCCCGGCCCGGCCGCATGGAAGATGCCATAGAGAAAGCTCAGCCCGCCGAGTACCCAGAACGCCGTCCAGTCGTGCCGGAGCGCCCCCAGCGCCGTGACCAGCGCCTGGTAGAAGCCCTGCTGCTGCTCGGCCACCCAGCCCAGGACACCGGTGCGCGGCAGCGTCAGGCCCGGCTCGGGCGGCGGCCCGCCCAGCGGCGGCCTGTCCGCCGCCGCCAGTTCCGTCGCCGCATCGAGGGCGGTGCCCGGCGCCGGTGCGGGAGCGGGGCGGCCGGTGGCGCTGCCGCCCGGGCAGGAAATGACGATGGCGCCCTGCACGCCGCGCAGCGCCGCTTCGAGCTCGGGCGGCAGGCGCGTCACGTCCGGCGGCAGCGCATAGAGCTCGGCTGCGAGCGCGTCGGACATGGTTTCGGGCGCTTCGAGCCGCAGGCTGCAATTGCGCGGCGCGTTCACCAGCGTCACCGCCGCCGGCTCGGCAAAGGTGATCGCCACATAATATTCGGGATCGTTGATGGCGAGCTCCAGCGCCTCCCGGATGGCATAGGGCGCGCGCAGCGCCACGTCGAAGTCCAGCGTCGCGCGCCCGCCCTCATAGCCGAGCGACGGGTTGCTGCCGAAGGAGAAATCGAGATTGTCCGGCCCTTCGCCGGCAAAGGTGTAATAGGCGTATTCGCTCAGCCCCTGCATGTTGTCGTCGGCCAGCGGCTGCAATTCCGCGCGGCTCACCACGCCGTCGAGATTGGTGTCGAGCCCCTGCACCGACCAGGCCGAATAGGCTTCGTCGAAGGTCCAGCTATTGTGCACCGACACCACTTCGCCGGCGTCGTTGAAGGTGATGGTGGCGCGCGCATCGACGAAGATATGCGGGTGGGCCAGCGCCGGCGTGGCCACCAGCAGCGTCAGCGCCAGCATGACCCCGGCCAGCCACGACTGAAACGTCATCCTAGCCAACCGGATGGCTGTCGAACCACTCGACCAGATAGTCGATCAGTGCCCGCACCTTGCCCGCCAGATGCCGCCGATGCGGATAGACCGCCATGAGGCTCGCCCCCGTCTGCACATGCCCGTCGAGGATCGGCACGAGCCGCCCCGCCGCGATCATCGGATCGGCGAGATAGCCCGGCAATACGGCAATGCCGAGGCCGGCCAGCGCCGCATCGCGTGCCGACAGCGGCGAGTTGACCCGCACCGGCCCGCGCACATGTACCGACACCGTCTGCCCGTCGACGGCGAAGCGCCAGTTCGCCTGCCCGCTGAGATTGGTATCGACGATGGCGGCATGGTTGCGCAGGTCCTCAGGCGCGCGCGGCACCCCATGCGCGTCGAGATAGGCCGGCGCAGCCACGACCGAATGGCGCATGGCGGCGAGCCGCCGTGCGATCAGCGAGGAATCGGGCGCTGCCGCGATGCGCAGCGCCACGTCGATGCCTTCCTCCACCAGATCGACGAAGCGGTCTTCGAGCCTGAGGTCGAGCGTCACCCCGGGCTGCTCGGCGAGGAACGAAAAGATCGCCGGGGCGAGGATCATCTCGCCGAAATTGCGCGGCGCCGAAACGCGCAGGAGGCCGCGCGGCGCCGCCGTCTGGTCGAGGATCGAGGCGTCGAGGTCGTCGAGCTGCTGCAAAAGCTGGCTCGCCTCGCGGTAATAGGCCTCGCCGGCTTCGGTCAGGCTCAGCTTGCGCGTCGTGCGGTTCATCAGCCGCACGCCCAGATAATCCTCGAGGTCGGTGACATACTTGCTGAGCAGCGCCTTGGAGCGGCCGTGCTGGCGCGCCGCGGCCGAAAAGCCGCCAGCGTCGAACACCTGTACGAAGGCGCGGATGCGCGAAAGGTCCTGGCTCATGCCCCGAGCGATAGCCGATCGGCCGGGCGCGAACAATCGCCGGCGCGTCCTACCCGGTCAGCCGGCCGAAGCGGCGGTCGACGAGCATCGTCAGCGTCACCACGGCGAAGGCGAACAGCACCATGCCGCCCGACACCCAATGCGCCTTCAGCCACTCGCCGCGCTCAACGAAATCGTAGATGGCGATGGACAGCACCTTGGTCTTGTTGGGGATGTTGCCGCCGATCATCAGCACCACGCCGAACTCGCCCACGGTGTGGGCGAAGGTGAGCACGAGCCCAGTGATGAACCCTGAGCGCGCCTCCGGCACCACGACGCGGAAAAACGTCTGCCACCGGCCGGCGCCCATCGTCGCCGCCGCCTCCAGCGGCTCGGGACCGATGGCGTCGAACGCCACGCGCAGCGGCTGTACCATGAAAGGCAGCGAGTAGAGGATGGAGCCGAGCACCAGCCCCTCGAACGAGAAGGCCAGCGTGCGCAGCCCCCACAATCCCGCCACCAGCCCGCCCGGCCCGTTGGGGCCGAGCGCGATGAGCATGTAAAAGCCGATGACCGTGGGCGGCAGCACCAGCGGCAGTGCCACGACGGCAGCCAGCGGCTCGCGCAGCCGGCTGCGGGTGCGTGCCAGCCACCAGGCGATGGGCGTCCCGATCAGCACCAGCAGCAGCGTCGCGACCAGCGCCAGCCCCGCCGTCAGGACGATCGGCGGACCGATCTCGGCGAGGCTCGGCATCTTCGGCTATTCGACCTCGTAGCCGGCGGCGCGGATTATCGCGATGGCCGCGTCCGAGCGCAGATAGTCGAGGAAGGCTGTCGCAGCCTCATTGGCCTCGCCCACCTTGAGCAGCACGGCGTTCTGCCGGATGGCGGGATAGGTTTCCTGCGGCGCGCGCCACACCTGCGTCTCCGGCTTGTCGGCCACCTGGCTCAGCGCCACGAAGCCGAGCTCGGCGCTGCCCGAATCGACGAATTGCAGCGTCTGCGTGATGTTTTCGCCGGTGACGATTTTCGGCGTCACGGCTTCGGTCAGCCCCAGCGCCTCGAGCACCGCCATGCCCGCCGCCCCATAGGGCGCGGTGGCCGGATCGGCGATGGCGATATGATGGAAATCGCCGGCCCTGAGCACGGCCTCACCGTCGCTCACGTCCAGCAGGGGCGAATAGAGCACCACCTTGCCCACCGCATAGGTGAACTCGGTGCCCTCGACCCCGAACCCTTCCGCGATGGCGGTATGCGTGCGCTTGTCGTCGGCGGCGAGGAACACGTCAAACGGCGCCGCCTGCGTGATCTGCGTATAGAGCCCGCCCGTGGCGCCGAACGAGAATACCACCTCATGGCCGGTCGCGGCGGTGAAGTCGGCGGCGATGGTCTCGGCGACCTTGGTGAAATTGGCCGCCACGGCGGCATTGACGGTGCCCGCCTGGGCCGGACCCGCGGCGAGCGCGGCGGCAAGGGCGAAACCGAACAG
>JBDHTK010000016.1:0-22879 GCA_039808625.1 Devosia sp. | reverse complement strand
GGGCGTGATGTCGGCGACAATGGTGACGCCGGGCAGCTTCGACAGCCCGTCGCGCATGGCGCGGAAGCGCGGCGCAAGGAACTCGATCTGGTCCTGCGTCAATAGAACGACGTTGGCCTTGCCGCCCAGCCGCTCGTTGATATAGGCGATGGCCGCGTCGGTCAGCACCTTGCCCGTCTCGTATTGCGGAGCGTTGAGCAGGAGTGTCGCCGGCGGCGGCACGATGGTGCTGACATAGCCGCCATCCCACATCACCTGCTGCAGGCTGTAGGCGAGCGAGCCCGGATCGACCGGCGCCGCGACGACCGCGCCGACCTTCGAGGCGCGGAAGAGCTGCACCTGCTCGACCATCTTGGCGGCGTCGTTATTGGCCGTGGCGCGGCGGTATTCGAGACCGCGATCGGCAGCGGCACGGCTCAGCCCGAAATCGACGCCCTGCATGAATTCGCGCTCATTGTCCTGCGCGAAGGCCAGGACGCGCTCCAGCCCCGGCGGGGCGCTGCACGCGGCGGCATTCGGGTCGAAGGGCGCGAACTTGGTCGGCTCGGTGATGCCGGCCGGCCCGTCCTGGGCCAGCGCGGCCGCGCTGCCGAGCGCCACGAAACTCAATCCGACGAGCAATCCCAGCGCTGCGGCACCCGGCCACGCGCGATGTCCTGTTGCTGAACGCATTCCACCCTCCCTGGTGTGGTGGAGCCCCCTCCCTCTCGAGGGTCTCCTTGCGATGATCTAGGCACGTCGATTGATCTGAGTCAAAAACTTTCTTCTAGCGGAAGAAATTATTTGGCGGAGACCTTGAACGCACCCTGCACGGCCTTGGCGACGGCGAGGCCGAGTGCCTTGTGCGCCTCGGCGTCGAGATGGATGCCGTCGACGGTGCTGGCCTCGGCGACCTCCCCGGCATCGAGAAACGGCACCCGGCGGCGCTCGCACATTTCGGCGAGGAGCGGCGCCAGGCGCCGCGACTTCTCCGCCCCGCCGCGGAACATGTCGGCGAACCAGTCGACCTCGGCGATGGGCGGCGGCGCGACCACCAGCGCGCGCGGCGGCGCGCCGTTCGGCCCGGCCTCGCTACCCTGGACGGCGCGGACGATTACCTCAATGGAATCAGCAATATCGCCCGGCGTCACGGCGAATCTCGCCTTGAAGTCATTGGTGCCGAGCATGACGATCACGAGATCCAGCGGCATGTGCGATTCGAGGCTGACCGGCAGCGCGGCGAGGCCGTTCTTGTGGGCCCCTTCGATGGGGTCGGCATGCACCGTGGTGCGGCTTGGATGCCCCTCCTCGATCACCTCCCAGCCGACGCCGAGCTGGCGCGCCATGATGCCGGTCCAGCGCCGGTCGCGGGCGAAGCGATGCCGGCCCGTACGGGCGAGCGTCGGCACGGCGCCATAGGTGTTGGAGTCGCCAAAGCAGAGGACGGTGCGCGCGGGTTTCATTTTTCCTCCCCCCATCTGGAGCTTGGCGTAGCACAGAGCCGTAACCGCAGCCATATTATTCTGTCGACGGAAATAACTGCTTGGCGAGCCGGGCCGACTTTGCTATGCCGCGCGGGGCGGGAACCGCATGACGGGCAGCAGCTACTATAATGTCGAGAAGGCCGCGGCCTGGCGCAGCGGCGGCAGCACGCAGGCCGAGGCGCGCGTCTATAATGAGCGCCTGATCCTGTCGCTCATTCGCCTGCATGGCGAGCTCTCGAAGGTCGAGCTCACGCACCTCACCGGGCTCGCCCCGCAGACCATTACCTCAATCGTCAACGCCGCCGCCGGCAACGAGCTGCTGCTGCGCGGCACGCCGCGCCGCGGCGGCCTCGGCCAGCCCTCGGTGCCCTATGCGCTCAACCCGGCCAGCGCCTGGTCGCTGGGTCTGGCGCTCGGCCCGCAGGGTGGCGAACTGGTGCTCATCGATTTTCTCGGCGCGGAAGCGGACCGGGTGGACCTCGCCCTCGCCCGCCTCGACCCCGAGACGGTGGTGCAGCAAACGGTCAAGGCCATCGGCCAGCTCGTCGGCCGGCACCGCCGTATCGCGACGAGCCGCATTGCCGGGCTCGGCATCGCCTCGCCCTTCTATGGCCCCGACTGGGCCGCGCGGCTCGGCCTCGGCCCCGAACTGGCCGACGCCTGGAGCAGCATCGATCTGCGCGCCGAGATCGATGCGCGCTTCGATTGGCCGGTCTATCTCCTGTCGGACGGCGTGGTTGCCGCGGGTGCTGAAATGATGTTCGGGGCCGGGCTCGGCCGCGCCGACTTCCTCTATGTGCATGTCGGCACCTCGCTCAGCGGCGGGTTGGTGCTCGATCACCACCTTTATCCGGGCCGCAACAGGCTCGCCGGCCTCGTCGGCGGATTGCTCGCCGCGCTGCCCCGCGGCGGCCCCGCCCTGCCGCTCGACGCCATCGCCACGAGCGCCGCCTTGCAGCAGCGGCTCGGCGCCGGACAGGACGCCCCCACCCTGCTGCGGGCCGCAACGGCGGCCGACCTCGAACAGGCGGCGCTTGCCGGCTGGATCGACGACACGGCCGCCGCGCTGGCGGCGCTGGCGCGCCAGGCCATTGGCCTCATCGACCTCGACAACATCGTCGTCGACGGCGACTTTTCTGCCGTGGTGCGCAAGGCCATCGCGCGCGCCATGCGGCGCGAGCTGTCGCACGACACCTCGGCGCGACCGGAGCCGTTCACCGTGCTCGAGGGCCAGTTCGGCCCGCGCGCCTTCGTCCTCGGCGGCGCCAGCATCCCCCTCCTCATCCGCTACGGCAGCGACCGCGACCTGCTGTTCAAGGACTAGGTGAGACTGCACGATTTGGCCACGGAAGCGCGCCGCTGAAGAAGAGCGTTGCCGCCAGACACACTTGCATCTAGCGTAAGTGAATGGCCCGCCAGACCGCTCGCAAACTCTTCCACCTTGCCCACGCCGACCTTCAGAAGCTCCGCATCTTCGCGACCATCGTGCGCCAGCGGAGCCTCTCCTCGGCCGCGGACGAATTGGGTGTCAGCCTGCCCACGGTAAGCCGCGCGCTCGGCGATCTGGAGGTGCGCATCGGCATGCCGCTCTGCACGCGCGGCCGCGGCGGCTTCGCCCTGACGGCCGAGGGCGCGCAGCTGGCTTCCGCGGCAGCCGAGATGCTGGATGGGGTATCCCGGTTCGAGAACGAGGTGAACCGCGTTTCCGCGGTGCATCGGGGAAGCCTGCGTATCGGCATCATCGACAATGTGATCTTCAGTTCCGACTATCGCATCGCGCGTGCCCTGCGAACGATGAACACGAGGTTTCCCGGCATCTATCCCGAGGTTGTGCTCCTGCAACAGGCAACGCTCGAGGAAGCCGTCCGAAACCGCACGGTGGATCTCGGCATCACCGCCGATCCCCTTTATTATCAGTCACTTGCCTATGAGGAGATATTTGCGGAACAAAGCCGCATGTACGTCGCCCAGGGTTCGACCCTGGATGAGCGGCTGACCGCTGGCGAGCCAGTGTCTCACCTTCCCTATGTGAGAAGGCGGCACCGGGCGCTCACCTTCCAGAAACTGGAACAGCAATACAATCTGCAACCTGGCGCGACGGCTGATGGGCTGGAAGCCGCCGCCCTCCTGGTCGCGGCCGGCGCCGGCATAGGCTTTCTGGCGGCCCACTATGTCGAAAGCATGCCAGCACTCCGGCTGCGCGAGGTCGAGCACGAAAGTACGCCGTTCGACATTCAGTTCTATGCCGTAACGCGCATGAGCGTTTCGCAGCCGCCCGCCCTTGTGCAGATGGTCAAGCTCCTGCGCCGGGAGCAGTGAAGCGCGCCACAGGTGCGCGCTTGCCGCTAGCCCAGCAGCCTGCCGAGGAATTCCACGACGATGTGGGCCCCCAGATAGGAGGTTGCGCCCGTTCCCACGTCGAGCGTCGGGTTCACTTCGACGAAATCGAAGCCCACGACCTTTGTGTGCGCCGCCAGCGCCGCAAGCCCCTTGCTGAGCTCCTCATAGGTGAAGCCGTTCGGCTCCCCGGAGACGCAGCCCGGCACGAGGGACATGTCGAGCGCGTCGACGTCGATGGTGACATATACCGGCGCCCCTCTCGGAAGGCGCTCGATGATCTTTCCCGCCCCTTCGCGGCGATACTCGCCTACGGAGACAACGCGGCTGCCGTTCTCCACGACTTCCGAGAGATTGCCGGGCTCGCTGCGCATGCTGCGGATACCGATCTGCGTCAGGCTTTGAATATTCGGCATTGCAAGGATGTGGCGGAACGAATGCCCGTTCGTATACCGAAGACCGCCGTCGAACGGATCGTAGTCGAGATGCGCGTCGAACTGGACAACGTGAAGAGGTTCGTTGAACGCGCGGACGATCGGATAGGTGATGGAGTGATCTCCGCCAAGCCCCACGGGAAGCACGCCCCGATCGAGCAGGCCGCGCGTCAGGCGCGTGATATTTTCGAAGGTCTTCTCAACATTGGTTGAGGCGATGTCGACATCGCCAACATCGACCAGCCGACCCAACCGGACAGCATCTTTCAGATAGTGATGGCCGGTTTGCATGTCCTGCCAGCCCTCGGGCGAAAAGCGCAGCGAGTGCTCGCGCAGGGATCGTGGTCCGAAGCGGGTGCCCGGCAGGAACGGCGAACCTTCGTCAAAGGGCACACCGAAGATCGCGGCTTCGGCCGTCAGTTCGGCAATGTTCGGACAGTAATTGGAACGCAGAAAGGTGGGAATGCCGGTAAACGCCCGGTTCAGCCTGCTCGGGTCGAAAAATGTGCTGGTCAATTGAGATGCCTCGCTGTCTCGGACGGTTGTTCGGTCCGGCCGGCGTCAAGCCTCCCACGTATTGATTTGACGATGCAGCACGAAACCAGAAAGTGAGTTTTTGGTTTTGGCAACATCGATGATTTCAGAACCGGAAAGTGAGGTTAACCTCACGACCGTAGAAGCCGGCATTTCCCCGGGCACTATTGCCGACGGGAGGGAACACCCTCCAGTGCTAGGCGCAAGCCAGGGGAGGAATCCAGATGACTATCCTATCACGTCGCAGTTTCTGCGTGCTCGCTTCGAGCGCGACCATGAGCGCGCTTGTGAGCGGCAAAGCTTTCGGCGCGGAGACGACCCTAGAGAAAATCCGCCGCACGGGGCAGATTACGGTGGCCACGGAGGCCGCCTATGCGCCCTACGAATTCGTCAAGGACGGCAAGATCGTCGGACTCGGCGCCGATCTCCTCGCCATCGTGGCCGAGGAGCTTGGCGTCAAGGTTGAACAGCTGGATCTCCCCTTCCAGGGAATCCTGCCGGGACTGCTTGCCGGCAAGTTCGACTTCGTTGCAACCTCGATCGGCCTCACGCAGGAGCGTGCCGGGCGCTACGCCTATACGATGCCGATTGGCGACGCCTCGTCCTACATCTTCAAGAAGGCCGGTAATGGCTCGATCAACAGCGTTGAAGATCTGAACGGCAAGATAGGGACCATTCAGCTTGGAGCAACCGACGAGCAAGTGGTGGAGGAACTGGACATGAAGCTGAAGGCCGCCGGTGGCCCGGGGCTTGGCGAAACGAAACGTGTCCCCGGCTTCCCCGACCAGGTTCTCCTCCTCGCCAACGGCAGCGCGGATTATGGGTGCGCGGGGTTGGTCCTGATCGCAAACCTCATGGCCGAGCGCCCGGGTCTCGTCGAGATCGTTGCACCGGCGTCGGATCGCATCACCTACATCAACTGGGTGACGCGCCCCGAAGACACGGACCTGCGCGACGAGCTCAACCGCATCTTCGAAAAGGTCATCGAAGACGGCCGCATGGCGGAGCTCCAGAAGAAATGGCTCGGCACGACCGTGAACCTGCCGACCGAAGGCTACCTGCCCGAGGGGGCGATCTGAAGGGAGCTGCGCACGACAGGGCAGCAAGATGGATTTCGATTCAGTCGCCATGATCCTGGCGCTGCCTGTCGTCGGACAGGCAGCCCTGGTCAATCTATGGATCGCCGTCGTCGCGACGGCGATCGCTCTCGTCATCGCCACGGCAATCACGATCCTGCGCGCCCTGCGCGTCGCGCCCCTCACGGCGGCGATCGACATCGTCGTGAGCGCTGTCCGAGGCACGCCGATCCTTATCCAGATTTTCCTGTTCTATTACGGGCTGCCCAGCCTTGGCCTCGACATTTCTCCACTTGTCGCGGGGTTCTGCGCGGTCGCGTTCAACAGCTCGATGTTCGTAAGCGAGCTCATGCGTGGCGGCATCACGGGGATGGACAGGGGCCCGGTCGAGGCGGCTGTGGCGCTTGCGCTTCCACGGCGGATCATCTGGCTGAAAGTCATCCTGCCGCAGCTCTATCTTCGTATTCTGCCGGCGTTGATCGGTGAGGTCACGATGGTCGTGAAGGCAACCGTCCTGCTGTCCTCGATCACCGTCGTGGAAGCTCTTCGCACCGCGCAGCAGATCGCTTCTTCGAATTTCCGCTTCCTGGAGATGATGCTTGCCGCCGGCATTGCGCTGGCGGCGATAAATCTCGCCATCGCCGCCACGGGCACGCTCATCGAAAGGCGGATTGCCGCCATGCGGGGTTAGCGTTGGGCTTCGATGTTTCCATCATAACGGACAACTGGCCGCTGTTCGTACAGGGTGTCGTCACCACGCTGCTGATTACGGCCATCGCATTGCCCTTGGGTTTCCTGATCGCCATTCCCGTGGCCTTCATGAAGCTTTCGCGCTTCGCCATCCTGAGAGCTGTCGCCGCCTTCTATATCGAGCTCTTCCGCAACGCGCCGTTCCTGATCGTCCTCTATGTGATCTTCTATGCGCTCCCTACCCTTCAGGTCCGCTTGCCGCCGCTGGTCGTCGGAACGGGCGTCCTTTGCCTCTACGCCACCTCCTATCTGGCGGAGATCATTCGTGGCGCCTATCTGGCGGTGCCACGGGGCCAGCTCGAAGCGGCCCGGGCTGTCGGCATGTCGCACTTCCAGGGCATCCGGGAGATCGTGGCACCGCAAATGGTGGGCTTCCTCATTCCGCCCTCGACCAACATGGGCATCATCCTGATCAAGGAGACTTCGGTTCTCGCTCTCATTTCCGTGGGCGAGCTGACCTATCAGGGCATGGTGGTCCAGGCGGCGACCTTCGCGCCCTTCGAGGTGTTCGTGGCGGTGGGCGGGCTATACTGGCTCGTCTGCTCGGTGCTCAGCTTTGCCGCTGCCACCGCCGAAAGGCGCTCGGCCCACGCCATTGACGGACCTCGCCGTCAATCCGTGGCGGACAGCTTCCTGTCTCTCGACGCACGGTGGCGCAAGTGACCGACCCCGTGATCTCCGCCCGTAGCCTGGGCAAGAGATTCGGGGCCTTTATGGCCCTCGATGCGATCGATCTCGACGTTGCGAGCGGCGAGATCGTGGCCCTCATCGGCCCCAGCGGCTGTGGCAAGAGCACGTTGCTGCGCTGTCTCGCCCAACTGGAAGTGCCGGATTTGGGTATCGTTCTACTCGAGGGGAAGCCGTTCGGAACGACCGCCGACGGGACCCGCCGCCAGAGCCCACGAACGATCGACGCCATACGGCCCCGTATCGGCTTCGTCTTTCAATCGCTCAATCTCTGGCCGCACATGTCGGCTCTCGACAACGTCGCCAAGGCGCTGATCTCCGTGCGCCGGATGCCCGCTGCCGCAGCTCTCCAGCGTGCGCAAAGCCTCGTCGAGCAATTCGGGATGGCTCAGAAGGCGAGCCGCCGCCCGGCAGATCTGTCGGGCGGCGAGCGCCAGCGCATTGCGATTTGCCGCGCGCTGGCGATGGAGCCCGCAGCGCTCCTTTTCGATGAGCCGACCTCGGCGCTGGACCCGGAACTTGTCCTCGGCGTGCGCGACGTGCTGCGGCAACTCGCTGGCACCGGCATCGGCATGGTGATCGCAACCCACGATCTGGGATTCGCGAAGGCGGCGAGCGATCGCCTGATCTTTCTTGAAAAAGGACGCGTCGTTGAAACGGGAGCCACGCAGACGACCCTGGCGGCCCCCAACACCGAGCGGCTGCAATCCTTCATCCAAAGCGTCACGCATATCTAGCTTTCGGCGGAAAGGCTTCCTTCTGTGAAAATCCTCGTCGTCGGCGCCGGCGTCATCGGCGTGACCAGCGCCTACGCATTGGCGAAAGCGGGTCATCAGGTCACCGTCGTGGAGCGGCTTGCCGAACCGGCAATGGGGACGAGCTTCGCCAATGCCGGCCAGATCTCCCCGGCGCTGTCTGCCCCCTGGAACACACCCGGCCTGACGGCCAAGGCATTGAAGTGGATGCGGCAAACCTACCCGCCGCTCGTCATCGGCAAGGTCCCCGACACGGCGATGCTCGGCTGGTTGTGGCGATTCTATCGAGCCGCGAACGAGACCAGCTACGATCGCGCCAAGAAAGCCATGGTCGCGCTCGGCGAATACAGCCGGGATTGCCTCCACAATCTTCTGGCCGAAGAGCACATTGCCTTCGGCGGGCGGCGCGGCGGCACGTTCGTGCTGTTCCGCAAGGCGGCACAGGCCGAAGCCTACGCCCGCGACCTCGATGCACTCGCAGAACTCGATGTCCCGGCGCGGCGCGTCGGGCTCGATGAGCTCTCGCGCCTTGAGCCCAACCTCGCAACGGACAAGCTTTGCGGTGCCGTCCACTTGCCGGGCGACGAGACAGGCGACTGCCACGCTTTCACGAAGGAACTGGCCGCGGCCGCGCAGCGGCTGGGCGTAAGCTTCGTCTGGAACGGCGAGATCGCGCGGCTCAAATGCGAGGGCCAGAAAGTCGTCGCCCTGGAGACATCGCAGCAAGACTTCGAGGCTGATGCATATGTCGTTGCCGCCGGCGTCTACAGCACGGGGCTGCTCGCGCCGCTTGGCGTGAGGCTGCCCATCTATCCGGTCAAAGGCTACTCGCTCACCATTGCGGCGGACAGCGACGCGCTCGGCCCCATCTCGACGGTCTCCGACGAAACCTACAAGATCGGCGTGACCTCATTTGGCAGTCGGGTGCGGGTGGGGGGCACGGCCGAGCTCTCCGGCTATTCGCTGACAACGCCGAAGCGCCGCTTCGCAGGCCTGAGGTTCGTGGCCAGGGACTTGTTTCCCCGTCTTCCCGACCAGGCGATCGAGAACGCGCAAGAATGGAGCGGCCTCCGGCCAATGACGGCTGCCGGTCCGCCGGTGATCGGCCGCACGCCCTATCGCAACCTCTTCGTGAATGCTGGCCACGGGACGCTGGGCTGGACGATGGCGATGGGCTCAGCCGCACTATTGGCATCGCTCATCGAGGAGCGTCCTCCCGCACTTCCGCCGGAGCCCTACGCCAACGCCTGGTAGACAGGTGAGCGCCGGCCTCGCCTCACATCGGCAAACAGGACGGACCGATGGGCTCGAACGACTTGTAGGTGAGGATGAATTCCTGGTGCCCCAGCGCCTCGGACTTGGTGCGCCGGCCGCGACCGAGATCGAGCACCAGATCGTGGATCTCGGCCCCCACCTCGTCGAGCGTGCCGCCACCGTCGAGGATGCGGCCGGCGTCGACGTCCATATCCTCCTCCATGCGGCGGTAGGTCTCGGGATTGGCGCAGATCTTGACCACCGGCGAGATCGCCGAGCCGACCACCGAGCCGCGGCCGGTGACGAACAGCACGGCGTGGCTGCCGCACGCGATCAGCTCCACGATTTCCGCAGTGTCGTTGATGTTGGGGAAGCCGTAGCGCACCTCGCCGTCCGGCACCACGTCGAGCAGATAGAGGCCGCCGCGCGGCGGCACGTCGCCCGGCTTGACGAGGCCGCTGATGCGCGACGAGCCGCTCTTGGCATAGGCGCCCATCGATTTTTCCTCGATGGTGGTGAGCCCGCCATCGGCATTGCCCGGCGCGAAGCTGCCATAGCCGAGCGTCGCATAGTAACGCGCCGCCTTGGCCACCGCCTGGCGCAGCTCGTCGCCCAGCTCCGGCGTCGCGGCGCGGTCGGCCATGATCTCCTCGCAGCCGATCAGCTCGCCCGTTTCCTCGAAGATGCAGGTCGCTCCTTCGGCGACGAAGCGGTCGAAGGCGCGACCGGCCGCCGGATTGCCGGTGAGCCCGCTGGTACCGTCCGAGCCGCCGCACACGGTGCCGATGACCAGCTCGTCGACGCCCATGGGCACGGTCGGCTGCGCCGCCAGCGCCGGCAATTGCCGCGCGATCCACTCGCGCCCCGCCTCGATGGTCCTGCGCGTGCCACCCACCGCCTGGATGGTCAGGGTGTGGACCGGCCGCCCCGTCGCCGCCACCACGGCGGCCAGCTTGAACTTGTCGAAGCTCTCGCAGCCCAGCGACAGCAGCAGCACCGCCCCGACATTGGGATGGGTGCACAGCTTCTCCATCATCGCTTGCGCATAGGCGTTGGGAAAGCAGCCGGGAAAACCGATGAGGTGCACGTCCTCGTCCGCGAAGCCGGCGACGAGCTGGCGCCCCACATGGTGCGCGCATTCGACGAGATAGGCGACTGCGACGACGTTGCGGATGCCCTTGCGGCCGTCCGACCTGAGATAGCCCGCGATCTGTTGCGTCATGCGTGTGGCTCCTGCGGCGCCGTGCCGATCACATGGCTCGCGGTATAGGCGCTTTTCACATTGTGAAGATGGACATGCTGGCCCGGCTGGATCGGCTGCGTCGCCAACCCGATCGGCGCCCCGTATTTGACGACCTTCTCGCCCACGGCGATGGCCCGCCGGGCAATCTTGTGGCCGCGTGGGATCATCGCCGCGAGCACCACCGGCCCCGCCTCGGTGATGACGCTCTCGCCGGCGGCGACGTTGTGGCGCGCCACCACGACATTGTCGAGCGGCGAGAGCAGCAGGAAGCGCTCGTCATCTTCTGCGGGCTGGTGCATCGCGCGCCTACATCACGCCGAAGGTCGAGAATGCTTCCGTCGCACCCATGCCGTTGCGGATCGCGACCGCTACCCGGTTCTCGGTCGATGCCTTTTCCAGCGCCCGCTCGAGCACCTCCGCCTCGGCCTCGCGCGGAATGATCAGCACGCCCTCGCGGTCGCCGAACACGAGGTCGCCCGGCGCGATGCGCACGCCGCCGATGATAATGGAGGTACGAAAATCGATGACCTTGCCGCGCGGCCCCTGGTCCTGCGCATAGACGCCCCGGCAGAAGGTCGGAAAGCCGAGCGACTCGATCTCGTTGGAATCGCGCACATAGCCGTCGAGAATCGCGCCGGCCGCCTTGAGATGGGTGGCGCGTGTCGACATCAGCCCGCCCCACAGCGCATAGTTCAGCGAGGCGCCGGTCGCGATGTAGACCTCGCCTGGTCGCAGATCGTCCAGCGCTTCCAGCATGAGGCCGAAGGGCTTGCGCGCCAGCGGCCCGGAAGAGCCCTCGCTGCCGTCGCTGAACACATCCGCCTCGACCACCGGCATGGCGCGCCCGGCGAGCAGCATGCCCTGCCTGAGCGGCGCGATGCCGGCCGGCAGGAACTGCCGCTGGAAGCCGAGCACGTCCATCACGTCGCCGACCACGGCGGTGAACAGCTTGCTCTTCAGCAGCGCGAATATTTCGGCGTCGTCACGTTTCTGGCTCATTGCTCGCTCGTTGCGCTTTCGGAGTCGTTGGAAGGGATCAGGCAAGGCTCTTGCCGAAGGAGAGGAGGCTTTCGGCCAACAGCGTCGTGCCCGCTCCCGGCTGCTGCGGCCGGCGGAACGCGCCCTCGACCACCTCCGCCGGCTCCTCGAAATGGTCCTTGATCCACGGGATATATTCGAGGATCGTCGCGGCCGGATGCCAGTAGCTCAGATGCACATGCACCTGGCTCATCTCGCCGGCATGCGGCACCACGGGCAGGCGATGCGCCAGCGCCAGATCGGCGACCTGGAGGTATTCGGTGATGCCGCCCAGCCGCGTCACGTCGGGCTGCACATAAGCCATCGCGCCGGCCGAAATGAAGTTGTTGAAGGCATCGAGGCTGTAGAGCTGTTCGCCCAGCGCGATGGGAATGTCGGTGGCACGCGCCAGCGCCGCGTGGCTGGCCGGATCGTCGTACCAGGTCGGTTCCTCGAACCAGTAGAGGTCGAGCCCCGCGGCCGCGGCGCAGAAGCGCCGGCAGGTCGGCAGATCCCATTTGCCGTTGGCGTCGACGGCGATGCGCACCTGTGACCCGACCTGACGGCGCACCGCTTCGAGGCGGGCGATGTCGAGATTGGGATCGTCATGGCCGACCTTGACCTTGATGCGGGTGAAGCCCTCGCCCTCGACGGCTTCCCTGATGCGTTCGAGCATGGTGGGCAGGTCGAGCGACAGCCAGCCGATATCGGTATTGTACGCTTCGAGCCGGTCCGTGCGGGCGCCGCCGAGATAGCTCCATAGCGGCCGGCCCGCCGCTTTGGCCGCGAGGTCCCACAGCGCCACGTCCACCGCGGCCAGCGCCAGTTGCGTGATGCCGGCGCGGCCGACCCATTGCAGCGCCGGATGGCGGGCCAGTTTGGTCCATAGCCGCGTGCGGTCATTGGCGTCCTCGCCCATGAGCAGCGGCGCATAGGACTGGCTGATGCAGGACGTGATCAGCCGGTCGGAGGCAAGATGCGCATGCGTGCCGGTGAAGCCGTAACCGACCAGCCCGCCGGCGGTGACGATACGCGTGCCCACCACGCCCCAATGGGTGACGCTGTGCGTCGAGTCCGCAATGGAGCCGGCGGTGACCGGCAGATGGACGATGAAGGGCTCGACGGCCGTGATTTTCATCGGCGGGGACTCAATGCAGGAGCTGCGACAGGAACTCGCGCGAGCGCTCATGCTTGGGCGCCGCGAAGAATTCGGCCGGCGGCGCCTCTTCGACGATCCGCCCGCGATCCATGAAGACGATGCGGTCGGCGACCTGCCGGGCGAACCCCATCTCGTGCGTGACGCAGATCATCGTCATGCCCTCGCGCGCCAGCGCCACCATGGTGTCGAGCACTTCCTTCACCATTTCCGGGTCGAGCGCCGATGTTGGCTCATCGAACAGCATGATCTCGGGCTGCATGCACAGCGCGCGCGCAATGGCGACGCGCTGCTGCTGGCCGCCCGAAAGCTGCGATGGGTATTTGTCGGCCTGCTCGAGGATGCGGACCTTCTGCAGCATCTCGCGCGCCTTGCTCTCGGCGTCGGCCCGGCTGCGGCCGAGCACGCGGATCGGCGCCAGTGTGCAGTTGTTGAGCACCGACAGGTGCGGGAAGAGGTTGAAATGCTGGAATACCATGCCGACATCGCGGCGCAGTTCCAGCACGCCCTTGCGTGTCTCCGCCAACGGCTTGCCGTCGATCGACACAGTGCCGCCCTGCAACCGTTCCAGTCCGTTGATGCAGCGGATCAGGGTCGATTTCCCCGAGCCGGACGGACCGCACACGACGATCCGCTCGCCGCGCATCACCGACAGGTCGACATCGTCCAACGCCTTGAACTTGCCGAACATCTTGACCGCCCCACGCACCTCCACGAATGGCTGGGGAACCGCCTCCTCGCTCACCATCGGACCTCCTCGCTCGCTTCGTGCGCTCTCCCGCACCATGGCATCCCTCGTCGTGCGTCGTCAAAATAAAAAATTTTCGATCTTAAATCTTTCACATATTGCCATCGCTCGCGGCCCATAACATGCTGCCCGCATGAGCAAGATGGTCAAATCCACCCTGGCTGAGCAGGCCTATCATGAGCTGCGGTCGCGCATCGTCTCGGGCCAGCTGCAGGGCGGCACGCGCCTCCTGCCGGCGGAGCTGGCCCAGGAGCTGGGCATCAGCCCGACGCCGGTGAAGGAAGCCTGCATGCGCCTCGAGGCGGCAGGGCTGGCCATCTCGTCGGCGCGCCGCGGCATGGTCGTGCGCCGCTTCACCCAGGACGACATGGAAGAGCTCTATGCCGCCCGCATGCTGCTGGAAAAAGGTGCCCTCGAAGTCGCCTTCGCCAAGGGCAAGGTGACCGACGAGCTCCTCGCGGCACTGACTGAAAGCCTCAACCTGCACCGCATCAATTCGCGCGGCATCACCCTCGACGAGCTGGCGGCGGCGCTCGGCTACGACCGGCAGTTTCATCGCCATCTGGTGGCCGCCGCGGGCATCGGCATGCTGTCGGAATGGCATGACCGCATCATCGGCCAGACCCATACCGTATTCGTTTCGGTGCCCGGCAACTACGAACAATCGGTAGCCGAGCACGAGGAAATCCTCGCCGCCCTGATCGCGCGCGACGAGGTCACGGCGCTCGACGCGCTGTATCGCCACCTGTCGCGCAGCCGCGACAATTCACTGCTGCAAGTCCGGTCCTACGAACAGAGGTTTACGGCGAGCTGATCACTCGCCAGCGCTGGGAGGGCGCACCGATGTCCTATCTCGACTTCTCGGGCACGTTCCTGCGTGCCAATCTGTTCGTCGATGCGGCGATCATGACCATCGTCCTGTCGGCCATCGCCACGGTGCTCGGCATGATCGTGGGCATTGTCGGCGCCGCGATGCGGCTCTCGGGCAACCGCGTCCTGTCGGCAATCTCGGCCTTCTATGTCGAGCTGATCCGCAACACGCCGTTCCTCGTGCAGATCTACATCGTCTATTTCGGCCTGCCTGCCGTCGGCGTGCGCATCACCGCCTTCAACGCCGCCATCCTGTCGCTGACCTTCTATGCCGGCGCCTACATCACCGAGATCGTGCGCGCCGGCGTCCTCACCGTGGACAAGGGCCAGCTCGAAGCGGCGCGCACCCTCGGCATGTCGCCGGGCCTGACCTTCCGCCATGTCGTGCTGGTGCCGGCGCTGTCGGCGATCTTCCCGGCGCTCACCAGCCAGTTCGTCCTCATCATGCTCGCGTCGAGCGTCGTGTCGGTCATCTCGGTGCCCGAACTGACCGGCGTCGCCAACGACATCCAGGGCATGACCTTCCGCAGCCTCGAGGCGTTCCTCGTCGTCGCGGCGATCTACCTGGCGCTGACGGCGGCCTTCAAGGGCGTCTACGCCGCCATCGACCGCTTCATCTTCTCCTATCGTTATGTGGGCAGGTAGGCATCATGTTCCAGACCTTCTCCGTCGCTCATGTCGGCTACCTACTGCAGGCCGCGCTGTGGACGCTGGCGCTGTCCGGCATCGCCCTCGTCGGTGGCAGCATCGGCGGCGCCCTCATCGCCCTGCTGCGCGTCTCGCTCTATGCGCCGCTGCGCTGGATCGCCCAGGTCTACATCTATGTGGTGCAGGGCACGCCGCTGCTGGTGCTGCTGTTCATCGCCTATTTCGGCACCAAATATCTGGGCATCGACACCCCGCCTATCGTCGCCGCCGCCGCTGGACTGACGCTCTACGCCAGCGCCTTCCTCGGCGAGATCTGGCGCGGCTCCGTGCAGTCGGTGGGCCGCGGCCAGTGGGAGGGCAGCGAGGCGCTGGGGCTCAACTGGCCGCAGAGCATGCGCTACGTCATCATTCCGCAGGCCATCCGCGTCTCGATCCCGCCCACCGTCGGCTTCTCGGTGCAGGTGGTCAAGAACAGCGCCCTCGCGTCCATCGTCGGCTTCATCGAGTTGACCCGCGCCGGCCAGATCGTCGCTGGCGCCACCTTCCAGCCGCTGCAGGTCTACCTCACCGTCGCGGCCATCTACTTTGTCATCTGTTCAGCTCTCTCCTACGCCAGCCGTGCCTTCGACCGGCGTATGAGCGCAACCGCCGCCTCTTAGCGCGGCACAACCGGGAGGAACCCCATAATGAGACTTTTGAAGACCCTGATGGTCGGCGCGGTGGTGCTGCTGGCGGCCATCGCGCCGGCACAGGCGCAGAGCCTGCTCGACGAGATCATCCAGCGCGGCACGCTCAATGTCGGCGTCAGCCTCGGCACCCCGCCCTTCGGCCTGATCGACTCCAGCATGCAGCCCGACGGCTTCGACGTCGAGCTGGCCAGGATGCTGGCGCGCGATCTCGGTGTGCAGATCAATATCGTCGACACCGTCGCCGCCAACCGCATCCCGAGCCTGACCTCGGGCACGGTGGACATTGTCATCTCGTCCTTCTCGATCACCGCCGAGCGGGCCAAGACGATCAACTTCTCCAACACCGTCTATGTCGACCAGCAGGTCTACGTCTCGCGCTCCGACAAGCCGGCCACGGCGCTGGCCGATCTCGTCGGCCAGAATGTCGGCGTGACGCGCTCGAGCACCAACGACATCATCATGACCGCCAAGGCCGTCGAGGGCACCAATCTGCAGCGTTACGACGACGACGCCTCGACCTCGCAGGCGCTGCTCGCCGGCCAGGTCGACGGCATCGTCACCAGCGGTGCGCTGGCGCGGGCCATCGCCGAGCGCGATCCCGGCCTCGTCACGCAGTTCGTCGTGGCCTCGGCCCCGATGTCCATCGGCGTGCGTCGCGGCGACCCGGATCTGCTGCACTGGGTGAACACCGCCATCTTCCTGCTCACCAACAATGGCGAGCTGCCTGCCCTGCAGGAAAAGTGGATGGGCGTTTCGATGGATCTGCCGCGCTTCTGACGATTTCCGCGGCTCGGGGCACAGTGCTCCGGGCCGCTCTCTCCCCCGCAATCGGCCGGCACCCTGCCTGGCCCCAAAGGCAAGACCATGAAGATCGTCAGCGTAGATGTCCGCTGCTGCCGCCACAGCCCGGGCGATTTCAGCGCGAACGCGTTCCGCACGGGTGATTTCGCCCGCTTCGAATTTCTCGTCATCACCATGAAGACCGATACCGGCCTCGAGGCCACGAGCTTCGGCTTCGCCGGCCGCTCGGCCGAAGGCGCCGGCCGGCTCATCGCCGAGTCGCTGCGCCCCTTCTTCATCGGCCGCGATCCCTTGGAGCGCGAGAAGGCGTGGCACGATTTCCGCGTGGCCGACCGCTGGTGGAGCCTGTTGCCGATCTACGCCTATGGCCCCTTCGACACCTGCCTCTGGCTGCTCTCGGCCGCCGCCGCGGGACAGCCGCTCTACAAATATCTCGGCGCCTATCGCGACAGCGTGCCCGCCTATGGCAGCTCCATGGTGCTGGGCGCTCCCGGCGACTACGCCACCGAGGCGCTGCGCGCCAAGGCCGAGGGCCTCAGCGCCTACAAGCTCCACACTCCCGGCCGCGACATCGAGGAAGACCTCGAGGCGCACCGGCTGGTGCGCGCCGCCGTCGGCCCCGATTTCACCCTCATGTCCGACCCGGTCTCCACCTACACGCTGGAGCAGTCCATCCGCTTCGGGCGCGAGCTGGAGCGCCTCGGCTTCTACTGGTTCGAGGAGCCGATCTACGATGAGGACGTGCATGCCTTGCGCGAGCTGACGCGCACGCTCGAAATCCCCGTGGTCGGCACCGAGGTGCTGGCCAAGCACCCCTACAGCGTCGCCGAGATGATCTCGACCCGCGTCGTCGACCGCGTGCGCGCCGACGTCTCGTGGACCGGCGGCGTCACCGGCGTCATGAAGACGGCGCGGCTGGCCGAGGCCTTCGGGGTCAATTGCGAGATCCATACCTCTATTTTCCATCCGCTGGACCTGGTGAACCTGCATTGCGCGGCGGCCATAAGGAACTGCGATTTCTTCGAGGTGCTCTACCCGCTCGAAAACTTCGCCTTCGGGCTGAAACAGCCTCTGCCCATCGTCGCGGGCCGGGCCACGCCGCCCTCCGCTCCCGGCCTCGGCATCGAGCTCGACTGGGACACCATCGACGCCAGCACCGTCGCCATCGTCTGACGAAGAAAGCACCATGCAGGCCATCAGCATCGACCGCCCCGGCGAGATCAGCCTCGTCGACATCACCCCGCCCGCGCCCGGCCCCGGCGAAATCGCCCTCGACATCGCCTATGTCGGCTTCTGCGGCTCGGACCTCACCTCCTATCGCGGCCTCAACCCGCTGGTGAGCTACCCGCGCATCCCCGGCCACGAGATTGCCGCCACCGTCGCGGCGCTCGGCGCCGGCGTGACGGGGCTGCGCGTCGGCCAGCCCGTGACCGTGCTGCCCTATTTCAACTGCGGCACCTGCAATGCCTGCCGGCTCGGCCGCCCGAACGCCTGCAAGCACAACCAGACCCTCGGCGTGCAGCGCGAGGGCACCATGACGCCGCGCGTCGTGCTGCCGGCCAGCAAGATCATCGCGGTTGACGGCATGCGCCCGCGCGACCTGGCTCTGATCGAGCCCTGTGCCGTGGGCTTTCACGCCGTGCGCCGCGCCGCGGTCGAGCCGTCCGACATTGTCGTCGTTCTCGGCTGCGGCATGATCGGGCTCGGCATCGTGCTCGGCGCGCACCGGCGGGGCGCGCGCGTCATTGCCGTCGATCTCAGCGCCGGCAAGCTCGCCGTCGCCGGCCGCCTCGGCGCCGACCACCTGGTCGACGCCTCTTCCGAAGACGTCGCCGCCCGCGTGCGCGAGATCACCGGCGATGACGGGCCGAGCGTGGTCATCGAGGCGGTGGGCGCCGACATCACCTTCCGCCAGGCCATCGATCTCGTCGGCTCCTGCGGGCGCGTCGTCTATGTCGGCTACGCCAAGGCGCCAATCGCTTACGACACCAAACAGTTCCTGCTCAAGGAGATGGACATACGCGGCTCGCGCGGTGCCGAGCGTATCGATTTCGACGATGTCATCGACTGCCTGAAGGCCCACCCCGACGCCGGCGACCTCATCGTCTCGCGCACCGTGACGATGGCCGAAGCCGGAGCCGCCATGGCCGCCTGGAGCGCCGACCCCGGCAGCGCCATCAAGATCATGGTCGATTTCGGAGCCGCCGCATGACCGACCCCGTTCCGCCGGCGCTCGCCGTCTTCGGCCTCGCCGGCCAGCATGCGCTGATCTCGGGCGGCGGCAGCGGTCTCGGCCTCGCCATCGCCCGCTGCTTCGTCGCTGCCGGCGCTCAGGTCACGCTCACCGGCACGCAGCAGGAAAAGCTCGAAGCCGCCGCCGCCGCGCTCGGCCCGCAGGCCGGCCACGCCCGCTTCGACGTCACCGATGTCGACGCCGCCGAGAGCTTCGCCACTGCGGTGGCCGAGCGGCACGGCCCCGTCTCCATCCTCGTCAACAATGCCGGCAACACCATCAAGAAGCCGGTGGCGGACATGACGCCGGCCGACTTCAGCGCCGTCCTCGATGTGCATGTCGGCGGCGCCTACGCCCTGTCCCGCGCCTTCCTGCCGCAGATCGCGGCGCGGCGCGGCAGCCTGCTGTTCACCGCGTCGATGAGCTCGTTCCTCGGCATCCCCAACGTCATCGGCTATGCCGCCGCCAAGTCCGCCTATGTCGGCATGGTCCGCGCCCTCGCCACCGAACTGGCGCCGCAGGGCGTGCGCGTCAACGGCGTTGCGCCGGGCTGGATCGATACCGCGCTCTTCCGCCAGGCCACCGCCACCGACCCGGCCCGCAAGGCCAGGATCGAATCGCGCATCCCCATGCGCCGCTTCGGCAGCGACGACGATATCGGCTGGGCCATGACCTACCTCGCCTCCCCCGCCGCCGGCTACGTCACCGGCCACATTATCGTGGTCGACGGCGGCGCGCTGCACGGCTTCTGACTTACGCAGGCTGGGCGGGCGACGAAGCTGAAATTCCCGGGAGCGAATGGTAGCGGGGGAGGGATTTGAACCCCCGACACGCGGATTATGATAAAGGTGCGTTTCCTGCGCGGCGCGTTCCAAGCTGTTCCAGACCGCCACGCTAAGCGATTGAGCGCGCTCGGGAATGGGTGCTCAAACCGACCCGTGCCGCACCCAGGTGTCACATTCAAGCCAGTCGGTCTCGAACCCCCAAGTGAAACCCAGGGAGCGCTACATCTTGGATCCGGATGGTGTAGAGAAATGTGCCTGACTGTTCATTTGGCCGAGTATCTCGAATGGGACGTGCACCGAAGGTCGATCATGTTCGCGATGCGTTCATTGGAGAGGTGGATGCAGCAATAGCTCTGGTTGCCGCTATCCAAGCTCTGCCGTCCAAGGTTCGGCCATCAAACAAGCCCGGAATACATCCCAAGTACGCAGGCCAAGTAGTTGGCTTGGCCTTCATGGGACTTGTGGCGTCTTGGGAGGAGTTCATTGAACGCACGCTTGTTCGCTACTTGGCTGGGGCGAAGACCGACAGTGGAAGATCGTACCGTAGATTAGGAGCCCAGATGGCCCGTTCTGATAACGGTCGCGACTACGACCTGACCTGCTGGTATTTGAACGTACGATGGGTGGCTGAGCTTGTCGGACTAGAAGGGAGTGAACTCCGTGACATCGCTGCAATAGGCGACATGGACGACAACCTGCGAGTTCTCGCCATGTTAAGCTATTTCAACCGCTTGGATGCGGTCTGCCGCCCCCCAACGCTCGGCGAGTTGACTTTGAACGACGCGCTGCGCGAGGGAGCCATTTTCACGCACTTCTCCAACTACTACTTCAAAGGGCTTCCCAAGGTGCATCAGGCGATAGAGCGGGGTGTCTCTCGGCCGCCAATGGCGGAGGGCTACGCTAAGCTTGATGCGTTTAGGTCAGGATTGGTCGCCAGGTTCAGATTCAGCCACGAGCATCTCACTTCGACCTCGGCCTGGACGGAGCTTTCGGGGCAGAAACAAATGCTTCTTCTTGGCGTGGTTTCGAGCATCACGGATAGCGACGTTCAGGTTGTCCCATACCTTCTGGCGTATCCCTTCATCCACTTGATGGACGGTGGTGCGAGTGTAGTCGGTGGACGATGGCCATGGCACTTGGAAACACATGTTGATCTGATCGATACCTTCAGCCGCGTCCACGCATTTGAAAGACCACGCTCACGAACCGAACTTCGCGTCCTGCAGGCGGTATCCGAGGCGAGCGTCAAAGCGGCCTTCGCAGAAATCATCGGCGAGCCAACCATTCCAAATGACTGGGGTGGTGAAAGATCCGACCTCTTCAGCTCGCGCGTGGAAATCGACGGTAGGCACAGGCATCTCGCCAATCAACGGCTTCGGTCGGCTGAAGGATCGGCTAGACGTGGCGTTCCCTTCCGGCACTGAGGATTGGCGTTTCCACGACCTCCGCCGCACGGCCGCCACCCACCTCGCCATGCTGCGTATGCCGCCTCACATCATCGAGGCCGTGCTGAACCACAAGTCTGGTATCGTCTCGGCGTCGCTGCCGTCTACAACCGCCACGCTTACATCGATGAGAAGCGCGAGGCATTGGAGCTATGGGCGGAGAAGCTGAGCCAGATCGTAACCACCGGGAGCTCTTCGACGGTGCATGCATGGCCGAGATTGCTCGTATCCTCCGCGTCGGCAACGACCCCCGACTACCTGCCTTCCAGCTCGCTCTGAGAGAACTCGGCGCCGCTCGCCGACGCGCCATCGCTTCGATGCCTATCGGCTTTCCGGACGCTCCGTTCGACCTGAGCATGACCAAGAGAGTCGAATGGCTGGCGACGCACGTCCTCACTCCCACCGATACGCTGCTCGACGCGATCTCGGAGAACCGACTTCCCTACTTCTCCGAGTGGCCGGGTGACGACCGCATTCCCGCTCGTCCGGGGTTTGTCGAGCTGACTGGCAACCTCTCGTCGCTCCGTGATTACGCGAAAGCCCTGCAACTTGCCCTAACAAATCAGCTCGCTGCGAACGCGCAGCACACGCCAGAGATGCGCTATGACATTGTAACGAGTCTCATTGATCTCCTGGCCGAACACTTTCCCGAAATTCCTCGTACTCGCGGACAGTATGCCAAGTCTCTCAAATCCACAGTGGGGCAACTGCCCGACTTCGTGAGGCGCGCGTTCCTTGAGATCACGCGCAGTAACGAGCAACTCGACGCACCCATTCAAGCCGCAGTCGAGGCGGAAAGAAAACCACGACCGAGACTCGGCTGAGCTACTCCCCAACTCTTGGACAGTTTTCCGGTGATTTAAGCTACTGCCTGCCCGATCCAGTAGGTAATACCTTGCAGCGACTTCAGGGCCCATTTGGGCACCTTTGGTTTTTCCAGCATTTGCCCCCTCGGCAGAAGCGGTCGTCAACATCTATGACTTCGTGACACGCTGTTCGAAAGCGTGGCGCTTTTTCCGGATGCGATCCAGCCCCTGTCTATGCAGTCAGTAGTCCCTTCTGTACGGACCACGCGGGCCTTGCATTTCGACCCAAACCTACCCGTTCAGGCCCATACCACTGAAACCCAAAGTGCAACCCAAGGCCATCCGCGCAGACACACGTCCGCACGGACCATCATGCAACCCACTGAAATATCATTGAAAAGCTTGGTAGCGGGGGAGGGATTTGAACCCCCGACACGCGGATTATGATGATATTGTGCTCTTGCAAGCCATTGATTTAAATGACTAATAACGTTGTTTTAGTCGGTGTGTAACAAAGTGTGCAACACAGGAAGGCTGCGTTGCACAACTTTGCCCCCCCCTATTTGGCGCGCACCGTCGGCCTTTGTCCCGCCTTCTGAATTGCTGCGAGTTGCTCATCAAGGTCGCCCTTTCTGGCGGCGTCAATGACAACGTCGATCACCTCGACAAGCTTCTCCTTCGCTCCAACCGCGATGGCGTGTTTGCCGGCAGCTAATGCAAGCGGCCGACTGCCGTAGCGCACTACGAAGAAGCGATTTCCGGCCCCATCTTCGTTCCACCAGCGCTTTACACGCTTCGGAACGCTGACAAGCTGCTTATCACCATTCTCACCCTTGACCCACTTGTGCCGCGCAACAACAAAGTTCGGGTCGAGCGCCAACATGCGCTGCTGCTCCAACTGCGCGACAAGCTTACTGCGCCGCTGCTGTTTCGGGTCGCGCACATTAGTCGTGGGCATAGCGACCAAGTTTAGCCCCTTCAACGCATTCATCATGCTCTCCATCAGCGTTTCGATGGGCTAAGCATGTGGTCAACTCTATGATATTCCTACCGAAATCAAACTAGCCCCACTCGCAACGCTCTCAGATCTTAGTTAGGAGACATTTTTCCCCTGATCCGCCCCCTTCCCTTATAAATCCCTTAAGGAT
>JBDHTK010000015.1:0-23106 GCA_039808625.1 Devosia sp. | reverse complement strand
ATGAAGGCAGGCCAAGAGGTCAGGTCTCCGGCTTGTCGCGGCGGAAGAGAAGGTCGCTGGCGGCGAGGACGGCGCCGGCGGTGATGAGCAGGCAGGCGATCAGCAGAGCGTGGCTGTAGGCGGCGTAGCCGGTGGCGACGAGCAGCACGGTCGAGAGCAGGGGGGCGGAATAGGAGGCCGCCCCCAGCACCTGGATGTCGCCGTGCTTGACGCCGATGTCCCACACATAGAAGGCGAGGCCGACCGGGCCGAGTCCGAGGCCGACGATCGCGGCCCACTGGCCGGCATCGGCCGGCCAGACGGTCGGCTCGAGCGCGAGGTGGACGAGCGTCGCGAGCGCCGCGGTGGCGAGGCAGAAGCCGGTGATGGCGTCGCTCGGCACATGCGCGAAGCGGCGGGACAGCACGGAATAGCTCGACCAGGCGAGGGCGGCGACGAGGGCGGCGGCGTAGCCGGGCAGGTACGCCGTCTCGAAGGCGAAGCCCTGGCCGCGGGTGACGACGAGGACGGCGCCGGCGAGGGCCAGCGCGCAGCCGGCGACGTGCTGCCATTTGAGGCGTTCGCCGGGCAGGAGGGCCGAAAAGACGACGATGAGCAGCGGCCACAGGTAGTTGAGCAGCGTCGCGTCGACGACGGGAGCGTTGCGCAGGGCGATGAAATAGGCGGCGTGGTAGCCGAACAGGCCGCCGATGCCGAGCAGCCAGACCGGCCAGGGCTGGCGCAGCGCCCTGGCGGCGGCGGGCCGGAACGCCCACAGCGCGACGCCGGCGAGCCCGCCGATGCCGAAGGTCACGGCGAGGAGCTGGAAGGGCGGCATGGCGCCGCTCGCGGCGGTGAAGACGGCGAGCAGACTCCACAGCAGCACGGCGACGAAGCCGATGGCGGTGGCGGCGGGGCGGGAGAGCGACATGCCGGCCTCGTAGAGCATTTCGCGGCGCAAGGGAATTTGCTCGCGGCGCGCGGCGTGCCTAGATAGGGACATGCCCACCGATTTTTCAGCCCGGCGTGCCGATGCGGCGTTCAACCTCCTCCAGTACGACATGCTGGCGGAGCAGGCGGCGGCGCTCGGCCACCATGCGCGGCTGGTCGAGCGCAGCATGGCGGCGCTGCACGCGTTCGCGCCGTCCGGCGATCCGGAGGCCCGGCGCCCGCTGGTCAAGGCGGCGGCACAGGCCGTGTGGGCCTATTTCGTGCAGCGCGAGGCCTGCGGGCTGCGCGACCACCGGCAGGTGATCCGCGACTATGCCATTCCCGACGAGGTGCTGGCCCGGCTCGGCGCGATGGACTGAGGCGCTAGACGCGTTGGCCCCTGGGGCTCAGCGTCCAGGCGACGAAGAGGGCCAGCGCGGCGAGGGCGGCCGGCAGCAGGGCGACGAGATACTGGCCGCCGGCGACCAGCACGGCGGTGCCGGCCCAGAAGATCGAGCTCAGCGCCTCGGCGATGGTGGAGACGCGCGAGGCCACCTGGCGGCGGCGGAACATGGCGCGGCGCATGGGCTGGCGGAACCAGAGCTGGATGGCAGTGGCGCTGCTCGACGAGACGAGGGCGAAGGCGGCGGTGATGGCGGCCAGCTCCAGCGAGGCGAACAGCATCAGCGCGATGATCGGCGCGAAGACGAGGACGATGACGGTGCCGACCGCCTCGATCTTGGCGGCGAGCACGGTGGCCGGCGAGACGGGGGCGGTGACGACGAGGTCGTGCGCGTCCTCGCCCGAGATGGCGAGCCAACTGAGGCCTCCCGAAAGCTGGCCGGCGGCCATGACGAGGACCGGGATCACCACCACGTAGGTGCCAGCGGACTGGCCGTAGCTGATCCACAGGTAAAGCGCGGGCGGCACGAGGTAGAGAATCTGCATCAGCGTCTGGCTCAACAGCCAGGGATCGCGGGCCAGGAGCTTCCATTCCTTGACCCGCAATTGCTGCTTCTGCGAGCGCGGGCGGAAGCGGCCGCCACCATGAACTTGTTTCTGGTGGCGGGCCGAAACGGCGGTGGCGGCGATGGCATGGCGACCGAAGGTCACCGAGGCGAGGGCGATGGTGGCCGCGAGGACGCCGGCGCCGATGACGGCGAGGCCGGCGAGCGCACCCACGTCGCCGAGCACGGCGCGGGCCGGCGCCCAGACGAGACTGTCAGCGGCGGGCAGGGCGGCGACGAGCTCGGGGTCGGCGAACAGGGCGAAGCGCGACATGTTGCCGAAATGCAGGATGGCGACGGCCTGGATGCCGATGACGAAGCCGGCGCCGACGATGGCGGCGATGATCTGGGCGACGAGGCGGGTGCGGCGCGGCCCGGCGAAACGGAACAGGGCGAGGGTGGTGAGCACGGCGATGGCCGTGCCGATGGCCGAGAGGGCGGCGAGCACCGGGTAGGCGAGCAGCCAGCGCGGGCCGTCGCGCAGCACCAGCGCGTCGACGACAGGACTGGCGAGCAGGCAGGCGAGCAGCAGCGTGGTGACGGCGGTGATGCCGGTGCGCACGGCGAAGAGCTGGCGCGAGGAGGCGGGGGAGCTGAGGATGAGGTCGAGATCGGCGCGCGTGTAGTAGGCGCGGGTGACGGATTCGAGCGCCTGGCTCAGCATCACCGTCCACAGCAGCAGGCCGATGCCGGTGACGAGCACCAGCGTCGGCTTGTCGGCGGCGACGCCGCCGGCCACCCAGGGGCCGACGATGGCGTCGGCCATGAGGTGCAGCAGCAGCGCGGCGAGGGCGAGCACCCCGACCAGTACGAGCCGGCGGGTGCGGTGGCCGCCGGTCATCATGGCGACGGCGTCGCGCCACATCAGCCGCGCCTCGTGCGCGGCGAACCACGGCATGGTGGCGGGGGCGAAGCTCATGCGACGGCCGCGACGGCGGGATCGGCGGCCATTTCCGTTTCGGCGACGAGATCGAGGAAGATTTCCTCGAGGGTCGTCTCGCGGCCGATGCGGGCGCGCAGTTCGGCCAGCGTGCCTTCGGCGACGAGCCGGCCGTGATTGATGACGCCGATGCGCTCGGCCATGCGTTCCGCGACTTCGAGGATATGCGTCGTCATGATGACGGTGACGCCCTGCCGCACCTTTTCCAGCAGCACCTGCTTGACCTGCCGGGCCGAGCCGGCGTCGAGGCCGGTGAGCGGCTCGTCGAGGATGATGAGGCGCGGCTCGTGGACCAGCGCGCCGGCGAGCGCCACCTTCTGCAGCATGCCCTTGGAGAAGCCGCCGCAGCGCGCATTGGCGTGCGGGCCGAGGCCGAGCCAGCCGATGAGCTCGCGGGCGCGAACCTCGGCGGCGTGGGCGTCCATCTTCCACAGCCCGGCGACGAATTCGAGATATTCGAGCGGCGTCAGCCGGTCGTAGACCATCGGCTCGTCGGATACCCAGGCGACGATGGACTTGGCGGCGAGCGGATCGGCGCGGGTGTCGATGCCGAAGACGGAGATGCTGCCGGCCTCGGGCTGCAACAGGCCGGCAACCATGCGCAGCAGCGTGGTCTTGCCGGCGCCATTGGGGCCGAGCAGGGCGTAGAACTCGCCGGCGCGCACGGCGAGGTCGAGATCGGTCACGACGGGGCGGTCGAAGCGTTTCGAAAGGCCCCTGATGTCGAGGGCGAGGGCGGCGTCTGGCATGCGGGGCTCCGCGGGAAAACCGGGCGAGCCTAGGGCGCGGGCATTGAGAGGCGATGAAGCGGTTGGGTTAAAAAGGGCGAAACGGCGGGCGGGGCGCGCCGGCCGCGGCGTCCGGCGCGATCTATACGGTGGCGGCCGGCCTGACGGGCGGGACGCGCGCCAGCCTCGTCGCCGCCTTTGGCTGCACGCTGGGCATCGTGACCCTCGACAAGACGGCGACGGGCCAGAGCGCGCGGCAGGCGATCGGCGCGGCGATCCTCGTCAACCTGCTGAACCCCAAGCTCTCGATCTTCTTCTTCGCCTTCCTGCCGCAGTTCGTGCAGGCGGACGACGCGTCGCCCATCGGCCGGGTGCCGGTGCTGAGGCGGCCGACTACTGCCGGCCGGGGCGGTCGACGATGCCGCCGGCGCAGCCGGCCCCGGCGTTGCGGGCACCGGCCAGCAGATCGTCGAGCGGGGTGCGGCCCATGACCGCGCCGCTGAGGTTGACGCGCAGCTCGGAGATCAGCGTGCGGCGGCCGTCGGCGACGCAGTCGACGCGCACCTTGCGGCCGGCGCCGTTGCCGAAGGCCGCGTCGAAGGCGGCGCGGATCTGCTCGCGCGTCACGTGCCGGCCGGCATTGCGGGCGAACAGGTCGCGCACGGGCGAGGCGTTGACCGCGTCGGTGAGGGCGACGGCACGCGTGTAGTAGGTCTCGACGCCGACGCCCGCGCAGGTGCCGTGCAGCAGCCATTCGTGGCGGTCGAGCGCGGCCGCGGCGCCCGGCATGACGCGGCGCAGGTCGGCGGCGAGGCGGTCGGAGAGGTCGAGGGCGGGCAGGTCGCGCCAGCGATTGGCCTCGTCGACGGCGACGAGCCGGTCGGCCACGCCGCAATATTCGCCCTCCTGCGGCCAGAGGCCGTGCAGCGCGACGTGATCGGCCGTGTAGGCGTGCTCGGCGTTCCGGCATTCGTCGAGATGGGCCGAGGCCTCGCAGAAGGCCGGATGCCAGGTGAGGGCAAGGACGTAGGTGCCGGTGGGGGCGCGGGCCGGGGCCGCGACCGGTGCCGGCGGCGTGGCGGCCGACCAGAGCGCGGCGGCGCCGGCGACGAGGGCGAGCAAAAGGCCGCCGAGAGTGAGCCGTCGATGGGAGAGGGAGACGGCCATGAGCGGTGACGGGTGCGTGGGAAGGAGTGGGTCGGCAGTGGGCAGTCGAGCGTGGGGTTTTCCTACCGGGTCGGGCGGGACGGGGCAACCGGCGGGCAGCGCGTTGACTCGAGGAAAAGGAGTCGTTAAGCGTTTCAGCAACTGAGCAAGTGAATAACTCACTTGGACAGCTACACAATTGCTGAGGCGGTGGCTTGAAGCTGGTGGTCAACGAACGGACGCGCGGGCCGGAATCGCTGTCGGAGCACCTGACGCGCGCGGTCATCGCGCTGGTGCGCGAGCAGAAGCTGCAACCGGGCGACCGGCTGCCCAGCGTCAAGGAGCTGGCCGAGCGCTTCCAGGTGGCGACGCCGACCATGCGCGAGGCGCTGCGCCTGCTCGAGATGGCGGGCACGCTGCATATCCGGCACGGCTCGGGCATCTATGTGCAGCGCCCCGAGGCGCGGGTGATGGTGTCGAATCCCTATGCCCGTACGCTCGACACGCAGACGATCATGAACCTGCTGCAGGCGCGGCTGCTGATCGAGCCGGCGGTGGCCGAGCTCGCCGCCACCCACGCCAGCGCCAAGGATCTCGACGCGCTCGACGCGCTGCTCACCGACACGGAAAAATACCTGTCGGGCCAGGAGAGCGCCGACGCCGTGCTCGGCGTGGCCAATATGCGCTTCCATCGCGGCATCGCCGACAGCGCCGCCAACTCGATCCTCGCCGACGTCGTGTTCTCGCTGACCGAGGTGCACATCAAGGAGCAGATGGCGGTGCTTGATCTCTACAACAACCGCCGCCGCGACCACGAGCAACACCGGCTGATCCTGGGCGCGCTGATGCGCCGCGAGCCGCGCGCGGCGCGCCAGCTGATGCTCGAGCACATCGACGAAGTGATCACCGTGATCAAGGGCAAGCTGGCGGAGCATACGTAACGGCCGCGCGCCCCGGGGAGGGGCGCGGCGAGCCGCCCGGCAAGAGGCGGCGGGCCGGAAAGCAGGAGGCGGGAGGAGCCGAGACGTGGGCAAGATCAAGACGATCTATGTGTGCAACCACTCGCACACCGATATCGGGTTCACCGACTATCAGGAGGTCGCCTTCCGCCAGCATGGCGAGTTCGTCGAGCGCGCGCTCGACCTCATCGAGGCGACCGACGGCCATGACGGCCCGGCGCGCTACAGCTGGACCTGCGAAACCACCGGCCCGCTCCTCAGATGGCTGCGCGCGGCGAGCCCCGAGCAGGTGCGCCGCTTCCAGCTTTGGCACAAGGCGGGCCGCATCGACGTCGCCGGCATGATGTACAACCTCACGCCGCTGCTCAATGTCGAGCAGATGCACCGCAGCCTCTATCCGCTGCGCGCGCTGCGCGACGAGTACGGGCTCAGCATCGAGAGCGCCATGCAGGACGACGTCAACGGCGTCTCGTGGCTCTATGCGGACCTCCTGGCCGAGATCGGAATCTGGTTCTATACGGCGGCCATCAACCCCATACGCGGGGCGCGGCCGAAGCCGTTCCCCGGCGGCTTCCGCTGGCAGGGGCCGAGCGGCCGGACGGTGCTGGCGTGGAACGGCTACCACTACCTGTTCGGGCGCAGCCAGGCGGGGATCGGCAACTGGGACCTGGTCGACCGGCTGCTGCCGCGCTGGGTGGACCAGCTCGAGGCGGACGCGGCCTATCCGTTCGATTTCCTCTATTGCGAGGCGACCCATCCGGTGCGCGTGGACAACGGGCCGCCCGACCCGCGCATGCCGGAATTCGTCACGCGCTGGAACAGCGAGGAGCGCCCGTTCAAGTTCGAATTCGTGACCGTGACGCAGTTCGGCCGGCTGCTGCGCGACCGCTATGCCGACGCGCTCGGCACGCAGCGCGGCGACTGGACGGACCACTGGACGGACGGGCCGGGATGCAGCGCCTACGAGACCGGCGTCAACCGCGAGGCGCACGAGATCATGGGCGTGGCCGAGGCCATCTCGGCGTGGAACGTGGCGCGCGGCGGCGCCGATGGCTGGAGCGCGCCGCGCGCGGCGCAGACCTACGAGGACATGATCCTCTACGACGAGCACACCTGGGGCGCCTATTCGTCGATCGAGGCGCCGGGCTCGCTGTTCAGCCGCGCGCAGTGGAACCGCAAGGCCGGCTACGCCTTCAGCGCCGCGCTCGAAGCCCACGACCAGCTGGCGCGCGCCGCCAACACGCTGGCCGCGCCGCTCGGCAGCAAGGGCCCCGAGGGTATCTTCAACCTCGGCGACCTGACGCCGGAGGAAGCCTTCAGGCCGTCCGGCATCGACGAGGTGCTGGTGATCAACACGCTGCCCTGGGAGCGCCGGGTGGTGGTGGAGGAGCCCGAGCCGCGCGGCGGCGCCGCGCCGGTGGGGATGCTCGACTGCTTCTTCAACCGCAACAGCACGTGGGGCGGGGCGCGGCCGATCCCGCCGCTGCGGCGCGTCGCCGGCACGGTGCCGCCGATGGGCTACGCCTTCCTCGCGCTGGCGACGCCGGCGGGGGACGATCTCAGGGCCGGGCCGGAGACGCTCGAAAACGCACATTACCGGTTGCGCATCGACCCGCAGACCGGCGCGCTCGCGGAGCTCTACGACAAGGCGCTCGGGCATGATTTCGCCGGCAGCTACAAGGGCTGGCGGCCGGGCCAGTACATCTACGAGGAGGTCGACTCGCCGGCGGGGCGGCTGGCCATCAACAATTACGACTTTTCGCATCCCGACTTCTTCGTCGGGCACAGGGACACGCCGTGGAAGCGCTCGGTCGCCAGCCGCGTGACGCTGGGCGCGCCGGTGGTGGGCGAGGGCCGGGCGGCACTGGAGATCAGGATCGAGGCGCCCGGCGTGCGCGGCGCCACGCTCACCTACTGGCTCGAGACCGGCGGCCGCTTCGTCGCCGTCGACTGGGTGCTGGACAAGCTCGCCAATGCCGAGCCGGAGGCGGTGTTCATCGCCTTTCCGTTCAACCTTTCGGGGCAGGACTTCCGCCTCGACCTGAACGGCATTCCAGCGGCGCCCAACCGCGACCAGCTCGATGGCGCCGCCAAGGACTGGTATCCGGTGCAGCGCTGGGCCGACGTGAGCGACGCCGAGCGCGGCGTCACCGTGGTGCCGCTCGATGCGCCGCTGTTCAATCTGGGCGGCATCACCACCGGCAAGTGGAACCGCACGCTCGAGCCCGAGGGCCCGACGCTGATGTCGTGGGCGCTCAACAATCACTGGATGGTCAATTTCAAGGCGACGCAGGAAGGCCGCATTCCGCTGCGCTACCGGCTCGCCACCCATGCCGGGCCGGTCGATGCCGGCGCCGCGGCACGCTTTGCCGCCGAGATGTCGGCGCCGCCGGTGGTGCTGCGCGACATCAGGGCGACCGGCCCGCGCGCCGACAGCTTCTTCAGCGTCGATCCGGCGCTGCCGGTACTGGTGACGAGCAAGCCGGGCGAGGCGCCGGGGACGGTGGCGCTGCGCGTGCAGAACCTGGCCGAGGCGGCGACGGAGGCGGTCATCGCCTTCGCGCAGGCGCCGGCGGGCGCGCGGCGCGCCGACCCCATCGAACATGCCGGCGCGACGCTGCCGCTGCAGGGCGGCCGGCTGCGCGTGGCGCTGGCGCCGCTCGAAATCGTCACCGTGATCGTGAGTTTCGGCCCCTAGGGCCGTCGCACCGTTGCGCGGGGGCCGATCAGCCCCGCGCCACAAACGACTGAACGAGACTTGGTCGGACCGACAGATCGGAGGAGACACCCAGCATGCACATGATCAAACGACTCGCCCTCGCGGCCGCCCTGGCGGCCGGCATGGCCGGCGCGACGATGGCCCAGGACGTGGATTTCTACCACGACAAGGTCAACTGGCAGGACGCCTTCGTCGCCACCCTCGCCGGCGCCCCGGCACCGGTGAAGGCCACTCCCTATGCCGACACCAGCAGCTACCAGGCGGCCGTGCGCGCCTCGCTGAAGACGCCGTCGGCACCCGGACTGTTCACCTGGTGGTCCGGCTACCGCATGAAGGACCTGGTGGATGCCGGCCTCGTCGCCGACGTGTCCGACATCTGGAAGAAGTATGTCGATGCGGGCACCTACAGCGCCTCGCTGGCCAATGCCTACACCTTCGACGGCAAGACCTACGCCGTGCCCAACAACATCGCCTGGTGGGTGGTGTTCTACAACAAGAAGGTCTTCGCCCAGTACGGGCTGACGCCGCCCAAGACCTGGGAGGAGCTGGAGACCATCAACGCCACGCTGAAGCAGAACGACGTCACGCCGTTCGGCGCGACGGTGGAAGGGCGCTGGCCGGCCTTCATCTGGTTCGAGGAGTTCCTGATCCGCCAGGACCCGCAGCTCTACAACGACCTGATGACGGGCAAGGCCAAGTACACCGACCAGGGCGTCACCGACATGTTCGCCAAGTGGAAGGAGTGGATCGACAATGGCTACTTCACCGATCCGTCGGTCGGCTTCGGCACGGCGGGCAGCAACACGATGGCGGCCATGTTCGCGCAGGGACGGCTGGGCATGATCCTGGTCGGCACCTGGTATGTGAGCACGCTCACCGGCGCCGGCATCGACGACAGCGACATCGGCGCCTTCATCATGCCGAACGAGTCGGCCGACATGCGGCCGTCGCTGATCGTCGAGTCCGGCCCGATCCTCGTCGCCGCCAACTCGTCGCAGAAGGACGCGGCGCTCAAGGACGCCGACTACTGGATGTCGGCGGCGGCGCAGCAGATCTGGGTCGACAACATGGACTTCCCGCCCATCAACAAGGACGTGAAGGCCAAGTCGGCGCTGATCTCGGAGCTCGCCACGACGATCAACCAGGGCGACTACGACCAGATCAACCGCTTCTGGGAAGCCACCCCGCCCGACATCGCCGAGGCGGCCGTGGACGAGATCGGCAACTTCATGGTGCACCCGGACACCGCCGCGGACGTGCAGAAGAACCTGCAGGCGCTGGCCGACAAGTACTGGGCGACGCACACGCCCTGACGCTCCCGGCTCCGGCGCGCCGCCCCGAGGCGCGCCGGAGCCTCCCGATCGACCAGCGGAAGGCCTCCAATGCCCGCAGCCAGCCTCACGACCAGCCGCACGAGCGCCCGCCCCGGCGCGCTCCGGCGCCGGATCGAACCCTATCTCTACGTGCTTCCGGCGGCGCTGTTCGTCGTGGCCTTCCTGCTCTATCCGATGATCCTGACGCTGCTGCGCAGCTTCACCCATGACGACGGGATCAACCCGGCCGTCTATGCGGGGCTCGACAACTACATCAACCTGTTCGCCGACCCGCATTTCCTCGTGTCGCTGCGCAACACGCTGATCTGGACCGTGGCCGCCGTGGTGCTGCCGGTGACGCTGGGAATGGCGTTCGCCATCACGCTCAACGCGGTGCGCTGGTCGGGCCTGTTCAAGACGGTGATCTACCTGCCGGCGACGGTGAGCGCGGCGGCGGTGGGCATCCTCTTCACCTTCATCTTCGGCTACGACAACGGCGCGCTCAACGCGCTGATGAACGCCCTCGGCTTTCACAGCGTGCGCTGGCTGTTCGAGGCGCCCACCAACACGATGTCGATGATCGGCGCCTATACCTGGCAGTCGACCGGGCTCAACATGATGCTGTTCCTCGTCGGCCTGCAGGGCCTGCCACCCGAGCCGATCGAGGCCGCCAAGCTCGACGGCTGCACCGGCTTCGGGCTGGTCTGGCGCATCCTCGTGCCCATGCTGATGCCCTATGTGGTGATCGCGACGCTGCTCGCCGTGGTCAACGGCTTCAAGGTGTTCGACCTCATCTGGGTGATGACCCAGGGCGGCCCCGGCCGCTCCTCGGAGACGCTGGCGGTGACGATGTACCGCGAGGGCTTCATCCTGTTCCACCAGGGCTACAGCGCCGCCGTGGCGGTGATCATCGCGCTCGCCGCGCTGCTGTTCTCGTATTTCTACCTGCGCTCGGTGCTCGACCAGGAGACGCAGCTATGAGCGCCGCGACCAGCATGCCGGAGGCGCCGCCGCCGCCCGGCTTCGTGCGCCGCAACGCGGCCTTCACGGTGTCGGCGATCATCGCCGTCTTCTGGATCGCGCCGATCGCGATCCTCGCGATGAACGCCTTCAAGTCGAAGACCGAATTCCTGATGACGAGCAACCTCGCGCCGCCATCAACCTTCGCGATCCTCGGCAACCTGGCCAATGCCTGGGCCAGGGGGCTGTCGAGCGGCTTCGTCAACAGCCTGATCTACGGGCTGGTGGGCTCGGTCGGCGCCGTGGCGCTCGCCGCGCTCGCCGCCTACGGCATCGTGCGGCTCAAGATCCCGCGCGGCCTGTTCTGGTTCCTGCTGATCTATTCGGGCACCATCTGGCCGTTCCAGATGTACCTGATCCCGCTGTTCAACGCCTATCTCGAAACGGGCATGTACGACACGCAGCTCGGCATGATCGCCTTCTACATCGCGATCTGCATCCCGTTCTGCACCTTCGTGATGCGCGGCTTCTTCCTCACCGTGCCGTGGGAGATCCAGGAGGCCGCGCAGGTGGACGGCGCCGGCTCGTGGACGGTGTTCTGGCGCATCATGTTCCCGATGGCGCGGGCGCCGCTCATCCTGCTGGTCCTCATCCAGTTCACCTGGATCTGGAACGACCTCCTGTTCGGGCTGGTGCTGTCGAAGTCCGACAGCGTGCGGCCGGTGATGGTGGCGCTGGTCGGCATGCAGGGCGTCTATGGCGCGCAGGACGGCCCGACGGTGATCGCCGCGACGCTGATCTGCTCGGCGCCGACGCTGATCCTGTTCCTCGCGCTGCAACGCTATTTCGTGCGCGGCCTGACGCTGGGCGTCAGCGGCGGCCGCTAGGGGAGACCAGCAATGGACGCAGAATTCGTGGGCAAGACGGCCCTGGTGACGGGCGGGGCGATGGGGATCGGCGGCGCCGTCGCCGAGCTGCTCGCCGCGCGCGGCGCCAATGTCGCCATCGTCGACCGGGCCGCGACGGAAGCCGCGGCGCTCGCGCGGCGCATCGGCGAGCAGGGCGGCACGGCCATCGCCATCACCGCCGACGTCGCCAGCCCGGCCGATGTCGGGGCGGCGGTGACGGCGACGCTCGACGCCTTCGGCGGCATCGACGTGGTCTCCAACAATGCCGGCATCCAGCGTTACGGCACGGTCGAGACGACGAGCGAGGCCGAGTGGGACGAGGTGATGAACGTCAACCTCAAGAGCATCTATCTGGTGTGCCACGCGGCCATCGGCGCGCTCAAGGCGCGGCGGGGCGCCATCGTCAACATGGCCTCGGTGCAGGCCTTCGCCACGCAGAAGAGCGTCTTCGCCTATACGACCGGCAAGGCCGCGGTGCTCGGCCTCACGCGCAGCATGGCGCTCGACTTCGCGCCGTTCGGCGTGCGCGCCAACGCCGTGGCGCCGGGCAGCGTCGACACGCCGATGCTGCGCTGGGCCATCGGCCTCGACAAGAACGCCGAGGCGCTGATGCGCTCCGTGCACGCCATGCACCCGCTGGGCCGCATCGCCCAGCCCGCCGAGGTGGCCGAATGCGTCGCGTTCCTCGCCTCCTCGCGCGCGTCCTTTGTGACTGGAACGACACTCGTGTGCGACGGCGGCCTGCTGCTGCCGCTCGCGGGGGCACCAGCCGATAGCGATGGAGCCAGGTAGATGAAGATCGTCGACGTCCGCGCGACGACAGTAACGGTTCCGCTCGAGGCCGCCCTGCGCCACTCGAACGGCGCGCATTGGGGGCGGTTCGTGCGCACCATCGTCGAAATCGAGACCGATGTCGGCCTCATCGGCGTGGGCGAGATGGGCGGCGGCGGCGAATCCGCCGAGCTGGCGATCACGGGGCTGAAGCCCTATCTGGTGGGGCACGACCCCATCCAGCTCGAGCAGCTGCGCTGGAAGATCATGAATCCCGTGGGCTCGCTCTACAACAACCGCATGCAGGTGCATGCGGCGCTGGAATTCGCCTGCATGGACGTGGTCGGCAAGTTCCTCAACATCCGCGCCTGCGACCTGCTGGGCGGCGCGGTGCGCGAGGAGGTGCCGTTCGCGAGCTACCTGTTCTACCGCTACCGCGACCCCGAGACGGGACGCGGCGGCGAGACGACGCCGGACGAGATGGTGGCGCATGCGCAGGATCTCGTGCGGCGCTACGGCTTCAAGACGCACAAGCTCAAGGGCGGGCTGTTCCCGCCCGACCACGATGTCGCGGTGATGCAGGCGCTCGGCGCGGCGTTTCCCGAGGCGGGGCTGCGGCTCGACCCCAACAGCGTCTGGGGCGTCGAGGAGAGCATCCGCGTCGCCAGGGCCATCGGCAACCTCAACAACGAATATTTCGAGGACCCCACCTGGGGGCTCGAAGGCATGCGCCGGGTGCGGCAGGCGATCGACATCCCGACCGCGACCAACACGGTGGTGGTCAATTTCGAGCAGCTCGCGACCAACCTGCGGCTCGAGGCGATCGACGTGGTGCTGCTCGACACGACCTTCTGGGGCGGGCTGCGCCAGGCCTACAAGGCCGGGCAGGTGCTGGAGACGTTCCAGTTCGGCGCGGCGGTGCATTCGTCGGGGGAGCTCGGCATCCAGCTCGCGACGATGCTGCATCTGGGCGCGGCGCTGCCCAATCTCAACTTCGCCGCCGACGCGCACTACCACCACCTGGCGGACGACATCATCAAGGGCGGCAAGCTCGCCTACAAGGACGGCAAGATCGCCGTTCCAAAGGGCCCCGGGCTCGGCGTCGAGCTCGACCGCGACAAGCTCGCCCAGTATGCCGAGCTCTACAAGGAGCTGGGCGGCTACCAGTACGACCGCGACCCGGGCCGGCCCGGCTGGTTCGCCATGCTGCCCGAGCGCAACTACGCCGACCCGGCGCGCGGCGGGGAGCTGCGGCGATGAAGCCGGACGCGCACATCCTCAGCACCGCCGTCGAGCTGATGCCGGGCGTGCCGCTCAACGTCTATGCGCTGCGCGGCTCAACCTATTCGGTGATCATCGACACCGGCATCGCGGCGATGGCCGACGCCATCGTCGAGATGTGCCGGCAGGCGGGCGAGGTGCGCTACGGGCTGATCACGCACGCCCATGCCGACCATATCGGGTGCAACCGCGCGGTGCGCGCGGCCACCGGGGCACGGTTCGCGGCGGCGGGGGCGTTCGAGTGGATCGAGCATCTCGACGCGCACTACCGTGCCTTCTGCCTGGTCGACGAGGCGGAGCTGCCCGACAGCCCGGCGCAGCGCGCCGAGATTTTCGGGCTGATGGACGGCGAGGTGCATGTCGACATCGGGCTCGCCGAGGGCACGCGCTTCCGGCTCGGCGACGAGCTGACGCTGGAGACGCTGGCGCTGCCCGGCCACAAGCTCGAGGAGGTCGGCTTTCTCGACCGGGCGCGCGGCGACCTGTTCATGGGCGACGTGCTGCTGGCGCTGGCCGCGCCATTCTTCCACGGCTTCCAGACGGCGCGCGGCTTCCACGCCTCGCTCGACCGGGTGGAGGGGCTGATCCGGGGCGGCGTGGTGACGCGCGTGCTGCCGGCGCATCACGGCATGCTCGACCAGCAGCAGGCGCTCGACGCCATCGCGGCGACGCGGCGCTGCCTCGCCGAGGTCGAGGCGGCGGTGATCGAGGCGGCCAGCGGGCGGACCTATCCCGAGCTGTGGCGCGCGGTGTGCGCGGCGCTCGGCAAGCAGCTCGAGTTCCGCGGCTACGCCATGCTCGCCGTGCAGGTGGACGAACTGGTGGAGGACGGCGTGCTGCGCCGAGAGGGCGAGCGGATCGTCAGGGCATGACCGCGGGCTGGTCCATCGGCGCCGATCGTGCGGCGCTCGCCGTCACCGAGACGGGGGCGCAGCTCTCGCAGGTGCGCTTCACGCTGGCGGACGGGCGGACGGTCGCGCCCATGCACACGGCGCCGTGGGCCGACGAGGCGCTGCCGGCGGACACGCCGCCGGTGCTCAGGATGCTGCGCGGCGATTTCTTCTGCGCGCCGTTCGGCGACAGCGACGTGCTGGCCGACGAGACGCGCGGGCATGGCCGCCCCGCCAACGGCACCTGGCGGGTGACGGGGCAGACGGCCACGGCGCTCGACATCGCGCTCGACGGCGACGTGATGGGGGCGGCGGTCACGGCGCGCATCGAGGTGCGGCCCGGCCACAGCGTCGTCTATCAGCGCCATGTGCTGACGGGCGGCGCCGGGCGCCTGCCGCTCGGCCACCATGCCATGCTCAGGGCCGAGCCGCCGCTGCTGCTGGGCTTTTCGCCGTGGCGCTGGGCGGGCACGCCAGAGGCGCCGGTGGAGGTGCCGCCGGCCGGGCGGAGCCTGCTCGCCTATCCGCAGGTCATCAGCGATCCGCGGCAGGCGCGGCGCGCCGACGGCGGCCGCGTCGATCTCACGCGCTACCCGGTCGCGGAGGGGCACGAGGACATCTGGATGCTCGTCGCCGCGGCGGACCAGCCCTTCGCCTGGAGCGCGGCGACGGCGTCTGGCGCGGGCTGGGTGTGGTTCGCGCTCAAGGACCCGCGCCTGCTGCCCGCGACGACGCTGTGGCTGAGCGATGGCGGGCGCAGCTATGCGCCGTGGCTGTCGCGGCATCGGCGGGTCATCGGCATCGAGGAGGTGGCGGGCTATTTCCATCTCGGCCATGCCGCCTCGACCGGCGACAACCCGCTGGCGCGGCAGGGCATCGCGACCGCCGCGACGCTGCGGCCGGAGACGCCGCTCGCCATCCCCTACCTGTTCGGCGTCGCGGCGGTGCCGGCCGATTTCGGCGCCGTCGCGACGATCCGCCCGGCGCCGGGCGGCGTGACGCTCGCCGACGCCGCCGGTCACAGCGGCTTTGCCGCGCTCGACCTTTCCCACATCACCCATGCCAGCGACCGAGACCCGCCATGATCAAGGAAATCCTGTTCGTCCATCACAGCCACACCGACATCGGCTACACGCATCCGCAGCCGGTGGTGCTGGAGCTGCACCGGCGCTTCATCGACGAGGCGCTCGATATTGCCGAGGCCACGCAGGACTATGACGACGAGTCGCGGTTCCGCTGGACCTGCGAGGTGACGGGCATCACCGAGGACTGGTGGAAGACGGCGAGCAACCGCGACCGCGACCGCTTCCTCGCCGCGGTCGGGCGCGGCCAGTTCGAGGTGGCGGGGCTCGCCTGGCACATGACGCCGCTGATGGACCACGCGATGGTGGTGGACGTGCTGCGGCCGGTGAAATTCTTCCGCGAGCTCGGCATCCCGGTGCGCTCGGCCATGAACACCGACGTCAACGGGCTGCCCTGGGGCGTGGTGGACGCGCTGCTCGACCATGGCATCACCGGCATCTCGATGGCGATCAACGAGCATTTCGGCCATGCGCTGAGGCCCTGGCCGCGCGCCTTCCGCTGGCAGGCGCCGGGCGGACGCACGATCACCGCCTATAACGGCTTCATCTACGGCATCACGAGCGACGTGATGATGAGCGTGCCCACCAGCCTGCAGGAAGCGCAGGCCAAGGTGCCGGCCTGGGCGGAGCTGTGGGAGACGCGCGGCTATCCGCACGACTTCCTGATGATGCAGATCACCAATGTGCGCTACCACGACAACGGCTCGCCGCAGGCGGGGCTGCCCGACTTCATCCGCCGCTTCAACGCCACCGACCCCAAGGTGCGGCTGCGCTTCGTCACCATCTCGGAGTTCTTCGACCGGATGCGGGCCGAGCCGGAGGAGCGCCTGCCGCTGCTGCGCGGCGACTGGACCGACTGGTGGAATTTCGGCGCCGGCAGCACCGCCCACGAAACGGCGCAGGCGCTGCGCGGCCAGCGCGACCTCGCCGACGCGCTGTCGCTGGGCGCCTGGAGCAAGGACACGCCGCCGCGCCACGACCTGCTGCTCGACGAGGCGCGGCGCAACCTGGCGCTCTATTGCGAGCACACCTGGGGCGCCGACCGCTCGGTGTGGAGCCTCACCTCGCCGGAGACGCGCACCCAGCAATTGCTGAAGCTGGTCACCGCGCCGCGCGGGGCGAGCCTCGCGCGCATGCTGCGCCGCGACGGGCTCGAGGCGCTCGCCACGGCGGCGGGCGGCGAGGACCCGCATGTGCTGGTCTACAACCCGCATCCGGTGCCGGTGAAACGGGCGCTGCGGCTGCCCTACCTGCCGCCGCTGGCGGGCGCGCCACGGCCGGAATGGGTGCTGGGCCTCGAGGAGTTCGTGCCGCACGGGCCGAGCTCGCACCGCATCCAGCGCCAGGACGTGCATTTCTCCGACCTCGCCGACGAGCGCGCCTACTGGAGCACGCCGGTCGAGGTGCCGCCGCTCTCCTACGTCACGATGCCGGCGGCCGGGCTGGTGCCGGCCGAGGGGGCGATGACGGCGGGCGAGGGCAGGGCGTCCAACGGGCTGCTGTCGATCGCGCTCGATACGGCGCGGGGCGGGCTCACATCGCTCACGCGCGACGGCGTCGAATATGCCGGCGCGCCGCATGACGGCTTCGCCTTCGGCGTGCCGGTGCTGGAGGTGGCGACGGCGGGCACGCGCGACGCGATCTTCGACCGCATCAAGGTCGATTCGCCCGACTGGAACGAAGGCTGGCACCATGACTGGGCGGCCGAGCGCACGGCCGGGCGGCTGGAGGGGCAGGCGGCGACGGCGGCGCGCGGCCGGGCCGAGCTGAGCCAGAGTTTCGTGCTCGCCAATGGCGACAAGGCCAGGGTGATCTACCGGCTGGTCGCCGGCGATCCGGCGCTGGAGATCGAGGTGGTGCTCGACAAGCAGCCGCTGGCGGCGCCGCACGCGCTCTACCTGCCGCTGCCGACGGCCCTCGAGCCGGGCTGGACCTGCGACTTCGAGACGGGCGGCGCGGCCGTGCGGCTCGACGACGAGCAACTGCCCTATGCGAGCCGGCACTACATCACCGCGCAACGCTGGCTGCGCATCGCGGATGCGGCGAGCGAGATGGCTGTGGCGTGCCCCGACGTGCCGTTGTGGCAGATCGGCGGCTTCACCTATGGCCGCTTCGGCGAGCCGGACGGGCGCGTGGCGCGCCCGGCGCCGGTGCTGCTGGCGTGGCTCACCAACAATTACTGGATGACCAATTTCCAGGCGGACCAGGGCGGGCAGCTGCGCTTCCGCCTGACGCTGCTGCCGGGGCCGCGCCGCGACCTCGGCGCCGCGGCGCAGGACGCGGTGACCTATGCGGACCCGCCGGCGGTGCATGTCTATGCCGAGCGGGGGCCGGTGCGGGCGGCGGCCGGCACGCTGCTCGCCGCCGACATGGGGCCGCTGCTGCTGACGCGCCTCGAGCGCGACGGCGACGGTGTGGCGCTCACCCTGCTCAACACGGCCGACGCGGCGGCCGTGGCACGTTTCGGGCCGGGGCTGCTGCGGCCGCAGACGGCCACGCGCACCAGCCTCGCCGGCGAGGCGCTCGAGACGCTGGCGGTGGCGGGGGGCGCAGTCAGCGTCGAGGTGGGACCGCGCGCCTGGACGCGGGTGGTGCTGAACGGCGCCTAGCGCGTTTCCAGGAAAAGCTGCAGACTTTTCCGGTTCGGAGACGCAACAAAATCAAACGATCTAGCGCGGCGCCGGCTCAGCGGGCGAACTTGTAGCCTTCCGGGACGCCGGTGGGGGAGAAGACGAACTGCCAGACGTGCAGCACGCGGGCGCGGAAGCCGCCGGCGCAGCACAGCAGGTAATAGCGCCACATGCGGTAGAAGCGCTCGCCCTCGGGGGTGTTCGGCCGCGGCCAGTTCCTGACGAAATTCTCGTCCCAGGCGCACAGGGTCCGGTCGTAGTGCGGGCCGATATTGTGGACGTCGATGGTCGCCCACAGCCCGTCTATGGCCTGGCCGATCTGCGCCATCGAGGGGATGACGCCGCCGGGGAAGATGTATTTTTCGAGCCAGGACTCGATGGTCTCGGTCGAGGTGGTCGAGCCGATGGTGTGCAGCATGAACAGGCCGTCGTCGGCGATGACCTGGCGCGCTTTTTCGAAATAGGTGCGGTAGTTGCGGTGGCCGACATGCTCGAACATGCCCATCGAGACGATGTGGTCGGCCCTGCCGGCGAACTCGCGATAGTCCTTGACCTGAAACTCCACCGGCAGGTCCTTGTAGCGCTCGCGGCCATAGGCGGCCTGGTCGGGCGAGACGGTGACGCCGACGCAGTTGGCGCCGTATTTCTCGGCGGCGAAGCCCATGAAGGCGCCCCAGCCGCAGCCGATGTCCCACACCGTCTGGCCGGGCTTGAGGCCGATCTTGCGGCAGACGAGGTCGAGCTTGGCCTCCTGCGCCTCGTCGACATTGGTGACGCCCTCGGGCCAGTAGCCGCACGAGCCGGTCATGCGCCGGTCGAGCGAGGCCTTGTAGGCGTCGGTCTCGGAATAGTGCATGGCGGCGACGCGGCGGCTGCGCGCCACCGTCTGCATGTTGAGCAGGCGCGCCTGGGCGATCTGCCAGACGAGGTTGGGCGTGAGCTTGAGCTTTTCGTTGATGCGGCTGCGCAGCACGCGGTTGAAGAACTCGGCGAGGTCGTCGGCGTCCCACCAGCCATCCATGTAGGCTTCGCCGAGGCCGAGCGAGCCCTGCGCGAACAGGCGTGTCCAGGTGCGCTCGTCATGGATGCGGATGTCCCAGGGGTCGGTGCCGTTCACCCTGACGCCCGCCTCTGCGAGCAGGCCGATGATGCGGTCTTTCTCGGTCACTTTTTTCCGCCTCGCTGGTTCGTCGTCGTCCCCGGAAAGCAAAGCGCAGCGGGCCGTCCTGTCAAGAGCGGGCGGGGAACGGAGCGGCGTGTTGGCTGTTGACTAGGGACGCCGGGCCGGGCGAAACCCCGTCCGAGGGGCGGATCTTGTGCTGGAACGGGCCGGCGGCGCCGGCGCCCGAAGGAGAGCGTCGAATGGTGAAGTGGCAGGGCCGGCAGGGCAGCTCGAACATCGAGGACCGGCGCGGGCAGCGGGGCGGCCTCGGTGGCGGCTTCCGGCCGCGCGGCATGGGCTCGAACCCGTTCGGCACGGGCGGCGGCGGCTTCCGCATGCCGAGCGGACGCTCGGGCGGCGGCATGGGCGGCATCGCCATCGTCATCATCTTCATCATCGTCGCGATGGCATTCGGCATCAACCCGCTGTCGGTGCTCACCGGCGACACGGCGAGCAACGTGCCGTTCCAGCAGACGCTGCCGCCGCAGAACGCCAACGAGGATGAGCTGGCGCAGTTCGTGGGTGTGATGGTGAAGGACACCGAGGACTACTGGAGCGCCTATTTCCAGGAGCAGGGCCAGACCTACACGCCGCCCAAGGTGGTGCTGTTCAGCGGCCAGACGCAATCGGGCTGCGGCGTCGCCGACCGGGCGAGCGGGCCGTTCTACTGCCCGAACGACCAGAAGGTCTATATCGACCTCGCCTTCTACGACCAGTTGCGGCGGCAGTTCGGGGCGCCGGGCGATTTCGCGCAGGCCTATGTGATCGCCCACGAGGTGGGCCACCATGTGCAGCAGCTCATCGGCGTGCTGCCCGACTTCAACCGGGCGCGCCAGACGATGTCGCAGGAGCAGGCGAACGCGGCGTCGGTGCAGGTGGAGCTGCAGGCCGACTGCTTCGCCGGCACCTGGGCGCGCTCGGAGATGGAGCGCGGCTTTCTCGAGGACGGCGACGTGGAGGAGGCGATGAACGCCGCCAACCAGATCGGCGACGACCGGCTGACCGGCGGCCGGGTGCCCTCGAGCGAGTTCACGCACGGCACTTCGGCACAGCGCACCAAGTGGTTCCGGCAGGGCTACGAGACGGGCGACCCGACGCTGTGCGACACCAGCCGGCCGTGAGCAAACGACAATTAGAACAGTAGTTTAACGGTAACCGGCGGTTGCCCGGGGGTTTGCGCGTGCGGGCCGATTTCGGTCGCAAAACTGCCGCGCAATGACCTTTTTCAGAAGCGCAACCAAGCCCGGCCCGGCGGGTTGACGGGGCGACGCGACGACACGCGTCCGGCGCCCGCAAGGCGCTTGCGAACCACCCCCAATTGAAGGACTTCGACATGAACAAGCTTGCACTCATCGCTGCCGCCGCCCTCACCGCGGCGACGTTCGGCGGCGCCGCCCTGGCGCAGGATGCGAACGCCACCACGCCGGACTTCAAGACCGTGGATGCCAATGTCGACGGCATGATCAGCTGGGAAGAGGCGTTCGGCGCCTTCCCGACCATCTCCGAGGACCTCTTCAAGCAGGCCGACGCCAATGGCGACGGCAGCCTCGACGAGGGCGAATTCGCCAATCTCGTGGCGCTGGTCCCCGGCGCGACGGACGACTCGGGCCCGGCGTCCGAAGCGCCCGCCCAGTAAGGCAGGCGGCGACAGCCGTGACGGAGGCCGCCCACCGGGCGGCCTCCGCGCGTTCAGGGCTGGGCGACGAGGGGCGCCGTCTCGGGCTTCTGCGGCAGGCCCTTCTGGGCGCGGATCTGGTTGAGGAAGCGCGTGAACAGGTAGTGGCTGTCGTGCGGGCCGGGCGAGGCCTCGGGGTGGTACTGCACCGAAAAGATCGGCTTGCCCGAGACAGACAGCCCAGCATTGGAGCCGTCGAAGAGCGAGACGTGGGTCTCGGTGACGCCGGCCGGCAGGCTCTTCGATTCGACCGCGAAGCCGTGGTTCATCGAGGTGATCTCGACCTTGCCGGTGGTCAGGTCCTTGACCGGATGATTGGCGCCGTGATGGCCCTGATGCATCTTGGCGGTGGTGCCGCCGAGGGCGAGGCCGAGCAGTTGATGGCCGAGGCAGATGCCGAAGATCGGCTTGCCGGTCTCGATCAGCGCCTTGATGGTGGGCACGGCGTAGACGCCGGTGGCGGCCGGATCGCCGGGGCCGTTGGAGAGGAAGATGCCGTCGGGCTCGTGGGCGAGGATGTCCCTGGCGCTGGCGCTGGCCGGCACGACGGTGACGCGCGCGCCCTCGCCGGCGAGCTGGCGCAGGATGTTGCGCTTGGCGCCGTAGTCGACGGCGACGATGTGGAACTCGGGGTGCTCCTGCGTGCCGTAGCCCTTGTTCCAGGCCCAGGGGGTCTGGTCCCATTTGTAGGTCTGGGCGGTGGTGACCTCGGCGGCGAGGTCGAGCCCGACGAGGCCGGGGAACTTGGCCAGCTCGGCGGCGATGGCGGCCTCGTCGAACCTGCCGTCCGGCGCGTGGGCGACGACGCCGTTGGGCATGCCGGTGTCGCGGATGCGCGCGGTGAGGGCCCGCGTGTCGATGCCGGTGATGCCGACGATGTTGCGCTTGCGCAGCCAGTCGTCGAGCCGCTCGGCGGCGCGGTAGTTGGCGGGATTGGTGATGTCGGCCTTGAGCACCACGCCGCGCACGCCCGAGAGGGCCGCCATGTTGACGGTCTCGGTGTCCTCGTCATTGGTGCCGACATTGCCGATATGCGGGAAGGTGAAGGTGACGATCTGGCCGGCATAGGAGGGATCGGTGAGGATTTCCTGGTAGCCGGTCATCGCCGTGTTGAAGCACACCTCGCCGGCGGCCTGGCCCACCGCGCCGATGCCGCGCCCTTCGAGGCGGGTGCCGTCGGCGAGGATCAGGAGGGCGGTCGCAGGGGGTTGTTGCCAGCCGGACATGGGCGGGGCTCCAGGGTTCTTGACGGTCGAGGTTGCGGGCTTCCCTTAGAAGCCCGGCGGCGCGCGCGCAAGTGGCGCCGCTCCGCCTACGGGTCTATATGGGGGCAAATCACGGCAAGCAAAGGACGACCCGCCATGCGCGAGGCGATCAGCGAGGGCTACAAGGCAGCGCTCAAGGCGCGCGACCAGCGCCGCACGGCGACGCTGCGGGCGATCACCGCGGCGATCAAGGACCGCGACATCGCCAATCGCGGCGAGGGCAGGCCGCCGGCCACCGACGACGAGATCCTGGCGCTGCTGCAGAAGATGGTGAAGCAGCGCGAGGAAAGCCACGCGATCTACGCCGGGGCCGGCCGCGCGGACCTGGCGGCGGTCGAGAAGGAGGAGATCGACATCCTCACCGAGTTCCTGCCCAAGCCGCTCGACGACGCCGAGGTCGCGGCGGCCATTGCCGCCGCCATCGCCAGGACCGGCGCGGCGGGCGCCAAGGACATGGGCAAGGTGATCGCCGCGCTCAAGGCGGAGTATCCCGGCCGCATCGACTTCGCCAAGGCCAGCGGCAAGGTGAAGGCGGCGCTGGGCTGAGCGCACGCGGCGGGTGCAAAAGGGCGCGAGAAGGCGCATATTCAGGTTTCGTGCCAACCATTTGGAGGCTGAAATGGCCGTTGCGGACGTGAAGAAGCGGATGGGGCTGGTGATGGGGCTCAGGGCGCTGTTGATGCTGCTCGCCGGGCTCTATGCGGTGATCTGGCCGGCGCAGGCGCTGTTCATCCTCGTGTGGGCGGGCGCCATCCTGCTGG
>JBDHTK010000014.1:0-24183 GCA_039808625.1 Devosia sp. | reverse complement strand
CTGCTCATCCTCGACGAGCCCACCGCCGCGCTGCCGCAGCCCGACGTCGACCAGTTGCTCGCCATCGTCCGCCAGCTCGCGCAGGGCGGCATCGGCGTGCTGTTCATTTCCCATTATCTGAGCGAGATCTTCTCGGTCGCGACCACCGCCACCGTGCTGCGCGACGGCGCGCTGGTCTTCGCCGGGCCGCTGGCCGCCACCAGCGCCGAAGCGCTCGTCCACCACATGATCGGCAAGGAGGTCGAGGCCATCGTGCCGCCGCGGCCGGGCGCCGCCGTGGGCGTGCCGGTGCTCGAGCTCGACGGCGTCGCCACCCGCGACGGGCGCGTGCAGGCCGCCGCGCTCAGCGCCCATGCCGGGCGCATCCTCGGCATTTTCGGCGTCGTCGGCGCCGGCAAGAGCGAGCTGCTCGAGGCCGCCTTCGGCCTGCGCCCCATCGCCGCCGGCACCCTCCGGGTTGGCGGCGCGCCGGTCGGCCGCTGGGACCCGCGCGCGGCCATCGACGCCGGCATGGCGCTGGTGCCCGAGGACCGGCTCACCAAGGCGCTGCTCGCCAGCCGCTCCATCGCCTGGAACGTCGCCATGCCCTACTGGCCGGCGCTCAGCCGCTTCTTCGGCATCGGCCGGCGCGAGGCGCGGCTCGGCGACGAGGTCATCGCCGAGCTCGGCATCCAGGCGCCGGGCGCCGCGACGCTGGTCGAGCACCTGTCGGGCGGCAACAAGCAGAAGGTGTCCATCGGCCGCTGGCTGGGTCGCCACGCCTCGGCCCGCATCTTCCTGTTCGACGAGCCCACGCAGGGTCTCGATGTCGGCGCCCGCGCCGGCGTCTATCGGCTGATGCGCGCGCTGGCCGAGGGTGGCGCGGCGATCCTCGTCGCCTCCTCGGACCTCGAAGAAATTCTGGCGATCGCCGACGACGTCCTCGTCATCCGCAACGGGACGACGACCCGGCTCGGCGACGGGCACGGCCGCGATGCCGCGACAATTCTGGCCAAGGCGACCTGACCCAGGGCGCGCGTGAGGAGGGATGAGATGACACCGGGCTCGATCGACAGCCAAGCTGCGCCCCAACCGGCGAGGGCGCCCTGGATGCTGGCGGCGCTGAGGCGCTACGGCACGCTGCTGGCGCTGCTCGTCATCTGCGTGCTGCTCTCGCTCATGACGCCGCGCTTCCTCACCGTCAGCAATCTCTCGACCGTCCTCGTGCAGCTCTCCATGCTCATGATCGTGGCGAGCGGCCTCACCGTCGTCGTCGCCGCCGGCGAGTTCGACCTGTCGGTGGGCGCCGTCGCCGGCTTCGCCGGCGTGCTCGTCACCGGCCTGCTCGTCCAGGTGACCAGCGACGTGGTGCTGGCCATTGCTGCGGGCATCGCCGCCGGCGCGCTGGTCGGGCTCCTCAACGGCATCCTGGTCGCGGTCATCGGGCTGCCCAGCCTCATCGCCACGCTCGGCATGATCTCCGTCGTCACCGGCCTCAACCAGTGGTACACCAAGGGCCAGGCGGTCTATGGCGGGCTGCCCGACGCCTTCGCCATTCCCGGCCGCGGCGCGCTGCTCGGCATCCCCGTGCCGATCCTCGTCATGGTGGCCATTGTCGTCATCTCGCACCTGCTGCTCGAGCGTACCGCCACCGGCCGCCATCTCTACACCATCGGCGAGAACAAGGACGTGGCGCGCCTCGCCGGCATCGGCGTGCGCCGGAAGAAGATCTTCGCGCTCGTCTTCTGCGGCGCCTGCGCCGGCCTTGCCGGCGTCATCATGGCCTCGCGCCTCGGCTCGGGCCAGCCTGCCGCCGGCGACCATTTCCTCATGGATGGCCTCGCCACCGTGTTCCTCGGCATGACCGCCTTCTCGCTCGGCCAGGCCAATATGCGCGGCACCGTCGTCGGCACCCTCATCATCGGCGTCCTGCGCAACGGCTTCAACCTCCTGGGCTGGCCCTACTACATCCAGGACATCGCGATGGGCGTCATCATGATCGGCGCCATCACCATCGCCGCTTCCAAGGGTACGGTGCGCATGCCCAGCGTCACCGCCATGTTCAAATGACCGGCCGCCGATGACGCGCGCCGTCGCCATCGGCCTCGATTTCGGCACGGGCTCGGCCCGCGCCGTGCTCATCGACCTCGACAGCGGCGCCGCCGTCGCCGAGCACACGGTCTCCTACCGCACCGGCGCGCGGGATGCCGGCCATGCCGGCGGTCTCGACCTGCCGGCGAACTGGGTCGTCCAGGACCCGGCCGATTTCGTTGCCGCGGCGGCCGAGCTGCTGGGCTGGGCGGCCGCGGCGGCGGCCGGGCAAGGGGCCGAGATCGCCGTGATCGGCGTCACCGCCACCTCCTGCACCGTCCTGCCGACGCGCCGCGACGGCACGCCGCTCCTGCATCTGCCCGCCTTTGCCGGCCGCCCGCACGCTTACGCCAAGCTCTGGAAGCACCACGCCGCCGAGCCCTATGCGCGGCGCATCGGCGCCGCCCGCCCCGATTTCCTGCGCCGCTACGACATGCGCACCAGCTCCGAATGGTCGCTTGCCAAGGCCTGGCAGGTGATGGAGGAGGACCCCGGGCTATGGGCCGCGACGGAGCGCTGGATCGACCTCGGCGACTGGCTCGTCTGGCAGCTGACCGGCACCGAGCGGCGCTCGGCCAGCCAAGCCGGCTGCAAGAACCACTGGCAGCCCGACCAGGGCGGCTATCCCGCGGCGGCGGCGCTCGACGCCATCGCGCCGGGCCTGGCCAGCTGGCGCGACAGGCTCGCCCCGCCATCCCCGCTCGGCACCCTTGCCGGCCCGCTGACCCGCGCCTGGCAGGCGGCGACCGGTATCGGACCGCGCGTGCCGGTCGCCGTCGCCGTGGTCGATGCCGCCGCGGCCGTGCCCGGCTCGGACGTCGCCACGCCCGGCATATTCGTCGCGGCGATCGGCACCTCCACCTGCCATATGAGCCTTTCAGCCGCGCCGGTGGCCGTGCCGGGCATCGAGTCCACGGTGTTTGGCGGCGCGATAAACGGCCTTTTCGACTATTGCACCGGCCAGCCGGCCACCGGCGACATGTTCGGCTGGCTCGCCGGCCTCCTCGCCCGCTACGGCAAGGCGACGACCGGCGAGATATTCGCCGCCCTGCTCGCCGAGCTCGATCCGGACGCGGCCCCGAGTCCCGTCGCCGTCATGGACTGGTGGAACGGCTGCCGCACGCCGCTCGGCCGCGACGACCTCGGCGGCCGCATCGCCGGGCTGACCATGACCACGACGCCGGCCGACATCTACCGCGCCATGCTCGAAGCGGCGGCGATGGGCATGCGCTATGCCCACGGCCTGCATGCCCGCATCGGTCCGCTCGACGAGATTCGCGTCACCGGCGGCATGGCGCGCTTTCCTGCCATCATGCAGCTCTACGCCGACGTCATCGGCCAGCCGCTCAACGCCAATCCCACGGGCCTCGGCTCGGCCCGCGGCGCGGCGATCCTCGCCGCCGCCGGCCTCGGGCACGCAGTGCCCGCCGCGCTCGGCTACACCTGCTATACGCCGCGCGCGCCCGAGCGCTATGCGGCGCGCTACGCCGACTATGTGGTGCAGATCGCGCGGGCCTAGCGCTCGCCGGCCAGCATGGCGCGGGCCGCCGCCTCGTCGGTCACGAGGACATGCTGCAGGCCGGTATTGAGCAGCGAGGTGAGCGCCGCCGCCTTGGCCGCGCCGCCGGCCACGGCGATCACATGCGCGGCGCGGCCGAGATCCTCGACCCGCATGCCGACGCCGCCGGCCGCCTCGACCACCTTGCCGGCGCCGTCGAAGAAATAGCCCAGCGATTCGCCCACGGCGCCCAGCTGCTTCAGGGCCCGCACCCGCTTTGCCGGGAATTTGCGGCGCGCCGCGACCGAGTCCAGCGTGCCGACGCCCTGCACCACGACATTGGCCGAGCGGATCAGCCTGAACATGTCGCGGATCGCTGGCTGCGCCTCGAGCAGGATGTTGACCGACTGCTCGCCCAGATCGTCGGGCAGGTGCAGCAGCCGGCAGCCGGCGCCGAGCGCCCGCGCCAGTTGCGCCGCGACGGTGTTGGCCTCGGTCTCGAGCGCGTCGCCCAGCCCGCCGCCGGTCGGCGCCACGGTGACGTTGGGATAGCCCTTGTGCGCCGGCAGGTGCCGCGTCACGTCGGCGAGCGTCGAGCCGCCGCTGATCGCCACCACGTCCGACGCGCCGAGCACGCTGAGGATCGCCTCGCCGCCGGCACGCGCCAGGGCCTCGCGGCTGATGCGCGTCGTGTCGCAGTCGCCGGGCACGACGAAGGCGCGCCGCAGCGAAAATTTCGCGCTGAGCTTGCGCTCCAGCTCCTGCAGTCCCTGCAGCTCGGAGACCATCTGGCCGACCTGCCCGAGGATCTGCCGGCCGGCCTCCGACAGGCTGATGCCGGCGCCGCTCAGCTCGACCAGCCCGAAGCCGCGCAGCAGGTCGACCTCGGAGCGCGTGATGCGCTCCGACCAGCCGAGCCGGTCCGACAGCGTGCGCCGCCCCACCGGCTCGCCCAGCGCCACGGCGTGCAGCACCGTGTAGCGTCGTTCCACGAGCTCCACCAGCTCCGGCACCACGAAGGTGATTACCGACAGCGGATTGTCCATCTGCCCTCCGGCCTCGGCTGCTGCCGCCCGGCGCGCCGGCTCAATAGGTGGCGCGCCCGCCCGACAGGTCGAACACCGAGGCGGTGGTGAAGCTGTTCTCGGCGCTCACCAGCCAGGCGATCATGTTGGCGGCCTCGGCCACTTCGAGGAAGCGCCCGCGCGGGATGCGGCTCAGCATGTAGTCGATGAATTCCGGCTTCAGTTCGTCGAGGATGCGCGTCTTGGCGGTCGCCGGCGTCACCGCGTTGATGGCGATGTCGTATTTGGCGCATTCCTTGCCCGCCGCCTTGGTCATGCCGATGACACCGGCCTTGGCCGCGGCATAGGCGGCGGCGTTGGGGTTGCCTTCCTTGCCGGCGATCGAGGCGATGTTGACGATGCGCCCGTAATTGCGCGCCTTCATGCCGGGCAGCACGGCGCGGTTGACGTGGAACGCGCCGTTGAGGTCGATGTCGATGACCCGGCGCCATTCGGCGAGGTCGTATTCGTCGAGCGGCGCGTTCTTGCCGGCGATGCCGGCCGAATGCACGAGGATGTCGAGGCTGCCCAGCGTCCTTTCCACCTCGGCCGTCGCCGCCGCCACGGCATCGTAGTCGGCGATGTCGACGGTGATCGCGGACGCCGCCGCGCCCAGCTCCGCGCAGGCGGACTTGAGCAGTTCGGCATTCATGTCCCACAGGCTCACCTTCGCGCCGCCGCCGACGAGCTTTTGCGCCACCGCAAAGCCGATCCCCTGCGCCCCGCCGGTCACCACCGCGACGCGACCGTCGAGATCGATTCGATTCATCTGTCTTCTCCCTGGAGGTCCGAATTTGTCCGCAGCACCTTGACACTCTGGAGCCGGTCGAGCGCAAGGGCAAAGGTGCTGGAAATGCGAAACAATTCGCCGCGCCTTCCACGCTAGAGCGCGATGTCGTGCAGCCGGTCGCGGGCGATGTAGCTCTGGATCTGCCGCACGATCTGGCCGGCATGCTCGGCGGCGAGCCGGTCGCAGAGCGCCGCGTCCCCCGCCTCGATGGCGACGACGATGGCCTCGTGCTCGTCCACATAGCGCAGCGGCAGGTGGTCGTCGAAGCTCTTGTAGTAATAAAGCCTGAGAATCCGCCGCCCCTCGTCGAGCAGCCGCGTGAACAGCCCGGTGAAATAGGGGTTGCCGCCCGCCTCGGCGATGGCGACGTGGAAATCGCGATTGGCGCCGATCATCCCCGGCACGTCGTCGCCCTGCACCGCCTGCGCATAGGCCGCCTGGTGCTGCCGGATGGCCCTGAGGTGCCGGCTCGTGCGGCCGGATGCGGCGGCCCGCGTCGTCACCCGGTACATCAGCGTCAGCGCCTCGAAATAGACCGGCAGCCGGGCGAAATCGATCGGCGCGACGATGGTGTTGCGGTTGGGAAGCTGCGTCACCAGCCCCTCCGCGGCGAGCCGCACCAGCGCCTCGCGGATGGGCGTACGCGACATGTCGAAGCGCTCGGCCAGCGTCACTTCGTCGAGCGGGCTGCCGGGCTCGAGCCGGAGGTCGACAATGGCCTGCCGCAGCGCCTCGTAGACGGTCTGCACGCCGCGCCCGCGCATGCGCGGCGGCAGTGCCGTCAGGGCCAGGCTGTCATCTGCAATGTCGGTCACGCCGGCTCCTCGTCCCGCATGGGGTTGACGCCAGGTTAACGTGGCGCCATTCTGTCGACAAGATGCATGCAGGGAGAAGGTGTGCGTCTGCAAACTGGGAGAGAAGAATATCATGCGTAACGTCATGAAGATCGCGGCGGGCCTGGCGCTCGCCTTCGGCTTCGGCGCGCCGGTACTGGCGCAGGATACCCTGACCGTCGGCATCATGGTGCCGACCACGGGCTCCGAGGCGACCTATGGGCAGGACATGGCCAACGCCGTGAACCTCGCCATCGACGAGATCAACGCCGCCGGCGGCGTGCTCGGCAAGAAGCTCGCCTCGATCGTCGGCGACGACGGCTGCGACGCGCAGCAGGCGGTGAACGCGGCGAGCAAGCTGGCCTCGTCCGGCGTCGTCGGCATCGTCGGCGGCTATTGCTCGGGCGCCACCGTGCCGACCCTCAAGATCTACGGCGACGCCAAGCTGCCGATGATCATCCCGGCGGCCAACTCGACCAAGCTGATCCCGGAGAACCCGGGCAACGCCTTCATGATCAACTCGACCGGCAACGACCAGGTCGCCAAGGCCATCGAATATTTCAAGGCCAAGGGCGTGAAGTCGATCGCCATCGTCAACCAGGGCGACGCCTATTCGCAGGACCTCGCCGACCTCACCAGGAAGAACTGGGAAGAAGCGGGCAACACCGTCACCAGCTTCGAGACCACCAACAAGGGCGAGCAGGACTATTCGGCGGTCGTCACCTCCATCAAGTCGGGCAATCCCGACGCGGTGTTCTGGACGGCCTATTACGCCGATGGCGGCCTGCTCATCCGCCAGCTGCGCGAATCCGGCTATCAGGGCCTGATCGCGGTGGGCGACGGCTCCAACTCGCCGGAGCTGTTCAAGATCGCCGGTCCGGCGGCCGAGGGCGTCATCGCCTTCTCCAACCCGACCGCCGAGTTCCTGCCCGAGGCCAAGGCCTTCTCCGACGCCTACCAGGCCAAGTACGGCACCGCCCCCGGGCCCTACTCGACGCTGAGCTACGACGCCATGAAGCTGCTCGCCTGGGCCATCCAGACCGCCGGCACCACCGACTCCGCCAAGGTGATCGAGACGCTGAAGGGCGCCGACTTCAAGGACACCATCTCGGGCCCGATCTCGTTCACGTCCGAGAACACCCTGGCGCGCTCCAACTTCGTGGTGCTCGAAGGCAAGGGCGGCGCCTGGACGCTGGCCCAGTACTGAGCCCGGCGCAACACACAGCGGGTCGGCGCCACGCGCCGGCCCCCCTTCCGGATCACGCTGGCTGAGGGGCGAAGCGGCCGATGACCCTGTTCGACATCTTCACCCACCAGCTCGTGAACGGCATCGTGCTCGGCTCGTTCTACGCGCTGGTGGCACTGGGCTACACGATGGTCTTCGGCGTCGTGAAGCTGCTCAATTTCGCGCATGGCGATCTCTACATGGTGGGCGGCTTCGCCGGCTTCCTCATCCTGTCCTTCCTCGCGCCCTTTCTCGGCGCCGGCTGGCTGGGCGTCGCCGTCTCGATGCTCTTCGCCATGCTGGCGGTGGGCTTTCTGGGCGTCGTCATCGAGCGCGTCGCCTATGCGCCCATGCTCTCGGCGCCGCGCCTGTCCATCCTCATCACCGCGCTCGCCGTTTCGCTGGTGCTCCAGAATGCCGTGCTGGCGCTGACCAAGGGGCAGTACCAGCCCTTCGGCGCGCAGTTCGGCTTCGGCGGCGTCAATCTCGGCACGCTGTTCATCAGCTACAACCAGATGGTGCTGGTGGCCACCGCCGGCGTCCTGATGCTCGGGCTCGAGCTCTTCGTCTCGCGCACCCAGTATGGCCGCGCCATGCGCGCCATCTCGGTCGACAAGGACATGTGCCGGCTGATGGGCATCAACGTCAACGCGGTGATCGCCGTCACTTTCTTTCTGGGCTCGGCGCTCGCCGCCGCGGCCGGCACCATGGCCGGCGCCTACTACGGCTCGCTGTGGTACTTCATGGGCTTCCTCATCGGGCTCAAGGCCTTCACGGCGGCGGTGATCGGCGGCATCGGCTCCATTCCCGGCGCCATGCTGGGCGGGCTCATCCTCGGCCTGCTCGAGAGCTTCGGCACGCAACTGCCCGGCGTCGGCAGCGGCTGGAAGGACGTCTTCTCCTTCTCGGTCCTCATCCTCGTCCTCGTCTTCAAGCCGACGGGTCTGCTCGGCAAGCCGGAACAGGAGCGCATGTGATGGCCGCTCTCCCGCAAGGTGCAAATGTCTGGGGCGGCCTCGCCGTCCTCTTCGACACGCCGGCCAAGCGCGTCGCCGCCATTGCCGTCGTGCTCGCCGCGATGATCGTCGCGCCGCTGCTGCTCGGCCCCTACGCCACGGTGATCCTCACCAACGCGCTGCTCTACGTCGTGCTGGCGCTCGGGCTCAACATCGTGGTCGGCTATGCCGGCCTGCTCGACCTCGGCTTTGCCGCCTTCTTCGCGGTGGGCGCCTATACGGTGGGCATCACCACGCTGCATTTCGGGCTGAATTTCTGGCTGGCGCTGCCGCTCGCCATCGTCTTCGCCATCATCGCCGGCGTCGTCATCGGCACGCCGACGCTGCGGCTGCGCTCCGACTACCTCGCCATCGTCACCCTCGGCTTCGGCGAGATCGTGCGTTTGAGCGCCCGCAACCTGCGCGAGACGGGCGGCGCCAGCGGCCTCACCGGCATCGATTCGCCGTGGCTGTTCGGCTGGCACATCGAGACGCCGCTCGATTTCTACTACGTCTTCTGCGGGCTCGCGATCATCGGCGTCGTCGCCTCGGCACGGCTCGCCAATTCGCGGCTCGGACGCGCCTGGCTCTATGTCCGCCACGACGAGGACGCCGCCGAGGCGATGGGCATCGACCGTGTCCGCGTGAAGCTCGCCGCCTATATCGTCGGCGCCATCTACGGCGCCGTCGGCGGCGCCTTCTTCGCCGCCAATCTCGGCGCCATCTCGCCCGAGAGCTTCTCGTTCCAGCAATCCGTCCTCATCCTCATGGCGGTGATCCTGGGCGGCATGGGCAAGATCCCCGGCGTCGTGCTCGGCGCCTTCATCGTCATCCTCGCGCCCGAACTGCTGCGCGATGTCGGCGACCTGCGCCTGCTCATCTTCGCGGTGGGGCTGCTGCTCGTCATGCTGTTCCGCCCGAGCGGCATCTGGCCGACGGGAGGGCGCAAATGACCCTCCTCGACGTCAAGGGCGTAAGCCTCAGCTTCGCCGGCTCAAAAGTGCTCCAGAACGTCGACTTCGCCGTGCCGGCGGGCGCCATCGTCAGCCTCATCGGCCCCAACGGGGCCGGCAAGACCTCGCTGTTCAACTCCATAACGGGATTCTACAAGCCGCAGCAGGGCTCGATCAAGGTCGGCGGCGTCGAGACCATGCGCATGAAGCCGCACCAGGTCACCCGCCTCGGCATCGCCCGCACCTTCCAGAACGTGCGGCTGTTCCGCGAAATGAGCGTGCTCGAGAACGTCATGTCGGGCATGCATTGCCGCACCTCGGCAGGCGTCGTCGATGCCGTGCTGCGCCTGCCCGGGCAGCGCCGCGAGGAGGCCGCCATCCACGCCTTCTCGGCCGAGTGCCTGCGCTTCGTCGGCATCGAGGACGGCTGGCACCGCGACGCCGGCACGCTCGCCTATGGCTGGCAGCGCCGCGTCGAGATCGCCCGTGCGCTCGCCACCCAGCCCAGGCTGTTGCTGCTCGACGAGCCGGCCGCCGGCCTGACCGCCGGCGAGAAGCAGGAGCTGATCGGCCTCATCGGCCGCATCCGCGACGAGCGCGGCATCTCGGTGCTGCTCATCGAGCACGACACCGGCCTCGTCATGCGCATCTCCGAGCGCATCAGCGTGCTCGACCACGGCGTCATGATCGCCGAGGGCACGGTCAGGGAGATCCAGACCAACCCCAGGGTCATCGAGGCCTATCTCGGTGTCGAGGAAGGGGAGGCCGAACTTGCCGGCTGACGACGATGTGATCCTGAGGCTCGAGGGCCTCGCCGCCGCCTATGGCAAGATCGACGCCGTCAAGGGCATCGACCTCGAGGTCAAGCGCGGCCAGATCGTGACGCTGCTCGGCGCCAACGGCGCCGGCAAGACGACGACGCTCAAGACCATCTCCGGACTGGTGCGCGCCAAGGCCGGCCGCGTGCTGTTCGCCGGCGCCGACATCACCCAGATGCCGGCGCACGAGATCGCCCGCGCCGGCGTCGTGCACGTGCCCGAGGGGCGGCACGTGCTGCGCGGGCTGAGCGTGCGCGAGAACCTCGAGCTCGGCGCCTTCACCCTGCGCAACGCCGCCGAGCGCAACAGCCGGCTCGAGCAGGTCTTCGCGCAGTTCCCGATTTTGAAGACCCGCGCCAATTCGGACGGCTCGCTGCTCTCGGGCGGCGAGCAGCAGATGCTCGCCATCGGCCGCGCGCTGATGCACGGGCCGAAGATCCTGCTGCTCGACGAGCCCTCGATGGGGCTCGCCCCCAAGCTGGTGCTCGAAACCATGAAGATCGTCCGCCGCCTCAACGAGGCGGGCACCACCATTCTCCTGGTCGAGCAGAATGCGCGCCTCGCGCTGAAGCTCGCCCACTATGGCTACGTGCTCGAAAGCGGCGCCATCAGGCTGCAGGGCGAGGCGCAAACGCTCAGCGACGATCCCTCCATCGTACAGGCCTATCTGGGGACCTGACGGTCCCTTCATTCCAAAGGACAACCGACATGACACTGAATTTCCGCGGCGTGATCCCGGCGCTGATGACCGAAATGACCGCCGACGGCGCGCTCGACCACGCCGCCACCTCGCGCCACCTCGAAAGCTGCCTCGCCGCCGGCGTCACCGGCTTCGTGATGCTGGGCACCCTGGGCGAGAACTCGTCGCTGGCGCCCGACGAGAAGGAAGCGGTGGTGCGCAACGCCGTCGAGACCGTCGGCGGCCGCGTGCCGGTGCTGGCGGGCGTCGCCGAATACACGACCGACCTCGCCATCGCAGCGGCGCGGCGCATGCAGCGCGCCGGGGCGCAGGGCCTGATGGCGCTGCCCACGATGGTCTACCAGCAGGACGCCCGCGAGGCCGTGCAGCATTTCCGCACGCTGGCGCGGAACACCGACCTGCCGATCATGATCTACAACAACCACGTCGCCTATAAGGTCGATCTGAAGCCCGAGCATTTCGCCGAGCTGGCCGGCGAGGCCAACATCGTCGCCGTCAAGGAATCGAGCCACGACAGCCGCCGCGTCACCGACATGATCAACCTGCTCGGCGACCGCTTCAAGCTGGTCAGCGGCGTCGACGACCTGGCGCTCGAAAACCTGCTGTTCGGCGCCGTCGGCTGGGTCTCGGGCCTCGCCAATTCCTTCCCGCGCGAGGCGGTGGCGCTCTACGATCTCGCGACCGCCGGGCGCGTCGAGGAGGCCGTGGCGCTCTATCGCTGGTTCATGCCCATGCTGCACCTCGATGTCGCGACCAAGCTCGTGCAGTACATCAAGCTGGTCAATCAGCTCACCGGCGAGGGCAGGGAATATGTGCGCGCGCCCCGCCTGACCCTTGTGGGCGAGGAGCGCGCGATGGTCGAGGCCATCGTGCAGAAGGCCCTGGCGACACGGCCCAATCTCGCCAGGGCGGCCTGATTGGCGCCACGCGACGACATCGACGTCGCCATTGTCGGGGCCGGCATCGTCGGCCTCGCCACGGCCTTCAAGCTGCAGGAGGCCGGACGCCGCGTCGTGCTCCTCGACCGCAGGGGCATGGCCGAGGAGACGAGCCGCGGCAATGCCGGCGCCTTTGCCTTCTCGGACGTCATTCCGCTCGCCACCTCCGGCGTCATGCGCAAGCTGCCCAAATGGCTGAGCGATCCCCTGGGACCGCTCGCCATCCGGCCGGAATATCTGCCGCGCATCACGCCCTATCTCGTGCGCTTCTGGCGCGCCGGCTGGCCCGACCGCGTGGCCGCCAGCATCAAGGCGCAGAGCGCCTTGATGCGGCTCGCCCGCCGCGAGGCCGAAAGCCTGATCGCCAGCGCCGGCCTCGGCCACATGGTGCGCTCGGACGGGGTGCTGGAGCTCTATGAGAGCGAGGCGGAGCTGCGCGCCACCGCCCGCGACGACGCCGCCAAGGCGGCCGAGGGCATCGAGTTCCGCCATGTGCGCGGCGCCGAGCTGGCCGAGTTGCAGCCGGGCCTGTCGCCGCGCCTCGTCTGCGGCACCTTCCTTCCCAAGTGGCAGACCGTCTCGGACCCCTACGACTTCGCCGTCGCGGTGGGCGCGGCGGCGCTGGCGCGTGGCGCCCGCCTCGAGCAGGCCCAGGTGGTGCAGCTGCGCCCCGACGATGCGGGCGTCGTGCTGGAGCTGGCCGATGGCGCGGCCCGCCGCGCCGCGGCCGTCGTCGTCGCCGCCGGCGCCTGGTCGGCGCGGCTCACGGCGGCGCTCGGCGATGCCATCCCGCTTGAAACCGAGCGCGGCTACAACACGACGCTCCCCGCTGCCGGCTTCGAGCTGCGCCGCCAGCTCGTCTTCGGCGGCCACGGCTTCGTCGTGACGCCGCTGACGAGCGGCATCCGCATCGGCGGCGCGGTGGAGTTCGGCGGCCTCGACCTGCCGCCCGATTTCAGGCGCGCCGACGCCATGCTCAGCAAGGCTGCTCGCTTCATGCCCGGCCTCAGGACCAGCGGCGGCACGCAATGGATGGGCTTTCGCCCCTCGCTGCCCGACAGCCTGCCGGCCATCGGCTTCTCGCGCCGCTCGCGCCGCATCGTCTACGCCTTCGGCCACGGCCATCTCGGCCTCACCCAGGCGGCCGGCACCGGCGCGCTGGTTGCCGAGCTGCTCGCCGGCACGCCGCCCTCGCTCGACCTCTCCCCCTTCTCCCCGCAACGCTTCTAGAACGGCACTCCCAAAATGTCGCGCCACATCTTCACCTGCATCGACGGCCACACCTGCGGCAATCCCGTCCGCCTCGTGGCCGGCGGCGGGCCCTTCCTCAAGGGCAGCTCGATGATGGAGCGCCGCGCCGATTTCCTCGCCAACCACGACTGGATCCGCAAGGGCCTGATGTTCGAGCCACGCGGCCACGACGTGATGAGCGGCTCCATCCTCTACCCCTCGACGCGCGAGGATTGCGACATCGCCATCCTCTTCATCGAGACCTCGGGGTGCCTCTACATGTGCGGCCACGGCACCATCGGCACCGTGACGATGGCGCTCGAGAACGGCCTGATGACGCCCCGCACGCCGGGTGTCGTCAATCTCGACGTGCCGGCCGGCAAGGTCGTCGCCGAATATACGAAGAGCGGTGACTATGTGGACAGCGTGCGCATCACCAACGTGCCGAGCTTCCTCCACTCGCGCGACCTCGAGATCGACTGTCCCGGCCTCGGAAAGCTCACCGTCGACGTCGCCTATGGCGGCAATTTCTACTGCATCGTCGATCCGCAGGAGAATTTCTCCGATCTGGCGGACGTCAAGGTCGGCGACCTGCTGGCCTGGAGCCCGGCGCTGCGCACGGCGATGAACGAACGCTATTCCTTCGTCCACCCCGAAAATCCCGACATCAACCGCTGCACCCACATCATGTGGACGGGCCGGCCGCAGAAGCCGGGCTCCACCGCCCGCAACGCGGTGTTCTACGGCGAGCGCGCCATCGACCGTTCGCCCTGCGGCACCGGCACCTCGGCGCGCATGGCCCAGTGGTACGCGCGTGGCCGGCTGGCGGTGGGCGACGCCTTCGTCCACGAATCCATCATCGGCTCCACCTTCGATGGCCGCGTCGAGCGCGCCGTCAGGGTCGGCGACTATGAGGGGATCGTCCCCTCCATTGCCGGCTGGGCCCGCCAGACGGGGCTCAACACCATCTATATCGACGACCGCGACCCCTTCGCCCACGGCTTTTCGCTATAAGAGAGCAACCCATGAAGATCACCGCCATCAAGGTCTATCAGGTCGATCTGCCGCTCAGGGAAGGCCGCTACAGCTGGAGCGGCGGCAACTTCATGGAGGTGTTCGACTCGACCGTGGTCGCCGTCGAGACCGACGCCGGCATCACCGGCTATGCCGAGTGCTGCCCCCTGGGCTCGGCCTACCTGCCCTCCTATGCCAGGGGCGTGCGCGCCGGCATCGGCGAGCTCGGCCCCAGGCTCATCGGTCACGATCCGACCGACCTGTGGCCGCTCAACCATCACATGGACGCCGTGCTGCGCGGCCACCCCTACGTCAAGGCGCCCATCGACATCGCCTGCTGGGACATTCTCGGCAAGCTGGCCGGCCTGCCGCTCCACAAGCTCCTCGGCGGCGCCGCGCAGGACAAAATCGCGCTCTACCGCGCCATCAGCCAGGAAGACGCCGCGGTGATGGCCGACAAGATCGCCGGCTACCGCCGCGAGGGCTATACGAAATTCCAGCTCAAGGTGGGCGGTGACGCCAATGACGACATCGCGCGCATAAGGGCCTGCCGCGCCATCCTCGCGCCCACCGACATCCTCGTCGCCGACGCCAATACCGGCTGGACGATGGCCGACGCCGCCCGCGTGGTGAACGCCGTCGCCGATCTCGACGTCTATATCGAGCAGCCCTGCATGAGCTATGCGGAAAGCGTCTCCATCCGCCGCCGCACCACGCTGCCCTTCGTGCTCGACGAGAATATCGGCAGCGTCGCCGATCTGGTGCAGGGCCTCGCCGACGACGCCTTCGACGTCATCAACCTCAAGATCTCCAAGGTCGGCGGCCTCACCAAGGCGCGCCAGATGCGCGACCTGTGCGTCGCGCACAACATTCCCATGACCATCGAGGACACCTGGGGCGGCGACATCGTGACGGCGACCATCGCGCACCTGGCGCGTTCGACGCCCGAGCGCTTCTGCTTCACCGCCACCGATTTCAATTCCTACGTCACCGTCTCCATTGCCGAGGGCGCGCCCGCCCGCGTCGACGGTTGCATGACGGCCTCCGACGCGCCGGGCCTCGGCGTCGTGCCGAAATTCGACGTGCTCGGCCCGCCGGTCGCGGTCATCGCATGAGGACGACGCGCAGCATCCATATCGTCTCCTGCCACGCCGAGGGCGAGGTCGGCGACGTCATCGTCGGCGGCGTCGCGCCGCCGCCCGGCGACACGCTGTGGGCGCAGTCGCGCTTCGTCGCGCGCGACGAGGGCCTCAGGAACTTCGTTCTGAACGAGCCCCGCGGCGGCGTCTTCCGCCACGTCAACCTGCTGGTGCCGCCGAAAGACGAGCGCGCGCAGATGGGCTTCATCATCATGGAGCCCGAGGACACGCCGCCCATGTCGGGCTCCAATTCCATCTGCGTCGCGACCGTGCTGCTCGACACCGGCATCGTGCCGATGACCGAGCCCGAGACGCGCCTCGTCCTCGAGGCGCCGGGCGGGCTGGTCGAGGTGGTGGCGAGTTGCCGCAACGGCAAGGCCGAGCGCATCCGCGTCACCAATGTGCCGAGCTTCGCCGACCGGCTCGGCGTGCCTCTCGAAGTCGAGGGGCTGGGCACGCTCAGCGTGGATACCGCCTATGGCGGCGACAGCTTCGTCATCGTCGACGCGGATGCGCTCGGCTTTGCCGTCGCCCCCGACGAGGCGCGCGAGCTGGCCGAGACCGGCATCCGCATCACGCGCGCCGCCAACGCGCAGCTCGGCTTCACGCACCCGACCAACCCCGACTGGGCCCACATCTCCTTCTGCCAGATCGCCCGGCCGGTCGAGCGCCGCGACGGGCTGCTCGCCGCCGCCAACGCCGTCGCCATCCAGCCCGGCAAGATCGACCGCTCGCCCACCGGCACCGGCGCCTCGGCGCGCATGGCGGTGCTGCGCGCCAGGGGCGAGATGCAGGTGGGCGACACCTACCTCGCGCGCTCCATCATCGGCTCGGAGTTCCTGGGTCGCATCGAGGCCGACACCATGCTGGGCGGCCGCCCGGCCATCGTGCCGTCGATTTCGGGGCGCGGCTTCATCTGTGGTACACGCATCGACATGCTCGATCCCGACGACCCCTGGCCAGCGGGATACAGGCTTTCCGACACCTGGCCCAGGATAGGGTAGCTCCGCCCCATGACGATCCGCATCGCCTATGAGGACCTCGTTTCTCTGCTCGCCCGCATCTTCCGCCGCCACAATTGTTCGGACGAGGTGGCGACGCTGCTCGCCACCAACATGGCCGGCGCCGAGCGCGACGGCGCGCACAGCCACGGCATCTTCCGCCTCAAGGGCAACCTCGCCTCGCTCGATACCGGCTGGGTCGACGGGCAGGCCGTTCCCGCGCTCGAGGACGTGGCGCCCGGCATGCTGCGCGCCGATGGCCGCAACGGCTTCTCGCTGCCGGTCATGACGCGGGCCCATCCGCTGCTCGTCGACAAGGTGCGCGCCAACGGCATCGCCATGCTGAGCGTGCGCAAGGCGCATCATTTCAGCGCGCTCTGGCCCGACATCGAGCCTTTTGCGCGTGAGGGCTTCATTGCGCTCGGCATGGTCAATTCGATGGCCAGCGTCGTGCCGCATGGCGGCCACCGCAAGCTCTACGGCACCAATCCGATGGGCCTCGCCGTGCCGCGCCGCGCCGCCGATCCGCTGGTCTTCGACCAGGCGTCGAGCGCCATGGCCAATGGCGACCTGCAGCTCGCTGCCCGCGAGGGCCGGCAATTGCCGCCCGGCTACGGCATCGACCGCGACGGCCGGCCCACCACCGACCCCAGGGCGGTGCTCGACGGCGGTGCGCTCCTGCCCTTCGGCGGGCACAAGGGCTCGTCCATCGCCATGATGATGGAGATCATGGGCGCCGCGCTCGCCGGCAGCGACTATTCCTTCGAGATCGACTGGAGCGCCTATCCCGGCGCCGCGACGCCGCATGGCGGCCAGACCTACATCGTCATCGACCCCGCTCGCGGCGCGCCGCTCGATTTCGCCGCCCGCCTCGAGGTGCTCATCGACGCCATCCGCGACGCCGGCCAGGAGCGTCTGCCGGCCGACCGCCGCTACGCCAATCGCCGCGACAGCATGCAGAACGGCATTCCGGTCGAGGCCGGGGCGCTCGACGAAATCCGGCGCCTCGCCGAGGCTTAAGTTCCCGCCGGCGTCGTCAGGAGCTCGGCATTGCCGCCCGAGGCGGTGGTGTCGATGCAGATATGGCGCTCATGGACGAGCAGTGTGCCGTCGCCCTCGGCCGTGATGAGCGGCACGAGCGGCCCGTCGCGCCGCGCCAGCGCCTGCCGCCACGGCTTCAGCGCCTCGGCCGTGCCGAAATGCATCACCGCATCGACCGCGAGCCCCGCCTCGATCACCGCCGGCGCCAGCCGCCGCTCGACGCCGCCGACGGGGGCGCCGCCCTTGCCCAGCTCCTCGGCGATGCGCGCCGCGCCATAGGCGACGACCAGCGCCGCATTGCCCCGGGCCAGCGCCATCTCGGCCTGCCGCCGCGCCGACGCCTCGTCGGGCCCGAGGCACAGCACGATGCCGCGCGGATGCAGCTCCAGCGTATTGGATTCGCCGGTCGGCCCCGGCATGTCGAGCCGCGTGACAGGCGGCGTGCGCTTCTCGTAGGCGGCGCGCACCTGGTCGACGGCGGCGATGGCGAAGCCCACCGACAGCCCCGACAGCGCGTTGACGGCGCTCGACGGCGCGGCGGTCTCGGCCGGCCGCGACAGGCGCAGCAGGTAATGCGGCCCGCCGGCCTTCGGCCCGGTGCCCGACAGCCCCTCGCCGCCGAAGGGCTGCGAGCCGACCACGGCACCGATCTGGTTGCGGTTCACATAGACGTTGCCGGCCCGCACCCGGGCGCTTACCGCCGCGACCCGCGCGTCGATGCGCGTGTGCAGCCCGAAGGTCAGCCCGTAGCCGGCGGCGTTGATGTCGTCGACCACCTTGTCGAGCTGGTCGGCACGAAAGCCCGCGACGTGCAGCACCGGCCCGAAGATCTCCTCGGCGATGTCGGCGATGCCGCCGACCCTGAGCACGCTCGGCCCGACGAACGTGCCGCCCGCCGGCGTCGCCAGCCGCTTGAGCACCGCGCCGCGCTCGCCGAAGGCGTCGATATGCGCCTCGATCTTGGCCTTGGCCCTGGCGTCGATCACCGGCCCGACGTCGGTCGCGAGCGCCGCCGGGTCGCCCAGCGTCAGTTCGTCCATCGCCCCGAGCAGCATCTCGGTGACCCGCTCGGCCGTCTCCTCCTGCAGGTACAGCACGCGCAGCGCCGAGCAGCGCTGGCCGGCGCTCTGGAAGGCCGAGGTGATGATGTCGCGCACCGCCTGCTCGGGCAGCGCGGTGGTGTCGACGATCATGGCGTTGAGCCCGCCGGTCTCGGCGATGAGCGGTGCCGCCGGCGGCAAATTGTCGGCCATCGCCCGGTCGATGGCCTTGGCCGTCGCCAGCGAGCCGGTGAACACCACGCCGGCGATGCGCGGATCGGAGGTGAGCGCCGTGCCCACCGTGCTGCCGCGTCCCGGCACGAGCTGCACCGCGTCGCGCGGAATGCCCGCCTCGTGCATCAGGTCGATGGCCCGTGCCGCGATCAGCGGCGTTGTCTCCGCCGGCTTGGCCAGTACGGCATTGCCCATCGCCAGCGCCGCCGCCACCTGCCCGGTGAAGATCGCGAGCGGGAAATTCCACGGCGAGATGCACGTCACCACTCCGAGCGGCGCCCGGCCCGCGTGTCGCTCCGCCTCGGCGGCGTAATAGCGCAGGAAGTCGACGGCCTCGCGCACCTCGCTGACGCCGTCCGACAGCACCTTGCCGGCCTCGCGGGCGCACAGCACGTAGAATTCGGCGGCGTTGGCCTCGTAGAGATCGGCCACCTGGCGCAGCAGCGCGGCGCGCTCGGCCACCGGACGCGCGGCCCAGCCGGGCGCCGCCTCCGTCGCGGCGGCGATGGCGGCGGCGAGGCTCGCCGGCCCGGCGCCGGTGGCGTCGCCCACATGCGCCCCGCTCGCCGGGCTGACGATGCGGAAATGCTCGCCGTCGTCGCCCGGCTCGGCATTGGTCGGCGCCGCTATCCACAGCTTGTTGGCGAAGCGCGCGCGCTCGGCGTCGAGCGCCGCCATCGCCAGCGGGTCGGTGATGTCGAGGCCGCGCGAATTGCGCCGCGCGGGCGCAAACAGGTCGGCCGGGCGGGTGAGGGGGCTCGGCCCCTGCGCCGTCGCGAACGGATCGGCGGCGACCATTGCCGCCGGCACCTCGCGGTCGGCGATCATGTTGACGAAGGAGCCGTTGGCGCCGTTTTCGAGCAGCCGCCGCACGAGATAGGCGAGCAGGTCGGCATGCCGCCCCACCGGCGCGTAGATGCGCGTCTTCGTGCCATAGGTCGTGGTGAGGATCTGGTGCAGCCGCTCGCCCATGCCGTGCAGGCGCTGGAACTCGAACGCGGTCCTGGCGACGCCGAGCTCGTCCACCAGGTGCAGCACCGCCGCCACGGTGTGCGCGTTGTGCGTCGCGAACTGTGGATAGATGCGGTCGGTGTGCTCGAGCAGCCGGCGCGCATTGGCGATGTAGCTGACATCGGTCGCCGCCTTGCGCGTGAACACCGGAAAGCCGTCGAGCCCCAGCACCTGCGCGCGCTTGATCTCGGCGTCCCAATAGGCGCCCTTGACCAGCCGCACCATCAGCCGCCGGTCGAGCTTTTCGGCGAGCGCCGCCACCCAGTCGATGACGAAGCCGGCGCGCGGCCCATAGGCCTGGATGACGATGCCGAACCCGTCCCAGCCTTCGAGTCGCGGGTCGGCCAGCACCGCCTCGATGACGTCGAGCGACAGGTCGAGCCGGTCGGCCTCCTCGGCGTCGATGTTGAAGCCCATATTGGCGCCGCGCGCCATCACGGCGAGCGACAGGGTGCGCTCGACCAGTTCGTCCATCACCCGCTCGCGCTTCATGAACTCGTAGCGCGGATGCAGCGCCGAGAGCTTCACCGACACGCCCGGATTGTCGCGCACCGCCTGCGCCGAGCAGCGCGTGGCGATGACCGCGATGGCCTCGGCATAGGCGGTGCGGTAGCGCCGCGCATCGGCTTCGGTGCGCGCCGCCTCGCCCAGCATGTCGTAAGAATAGGCGTAGCCCTGCGCCTCGGCCTTGCGCGCCAGCTGCACCGCCTCCTCGATGGTCCGGCCGAGCACGAACTGGCCGCCCAGGATGCGCATGGCCTGCACCACCGCCGAGCGGATCACCGGCTCGCCCAGCCGCTGCACGAAGCCGCGCACCGTGCCGGCGATGCCGGTGCCGGCGTCCTTCAGCACCTCGCCGGTGAGCGTCAGCGCCAGCGTCGAGACGTTGACGAGCAGAGGGTTGGCGGCGTCGAAATGCTCGAGCCAGCGGGCCGAGGCGATCTTGTCCTCGATGAGGTCGTCGGCCGTCACCGCGTCGGGCACGCGCAGCAGCGCCTCGGCGAGGCACATGAGCGCGATGCCTTCCGTGGTCGACAGCGAGTATTCGCTGAGGAAGCTTTCGAGCATGCCGGCCGACAGGCCCGCGCGCACCTGGTCGACCAGTCTCGCCGCCTCGGCGGAGATGGCGGCACGCGCCTCGGCGTCGAGCGCCGCCCGCTCGACGAGCCGGCCCACCGCCGCCTCGTCGGCGACGAGCGCCGCACGCATGGAACGTCTGATCGAGCCGAGGTCCGCCATCTGGATGCGCCTGTTCTTGCGAGTCAGCGGCAATGATAGCCCCTGCGGCCGCGCCGGTCACGCCGGGGGCGGCGCCACCAAAGTCTGACGCCGGCCGGCGCCGCGCGGCCGGGCCGCTTCAATCCGCGGGGAAAATGCTCTAAGCCCGAAGCCGGCGCCACGCCGGGCGTCGCGCCGGGAGGGCATGAGGTGACGGCACGGACTTCCCCCATCCGCTGGGGCATCATCGGGGCGGGCGGCATCGCCAGGGCGTTCGTGCGCGGGCTCGGCGGCACCGACAGCGGCCGGCTCGTCGCCATCGGCTCGCGCGATCCCGCCAAGGCGTCGCTCAGGACCGACTTTCCCGGCGTGCGCATCCATGCCGGCTACGCCGCCCTGCTTGCCGATCCCGAGGTGGACGCCGTCTATATCGCGACCCCGCACCCTGCCCATGCGGAGTGGGCCATCCGCGCCGCCGAGGCGGGCAAGCACGCGCTGGTCGAAAAGCCGCTGGGCCTCAGCGCCTTCGAGGCCGAGGCGATGTTCAACGCGGCGCGCCGGGCCGGCACCTTCATGGGCGAGGCCTTCATGTACCGCCTGCACCCGCAGACGGCCGAGCTGGTGGAACTGGTGCGTGCCGGCGCCATCGGCGAGCTGCGCATGCTGAAGTCGAGCTTCGGCTTCGCCATGCCGCGCGGCATGCCCGAGCACCGCGCCTACGCCAACGACCTCGCCGGCGGCGGCATCCTCGATGTCGGCTGCTATCCCGTGTCGATGGCGCGGCTCCTCGCCGGCGCCGCGGTGGGCAAGCCGGTCCTCGAGCCCGTCGCGGTGCGTGGCATGGCGCATCTGGGCCCCACCGGTGTCGACGAATGGGCGGCGGCGCTGCTCCGGTTCGAAACCGGGCTCATCGCCGAGGTGAGCTGCTCGGTGAGCGTGGCGCAGGACAACATGCTCACCATCCTCGGCACCGAGGGGCGGCTCGAAGTGCCCGATTTCTGGTTCGTGGGCGGCCCGCGCGACGGCCAGCCCGGCCCCTTTGCGCGCCTCGACCGCGACGGTGTGCGGCACACGCATGGCGGCGCGCCGGGCAAGCCGCTCTATGCCTACGAGGCCGATGCCGCCGCCGCCGCCATCCGGGCCGGCCGGCAGGAATTCGCGGCGCCCGGCATGAGCTGGGCCGATACCCTGGGCAACCTGCGGGTCCTCGACACCTGGCGCGCCGATGCCGGGCTGGAATACGACATCGAAAAGCCCGCCCGCCGCACGCGCACCCTGCGCAACGACGTGCTGCGCGCGCCGGCGACAGGCGGCATGCCGCGCCGGCAGATCAGCGGGCTCGGCCAGCCCACCTCGCTGGTGGCGCTGGGCTTTGAGTATTTTCCGCGCTTCGCCGCTGCCGCCATCATGCTCGACGCCTTCTACGAGAAGGGCGGCAACCTCTTCGACACGGCGTTCCACTACGGCGCCGGCCGGAGCGAGGCCTTCTTCGGCGACTGGCATACGAGCCGCGGCCTCGCCCGCGACAGTTTCCTCGTCATCGGCAAGGGCGCGCATTCGCCGCTCTGCTATCCCGACGTGATCGCCACGCAGCTCGAGCAGTCGCTCGAGCGGCTCAGGACCGACCATGTCGATGTCTATTTCATGCACCGCGACAATCCCGACGTGCCGGTGGGCGAGTTCGTCGACGCGCTCGACGCCGAGGTGAAGAAGGGCCGCATCCGCGGCCCGTTCGGCGGCTCCAACTGGACGCGCGAGCGCCTCGACGCGGCCATCGCCTATGCCGCGCGCACGGGCAGGACGGCGCCCGCCGCGCTCTCCAACAATTTCTCGCTGGCCGAGATGCAAAAGCCGGTCTGGGCCGGCTGCGTCGCCGCTTCGGACGAGGCCTGGAAGGCCTGGCTCACGGCGCGGCGCCTGCCCAATTTCGCCTGGTCGAGCCAGGCGCGCGGCTTTTTCACCGAGGCGGCGGGGCGCGACCGGCGCGACGATCCCGAGCTGGTCGAGGCCTGGTACTCCGAGCGCAATTTCGTCCGCCGCGACCGCGCCGTCGAGCTGGCGCGGCGGCTCGGCCGCAAGCCCATCCACATCGCGCTGGCCTATGTGCTGGCGCAGCCCTTCGAGGTGGTGCCGCTGATCGGCCCGCGCGGCCTCGCCGAGCTCGAGGACAGCCTCTCGGCGCTCGACATCCGCCTCACGCCCGACGAGGTGGCGTGGCTCGAAGCCTAGCCGCTCCCTACCAGTAGAACTCTTCGACGCTCTCGCGCGAGGCGAGCAGGAACGTGTCGGCGGTGAGGCGCAGCGGCGCGTCGGACACCTCGGACTTGCCCTTCTTCAAAAGCTTCGCGAAGTGCTCGTAGATCTGCTCGTATTCCTCGGACGGATTCTCGATCACCACCGTGCCGTTGACCGTGAGCACGGTGCCGCCTTTTTCGAGCTTCACCTCGTCGCCGCGCAGCGTCTCGAAGCGGATGGTCCAGATCTCCCCCGTTTCCTCGAGCCAGTTGAAGCCGGCGCTCATCGCCGGCTGGTGCGGCTCGGCTGACTTGAAGGCGATCTCGACATCGACCGGCGTCTGCCGGTTGGCCGGCACCCTGAGATGCGCGCGCGCGACGAACACCGGGAACGGCACCACCTTGGTGAAGATCGACAGCGCATTGATGCCCGGGTCGCAGACGCCGAAGCCGCCCGGCTCCCACACCCAGTCCTGCCCCGGGTGCCATTTGCGCACGCTCTCGCGCCAGTCGATGCGCGCCGTGCGCACGCCGTCCTTCTTGAGGATCTTGCGGGCCGCGTCGACCGCCTCGTTGTAGCGCGAATGCCAGGTCTGGAACAGGATTCGCTTCTTCTTCCTGGCATGGGCGACGAGGTCGTCGAATTCGGAAATCGTGGTCGTCGGCGGCTTTTCCATGAGCACGTGCTTGCCGGCGTCGAGCGCCTCGCGCACATAGGCGTGGCGCACGTTTGGCGGCGTGCAGATGGCGACGAGCTCGACCCGGGGCAGCGCCTCGTAGAGCTCGGCCGGGGTCCTGAACACGGGCAGGTCGCGATGCTGGATGCCGCGCCCGGATACCGTCGCCGCCACCTCGAAATGCTTCGACTTGTCGATCACCGGCAGGTGCTGGTCGATGGCGATCTTGCCTACCCCGATGACGGCGATCTTCTGCTTGGCCACGGCAACTCTCCTCTGTCGCGGCCGCACATACGGCAAAGCCCTGTCATAGAAAAGGGGCCCGCTAGCGGGCTGCGCCGGTCTTTTCCGCCTTGGCCGCGTCGTACCACCACACCTGCGGGAAGCCGACGGAGAAGGCCGGCAGCGTGTCGGGATGGCTGAAGCGGTCCCAGCGCGCCACGCGCTCGTGGCGCAGCGT
>JBDHTK010000013.1:0-24523 GCA_039808625.1 Devosia sp. | reverse complement strand
GCATGCCGGCCCCGCCGCCGCACCCGCCGCCCTCGGCCACGCGCTTGGCCAGATCCTCAGGCAGAAGGCCGGTTCAGACTTCCTCAAGCTGTTCTCCGGATAAGGGCGCCATGGTCAGCATGCTCGTGACACGGCCCGAACCCGATGCGAGCGAGACGGCGCGGCGCCTCGAGGCGCTGGGCATCGCGCCCGTGATCGAGCCGCTGCTCGTCGCCGAGACGCTCTCCACCACCCTGCCGCCCGCCCGGGGCTTCGCCGCCCTCGCCGTCACCAGCGCCAATGCGCTGCGCGCCCTCGCCGCCCGCGGGGCGCTCGCACGCTACCGGCACCTGCCGCTCTATGCGGTGGGCGACCGGACCGCCGCCTTCGCCCGAACGCTCGGCTTCACTGAGGTCAGGAGCGCCGACGGCGCCTTTGCCGATCTCGTGGCGCTCATCGCCGGCGCCGGCCTTGCCGGCCCGGTCTTTTACCCTTCGGCGCAGACGACCTCCGGCGACCTGCCCAAGGCCCTCGCGCCGCACGGCGTCATGGTCATCGGCGCCCCGGTCTACGCCATGCATCCGGCGACGCGCTTCAGCCCCGGCCTCGACCTCGGCGCGCTCGACGCGGCGCTGTTCTACTCGCGCCGCACCGCCGAGGCCTTCGTCGCCCTCGCCACCGATATGCCGCCGCGCCTTGCCATGCTGTGCATGTCCGAGGCCGTTGCCGGCCCGCTCCTCGCCGCCCATTTCATGCGGGTGAGCCTTGCCGACCATCCGAGCGAGGACGCCATGCTGGCGCTGGCGCTCTCTTTTGCCCGCGACCAAAACCCGGCATGATCGCGCCATGAAGGATGTTTCGCGATGACCGACCGTTCGACCGGCCCCGTCAAGCCGCCGGTGATCGACCTCACCGCCCGCTCCAGCGCCACGCGGGACGAGGCGGAGGCCGCCGCCGCGGAGGCCGCACCGCGCCGCGCCCGGCGGCGCCTCGACCCCGGCGCCGCCGGCTGGCCGCTGCTCGGCGGCGCCGTGCTCGCCGGGGCCCTGGTCGGCACGCTCCTCACCTATCTGCTCGCCGGCGTCCTGCCGCTGCCGACCCGGCCCGGTCCCGACCTCGGCCCCGAGCTCGGCGCGCAGTCGGCAAGGCTCGACACGCTGGCGGCGCACCTCGACGAGATCGAGGCGCGCGGCACCCGCACCCAGGTGTCGCTCGACGCCACCATCGCCCAGCTCGACAGCGGCCTCGCCGCCGCCAACGGCGAGATCGCGGCACTGCGCGACGCCATCCCCGAGCTGCCGCCGCCGGTCGACCTCACCCCGCTCGAAACCGCCCTCAAGACGCTCAAGGCCCAGGTCGACGCCATCGCCGCCGGCGCCGCGGGCGCCGCCGCCTCGGCCATCGCCGAGGCGCTGGCGCGCCTCGACGCCTCCGTGGCGACCGTCGAGACGCGCCTCACCGGCGTCGACCGCACCATCTCGGCGCTGCGCACCGACCTCGACGCGGCCCGCGCCGCGCTCGCCGCCCATATCGACTCGGCGCTGCCCAACGAGGTCGGCCCGGCGCTCAAGCTGCCGCTGATCCTCTCCGGCCTCGAAGCCGCCTTCGCCGGCGGCCGCCCCTATGCCGGCGAGCTTGCGGCGCTGCGTGGCGTGCTGCCCGATCTTGCGGTGCCCGACGTGCTCGCCGCCCATGCCGCGAGCGGCCTCGTCCGCCCCGACGCGCTCGCCGCGCGCTTCGCCGACACGGTGCCGGCCATTCTCGGGGCGCGCGACACCACGGGCGGTGACTGGGCGCAAAGCGCCATCGACTGGGCGCGGACCCTGCTCGCCCTGCGCCCCATCGGCGAGAGCGAGGGCACCAGCCCCGAAGCCATCGTCTCGCGCCTCGAAGCCGCCATGGCCCGCCGCGACTTCGCCGCCGCCAGCGCGCTCATCGGCCAGTTGCCGGGGCCGATGCAGGATGCCGCCGCGCTCGTTGCCGGCGACATCCGCGCCCACGCCGCCGCCGCCGGCCTCGTCGCCGAGCTGCGCGCCCGGGCGCTGGCGACGACGGCGACGCCATGATCCGCCTCGCCACCTGGATCATCGTTTCACTGCTGGTCACGGCCGGCATCGCCTGGCTCGTGAGCCTGCCCGGCACCGCCACCATCGAGGTGGCCGGCTACCGCATGCAGCCCCGGCTCGGCATGGCCGCCTTCGTCGTCTTCGCCGCCCTCGCCGCCGTGATCCTTGCCTGGTCGGTGCTGCGCCGCGTGCTCGACGCGCCGCGCTATTTCGCCAAGCTCAACCGCGACCGCCGCCGCGAGGCGGGCGTCGCGGCGCTGTCGGACGGCTTCATCGCGCTGCAGGCGGGCGACCCCGACCGCGCCCGCGTCCTCGCCCGCGAGGCGCGCGGCCACCTGCCCAGGAACCATGCCGCGCAGCTGCTCGAGGCGCGTTCGGACCTGGCGCTGGGCGACATGCAGTCGGCGCGCGAGCACTACCGCGCCCTCATTGACAACAAGAAGACCGCCGTCGCCGCCCTTGCCGGACTCTACGAGCAGGCCCGCAAGCAGGGCCGCATCGACGCCGCCCTGAGCTTCGCCCACAAGGCGGTGGCACTGGCGCCGCAGACGCGCTGGGCCTCCGACGCGGTGCTGAACGACCTGACGCGGCGCGGCCAGTGGGCCGAGGCGCTGGCCCGCGTCACCGCCGAGACCGCCCAGACGCGCGAGGAAAAGACGACGAAGCGCAGGAAGCAGGCGGTGATCGAGACCGCGCTCGCCCGCGAGATCGTCGACACCGACCCGCTCGGCGCGCTCGACCACGCGCTGGCGGCGCTGAAGCTCGTGCCCGATTTCGTGCCGGCGGCGCTGATCGCGGCACGCATCCAGTCCAATCGCGGCGAGACGCGCCGCGCCATGAGCCTCCTGCGCCGCGTCTGGCGCGCCTCGGCGCATCCCCATATCGCCGCGCTCTACGCCAATGCCCAGCCCGGCGCCTCTGCCGTCGACCGACTGAAGCGCGTGCGCGAACTGATCGACCTGCCGCCGCCCAACCGCCAGGCGGCGATCGTGCTGGCCCGCGCCGCCGTCGAGGCCTTCGACTGGCAGCTGGCCCGCGACGCGCTTGCCGGCTTCGCCGAGGCCGACCCCAGCCAGGCCGTGTGCCTCCTGATGGCCGAGATCGAGGAGGGCGAGAACGCCGACCAGGGCAAGGCCCGCGAATGGCTGGCCCGTGCCGTGCGCGCCCCCGCCGATCCGGTATGGATCGCCGACGGCATCACCGCCGACGAATGGGAGCCGGTTTCGCCCGTCACCGGCCGGCTCGACGCCTTCGAGTGGCGCGTGCCGCTGGGCAGCGTGCAGCCCCGCCCCGAGCCGCTGCGCCCGCCCGGCGCGCCTGCCGGCGCCGGCGGAAACTTCGCTTGCACCGCCTCCGGGTGCCCAGTAAAAGACCCCCGCTTCCCGGCGCCAGCGGCGCCCGGCGAGGCGCGCCGCATTAGCTCAGTTGGTAGAGCACGTCATTCGTAATGATGGGGTCGCTGGTTCAAATCCGGCATGCGGCACCACCCCTCCTCGTGGCCGGCAGGACCGGGCGGTGCACATCTTCTACATCAATCTCGACACGCAGCCCGAACGCCGCGCCCGGCTCGAGCGGCAGCTGGCCGATCTCGGCCTCGCCGCGACACGCATTCGCGCCACGACGCCGGCCGACATCTCCCCCGACCGGCTCGCGCGCTATTGCCCCGGCCCCGCCCCCTGGTGGCTGACGGCGCCCGAGCTGGCCTGCACCCACAGCCATGTCGACGCCCTGCGGCGGATCGCCGAGGGGCCGGCGCCGTTCGGCATGGTGCTCGAAGACGATGCCGTGCTGGCGCAGGCGCTGCCCGGCTTTCTTGCCGCCTTCGCCGCGCTCGCGCCGCCAGTCGACATCGTCAAGCTCGATGGCTTCGGCGAGCGCGTGCTCGTGCCGCGCGACCCGCCGATGGCCATCGGTGGCGCCGCCCTGCGCCGCATCGTCAGCTTCCGGCCGGGCACGACGGGCTATGTCGTCTCGAAGGCGGCCGCCGCGCGGCTCCTCGGCCAGCCGCGGCTCCTTGCAGCGCCGATCGACGCGACGCTCTACTATCCCTTCCTGTCCACGCTGCGCGACATGCGGGTGCGCCACGTCGAGCCGGCCCTGTGCACGCAGAGGATCGGCCCGCACGGCGACAGCAGCGTCGAAGGGCCACGCAACGCCGCGCGGCGCGCCCGCAAGCTGCACCGGACCTGGCGCGACACACTGCTGCGCACGCTGCACCAGCGCGGCCTGCAGCTCCATGACGGCCTGTGCGTCCTGGGCGGGGCGCGGCGCCTCAGGAGCACGCTGGCCTCCGACCTCGTCGCAAGGCTCGCCGACCCCGCGTGACGGCCCCGCGGGCAACGCCTTGCGCGGTCGTGACCCTGTCGATCGCCACAGCGGCCATCTGCCAGATTTGATCGGAAATCGACCCGGACGCAGCAGAATCTGCCATTCTGATGGTCCATGGCCATAGAAGCGCAAGAAGATTGCGCGAAAGCTGCGCTATTCTGCGAAATTAGGCCGGGTCTTAGGACACAGGGGCGAGCGGCAGGCTGGGGCATCGGCAGGAGGGCCAGGTGCCGTCTGTGACGCCGGCGCCGCCGCGCGGGCGGCGCGGCGAGCCTCAGGGCAGCACCTCGTGACGCACAGCGAAATCTATAAAGGGAGAGACTAGATTGATCAGGAACCATCGCCTCAAGGCCTTGGCGGCTACGGTCACCGTGGCCGTCTTGGCAAGTGCCGGCGCGGCCTTTGCGCAGGATCGCCAGCCATCGGACCAATGTCCGGCCGTTGGCGGCACGCTCAAATTCGCCCGCACGGCGGATGTCGCCGACTGGTACTTCCAGATGGACAATCCCTCCATCTGGGCGTGGCCGCTCGTCAACCTGCCGCTCGTTACCGACAATGCGGACGCCTCCGCGCTGGTGGGGGCGGCGGCCGAGACATGGGAGGCCAATGACGACTCGACGGTTTTCACCTTCCATCTGCGCCCCGGGCTTAAATTCTCGAACGGCGCCGACCTGACCTCTGCCGATGTGATCGACAGTTTCCAGCGCTCCATAGACGATCCCAAGAGCACCCTGAAGACGCGTATTCCGGCACCGACCTTCACCGCGCCCGACCCGTCCACCGTCGTGGTCACGCTGGCCGAGCCATATCCGGCCTTTCTCGTTGCGGGCGCGGCGATCATGGGCATCTATCCGGCCGGTAGCGACCCGACCGAGATGAGCATGAACCCGATCAGCGCGGGCCCCTTCATGCTGTCCGAATGGCGCAAGGGCCAGGTGGCAAAACTGGTGCGCAACCCGAATTATTGGAACCAGCCCTATCCCTGCCTCGACGGGGTGGACCTGATGGTGGTGGCCGATCCTGCGACGCAGGCCCTGCAGTTGCAGGCGGGCCAGATCGATATTGCCCAGGAGCTGCCGCCCGCTCAATTGGCGTCGCTGGCCACCAGCCCCGGCGTCAAGATCGAGATCTTCCCCTCGCTCGCCGAGGAGCTCATCCGCCTGCAGCGCGTCAAGCAGCCCGCCTTTGCGGACGTCAATGTGCGCAAGGCCATGAACTACGCGGTCGACAAGAAGGCGATTGCCAACGCGGTCTTCTTCGGCACGGCGACCGAGCAGGATTCCGAAATGCCGCGCACGCTCTTCTACGTGCCGCAGACGCCCTACACCTACGACCTCGCCAAGGCCAAGGAACTGATGGCGCAGAGCGCCTTCCCCAACGGCTTCACGACCGAGCTCGTGATCGCGTCCAACGACCAGGTCGAAAGCGGCATCGCCACGATCGTCAAGGACCAGCTCGGCAAGATCGGCATCAACGTCAACATCCAGCAGGTTGAAGCCGGCACCAAGCTCGAGCTGCGCAGCCAGCGCGCCTTCGAGATGTTCCTCGCCTCCACCAGCGCCGACCAGACCGATCCCGAATCCTTCTGGGAGTTCTGCTGTGCCGCCGGATTCGGCCTCGGCTCGGCCTGGACCGACTACAACAATCCCGAGGTGATCAGCCAGTTCGCCGAGGTCAAGAAGACCGGCGGCCCGCGCCGCGCCGAGCTGTTCGCGCAAATGCAGAAGACCGTGTGGGACGAGGCGGCGCAGCTCTACCTCGTCTTCATCGACGCCCCCATGGGGATCCGCTCCAATGTCGAGGGCTTCGTGCTGCCCCCGACGCGGCATCACCAGCTCGAGACGGTCTACAAGACGAACTGACAGCGACAGGTCGGGCCGGCCCAACGGCCGGCCCGACCGTCCGTCACTTGCCGCGCGGCTGCGGCCGCACCTCGCGGACCCGGCTCTTGACGCGCCGCAGCGAGACCGACGACTGGATCGACGCGATGCCCGGAATCTTCGTGAAGGTTCCCGTCAGGAACTCTTCATATTCCGCCAGCCCGGCGACGAGGATCAGCAGGAGATAGTCGTTCTCCCCCGTCATCAGCCAGCAATCGATGACCTGCGGATATTTCGCGATCTCGGTCTCGAACGTGGTCAGGGCGGAATCGACCTGCCGCTCGAGCTTGACCGACACGAAGATCGCCACGGGAAGGCCGAGGCGCTTCTCGTCGACGACCGCGGTGTAGCCGGTGATGAACCCCTCCTCCTCGAGCCGCCGCAACCGCCTGAGGCAGGGCGAAGGGCTGAGGCCGACGAGCTCGCTCAATTGCTGATTCGAGATGCGGGCATTGATCTGGAGTTCCCGAAGGATCGCCCGGTCGAACCGATCGAGACTGGCAGAAGATGCCACAAATTCCTCCAATCCAGACGGAAACTGCCTGATATTGCCCTATCAGGGAGACGAATAGCACGAAAATCGCCGCCGAGGAGCGATATCTTCACCGCGCAAATGGAGGATTGCGGTGCGCGGGAACAGTCTGGACTACCGGGAAGAGCTCGCTCGCAAGATCTTGTGGCTGTCCTGCTGGATGATCGATCAGGCCAATCAGCGCGAGAAAATCGACGGCGTGAAGGTCGGGGGCCACCAGTCGTCGAGCGCTTCGCTCGTTTCGGTGATGACCGCGCTTTATCTGCGCGCCCTGCAACCGGCCGACCGCGTCGCCGTCAAGCCTCACGCCTCGCCGGTCTTCCACGCGATCCAGTATCTCGCCGGCAATCAGACGCTCGAGAACCTCAGGAATTTTCGCGGCTTCGGCGGCGCCCAGTCCTATCCCAGCCGCACCAAGGACGCCGACGACGTCGACTTCTCGACGGGCTCGGTCGGTCTCGGGGCCGGCATCACGGTGTTCGCCTCGCTCGTTCAGGATTTCATCCGCGCGCGCAGCTGGGGCGCGGGACCGGTCGGCCGCATGGTCGCCCTCATCGGTGATGCCGAGCTCGACGAAGGCAACGTCTACGAGGCGCTGCAGGAGGCATGGAAGCACAATCTGCGCAATTGCTGGTGGGTCGTCGACTACAACCGCCAGAGCCTCGACGGCGTCGTCAACGAGGGCCTGAGCGAGCGGATCGAAACGGTGTTCCACGCCTTCGGCTGGAACGTCGTCCGCCTGAAATACGGCATTCGCCAGCGCGCGCTGTTCGAGCAGCCGGGCGGCGCCGCCCTGCGCGACTGGATCGACCGCTGCCCCAATCAGCTGTACTCCGCACTGACGTTTCAGGGCGGCGCGGCGTGGCGCAGGCGTCTGCTCGACGATCTCGGCGATCAGGGCCCCGTAACGGCCCTTGTCGACGCGCACGACGACGCGGCACTCGAGGCCGTCATGGGCAATCTCGGCGGCCATTGTCAGCAGACGCTCGACGAGGGCTTCGCCTCGGCCGTCGGCGACACGCCCACGATGTTCCTGACCTATACCATCAAAGGCTGGGGCACCCCGCTGGCCGGGCACAAGGACAATCACGCCGGCCTCATGACGCAGGACCAGATGCAGGCCTTTCGCGCGACGATGGGCATCCGCGAAGGGCATGAATGGGACATGTTCGAAGGCCTGTCGGCGCCGCGCGAGGACCTCGAGCAGTTCCTGCGCGACATCCCCTTCTTTGCGGGCGGCGCGCGGCAGCTGCGCGCGCCCGCCATCGACGTGCCCCGCGACCTGATCGCTGCCCCTGCCCGTCCGTTCGAGCTGGTGTCCACGCAGGCGGCGTTCGGCCGCATTCTCGAGGGTATCGCCAAGAGCGACACCGCGCTCGCGGACCGTATTGTCACGGCGTCGCCCGACGTCACCGTCTCGACCAATCTGGGCCCCTGGGTCAATCGGCGCGACCTCTTCTCGCGCGTCGAGGTGCAGGACCTCTTCAAGGCGCACGGCATCCCCAGCACGCAGAAATGGAGCGGCACGCTGGGCGGCCAGCACATCGAGCTCGGGATCGCCGAGATGAACCTCTTCCTGCTGCTGGGGGCCGCGGGGCTGGCGCATTCGCTCTTCGGCACCCGCCTCATCCCCATCGGCACGCTCTACGACCCGTTCATCATGCGTGGCCTCGATGCGCTCAACTATGCCTGCTACCAGGATGCGCGCTTCATTCTCGCAGGCACCCCCTCGGGCGTGTCCCTTGCCGGCGAAGGCGGCGCGCATCAGTCCATTTCGACGCCGCTCATCGGCATGGGACAGGACGGGCTCGAAGCGTTCGAGCCAGCCTTCGCGGACGAGCTGGCGGTCATCTTCGAATGGGCGCTGGAGTTCATGCAGCGCGACGGCGCAGGCGCAGGCGGCGCGGTCTATCTGCGGCTGTCGACGCGCCAGATCGAGCAGCCCGCGCGCCGCGCCAACAGCGCCTTCGCCAGCGAGGTGATCGCCGGCGCCACCTGGCTGCGCGAGCCGGGCCCCAATGCGGAACTGGTCATCGCCTATCAGGGCACGGTCGCTACCGAAGCCATCGCCGCCGCCGGGCTGATTGGCGAGCTGCGGCGCGACATCGGCGTGCTGGCGGTCACCTCGGCCGACCGGCTGTATCGCGACTGGCAAGCGGCGCAGCGGCACCGGGGCGCCGGCGACGCCGCCCGCAGCCATGTCGAACAGCTTCTCGGACGGCTGCCGCCGACCTGCAGACTGCTCACCGTGATCGACGGTCATCCCGCCACGCTCTCCTGGCTGGGGGGCGTATGCGGCCACCGCACCACGAGCCTCGGCGTCGAGAGCTTCGGGCAATGCGGCAGCGTGGCCGAGCTCTATCGGCACTACGGGATCGACGCCCGCGCCATCGCCCATCGTGCCCTCGGCTTCACCGAAGGCAGGGCACGCGCCGGATTCGCACCATGAAGAGTTTGCTTTGCCCCTTGTCGCCGCCGCTGGTTTGCGTACCAATCGTCACGGCGGTTGGATCCGGAATGCAAGCCGGGGCAGGCCCGTTGTGGACGCGATAGATGTTGACATTCATAGTGGTCAGGGTCGCGCAAATGGTGCCGGTGCTCATCGGTATCAGCCTCGCCATGTTCGTTCTCGTCCGCGTCGTGCCCGGCGATCCGGCGCAGGTCGCGCTGGGCCTCTACGCCACGCCCGAGGCGATGGCCGAGCTCAGGACGCTTTGGGGCTTGGACGAGCCCCTCTATGTCCAGTACTGGGTGTTCCTGCAGCAGCTTCTGCGCGGCGACCTCGGCTATTCCTATTTTTACGGACAGTCGGCGATTTCGCTGGTCTATGAGCGCCTGACGCCGGAACTGTTTCTCGTTGTCTACGCGGTCGCCATCGCCGTCGTCATCAGCGTCCCGCTCGCCATCTGGGCGAGCCTGCGGGGCGGCATCGCCGCCGCGCTCTCGCGTCTGCTCATCGTCTTCGGCATGAGCATGCCGGCCTACTGGATCGGCATGCTGCTGCTGCTGCTCTTCGCGATCTGGTGGCCGATCTTTCCGGTCGGGGGATATGGGACCACGCTGGGCGAGCAGTTGCGCGCCCTGTTCCTGCCGGCGCTGACATTGGCCCTGGGGCTGGTCCCGCTCATCGTCCGCGCCCTGCGCGCCAGCCTCGTCGAGGCGCTCGAAGCGGACCATGTGGACATGGCGCGCTCGAAAGGCATCGTCGAGAGTGTCGTCTTCTTTCGCCACGCCTTCCGCCCGGCCCTCATCCCCTCGGTGACCATTCTGGGGCTTCATATGGGGCAGCTGATCGGCGCCACGCTCATCGTGGAATTCGTCTTCGCCGTGCCCGGCCTCGGCCAGCTCATGCTCACCGCCATTTCGTCGCGCGACTACCCCACGGTGGTTGCCGTGACCCTGGTCTTTGCGGTCTTCGTCATGGTCGTGAACCTCCTCACCGACATCATCGTCGCGCTGCTGGACCCCCGGGCACGCGCCGCCATGGTGTCGGCGCAGTGAGTACCGTTGCGCTCGCGCGCGTCACGACCGGCCCGGCCTGGCTACGCCGCCTGCCGCCCTCGCTGATCGCCGGCACGCTGATGCTCGCCGTCGCGATCATCGTCGCCTGGACCGGGCCGATGTTCACGCTCGACCCGCTGGAGCTCGACTTCAGCGCCGTCCTGCAGCCGCCGAGTGCCGAGCACTGGTTCGGCACCGACAATTTCGGCCGCGACATCTTCTCGCGTGTCATCAACGCTGCCGCGATAGACTTGCAGTTCGGCTTCCTCTGCACCATCCCGACGCTCGTCGTCGGCACGGCGCTGGGCGTTGTCGCCGGCACCACCCGCTGGTTCGACACCATCCTCATGCGCCTTGTCGATATCGTCGTCGCATTTCCGTTCTACGTCCTCATCATCGCCATCGTCGCCTCGCTCGGCCCCGGCGTGAGCAACATGTTCATTGCGGTCATGATCGTCGGCTGGGCGAGCTATGCGCGCGTCGTCCGCAACGAGGTCCTGGTTGTCGGCGGGCACCAATATGTGGAGGCGGCCCGCGTCCTCGGCCTGTCGTCGTCGCGGGTGCTCTGGCGTCACATTCTGCCCAACGTCGTCGTGCAGCCGGTCCTGCTGGCGACGACCAATTTCAGCGCGTGGATTCTGGTCGGCAGCGCCCTCGGCTTCCTCGGGCTCGGCGTGCAGCCGCCGGCGCCCGAATGGGGCGTGATGATCGGCGAAGGGCGCACCTTCCTCGCTCAGGCTCCATGGATGGCCATCCTTCCCGGCCTCGCGATCTTCTATGTCTGCCTCGCCGCGATCCTGGTCGGCGACGGCCTGTCCGACGTGCTTCGGCCCGAGGTGGCGCGATGAGCCCCGCCGCCATGCCCACGGTCGAAATCGACGATCTGAGCATCGTCTACGCCGCGGAGCGCGGCGGCACCGTCGCGGCACGCGACGTGTCCTTCGCGGTGCAGCGCGGGGAGATATTCGGCCTCGTGGGAGAGACGGGAAGTGGCAAGAGCACGATCCTGCGCGCCATCATCGGCCTGCTGCACCGCAACGCCAGCGTCACCGGCGGCACGATCCGCGTCAGCGGCCAGGATGTGACGGGGGCGAGCCGCGACAAGCTCGTGGAGCTTCGGCGCCGGCACATGGCCATGGTGTTTCAGGACCCGCTCCGGGCGCTGAATCCCGTGATGACCATCGGCGCGCAACTGGCCGAGGCGGCGCGCGCCGCCGGCCTGCGCGACAGGGCCCGCATCCGCACCCTCATCATCGAGACCATGGCGCGCGTCGGCATCTCGGATGCGCAGATGCGCATGCGCGCCTATCCGCACGAATTGTCCGGCGGCCTGCGGCAGCGCATCGCGATTGCCGCCGCCATCCTGCGCGCGCCCGAGCTCATTCTCGCCGACGAGCCGACGACGGCGCTCGATGTGACCATCCAGGACCAGATCCTGATGCTGCTGCGCAGCCTCTGTCGCGACCTCGGCATGAGCGTCGTGCTCGTGACGCACGACATCGGTGTCGTGGCGCAGACCTGCGACAGGGTGGGGGTGCTCTACGCCGGACGTCTGGTGGAGACGGGCGATGTCGCCACCGTCCTGCGCGCGCCCTCGCATCCCTATACCGCGGCGCTCCTTGCCTCGATCCCGCGGATCGGCCAGCATCGCGACAGGCTTCGGGTCATTCCCGGTCGGCCGGCCGATCTGTCCGTGCAGGTCGACGGCTGCCCGTTCGCGCCACGCTGCGACTATGCGAGCGGCGACTGCACTGTCATCAGGCCACGGCTCGAAACCCATCGGGGCTCGCAGATGACGGCGTGCTGGCGGCACAACGAGCTCCAGCCGCAGCTTGCGGGAGCCTCGACGTGACGGCCGCCCCCCTGATCCGTCTTGCCGGCCTGTCGAAGACGTTCCCGGTCGGGCCGCGCACGCTGCTGCGCCCCCGCAGCCGGCTGCACGCGCTCACCGATGTGAGCCTCGATGTGGCAAGGGGGCAGACACTGGGCATCGTCGGGGAATCGGGCTGCGGCAAGTCCACCCTGGCGCGCATTCTCGTCGGCCTCACGCGCCCCGACGCGGGGACGATCGCCTTCGACGGGCACGATCTGTCAGGCCTGCGCCACCGCCCCGGCGCAATTGCGCGCAGCCTGCAAATGGTGTTCCAGGACCCGTTCTCGGCGCTCAACCCGCGCCTGAGCGTCGGCGACACCATCATGGAGCCGCTGCTCTTTCACGGCATCGTGTCCCGGGCCGAGGTGACGGGCGAGCGCGACCGCCTGATGGACCTCGTCGGCCTCGCGCCGGCGCTGGCCGCGCGTTACCCGCATGAGCTCTCGGGCGGACAGCGCCAGCGCGTCAACATCGCCCGCGCGCTGTCGGTTCGGCCGCAGGTCGTCATTGCCGACGAGGCGGTCGCCAGCCTCGACGTTTCCGTGCGCGCGCAGATCCTCAACCTCTTCTCCGATCTGCGCGACCAGCTCGGGCTGACGCTGATTTTCATCAGCCACGATCTGAGCGTGGTCGATCACCTCTGCGACCGCGTGGCGGTCATGTATCTCGGCCGGATCGTGGAAGAGGGGGCGGCATCGCTCCTGCAGGCGGGCGCCGCGCATCATTATACGCGCGGCCTCGTCTCCGCCATTCCGCAGCCGGTGCCGGGCGCGCGCCACACCGAGCCCGCCGTGCGCGGCGAGCTGCCAAGCGCCGTACATCCGCCATCCGGCTGTGGCTTCCGCACGCGGTGCCCCGCGGCGCAGCCCCTGTGCGCCGAGACCGTGCCCATGCTGCAGACCTTGGCGATGGATCATCGCGTGGCCTGCCACTTCCCGCATTTGACGACCCAACGCGTCGCTGACGCCAACGCAACGAGCCCGACATGAAAAGCCAACAGGACGAAGACCACGAACTTCTTGCGAGCATGGGCCTCAGGCCGGTGATCAACGCCGCGGGCTATCCGACGCGGCTCGGGGGCACGCGGCTCGCCCCCGGGGTCGTCGCGGCCATGTCGGCGGCGGCGCGCACCTTCGTGCCCATCGCCGAGATGCAGGCGCGCGCCTCCGAGCTGATCGTCGAGCTCTTCGGCGCCGAAGCGGGGTGCGTGGCGTCGGGGGCGGATGCCTGCCTGGCACTGGCGGCCGCCGCCTGCATCACCGGCGACGACAGGGCGGCGATGGACCGGCTGCCCGACACGACGGGCCTGCGGAACGAGATCGTCATGCATCGCGCGCACCGAAATCCGTTCGATCATGCGTTGCGCCTGCCCGGCGCGCGGCTGGTCGAGTTCGGCTATCTCGGCCCGGCAAGCGGCGTGGGCGCCTATCGCTGGCAGATGCACGCCGCGTTCAGCGAGCGGACGGCGGCGAGCTTTTACGTCGATTCGCCCGTGGCGCCGGTCATCGACTTCAAGACTTTTGCCGAAATCTCCCACGAGCACGGCGTGCCGGTGATCGTCGACGCCGCCCCGACGCAATTGCCGCTCGAGAATTTCCGGCGCTGGCTCGACCTGGGCGCCGATCTCGTCGCCTGTGCCGGCGGCAAATATATCGGCGGGCCCGCCGCGTCCGGCTTCCTGGCCGGCCGCCGCGACCTCGTCGGCGCCGCCACGATGCAGCAGCAGGACGCCTTCATCCACCCGGCGATGTATGAGCGTCCGCTCGCCGACAAGGCCGCCGCCCTGCAGGAGCCGCCGCATCAGGGCATCGGGCGTGTCCTGAAAGTCGGCCGCGAGGAATTGGCGGGCTTGATTGCCGCCCTGCAACTCTGCACTCTTCGCGACTATGAGGAGGAGCGGCGGCGGCACATCGCGCTGTCGCAAAAGGTGATGGAGGCGATAGCTCGTCTGGGCGACGCGCGGATCACCGCGCGCAGCGACGAGCCGGCAAACGCGGTGCTTGTCGGCTTTGCGTCGGCGCAGGACGCCGAAAGCGCCGCGCGGGCGCTGCAGGACGGAGCGCCCCGCATCTTTGTCGGCAATACGCGGATCACCCAGCGGGAAATCACCGTCATCCCGCATTGTGTCGAGCCCGAGGAGGCTGAGGCTTTCCATGAAAGACTTCTGGACGTCGTCTCCGGCATTGCCCGAGGCAATGCGTAGAATGGCCTGTCGGCCATGACACGGGATTGGGTCCAGACTCTCGACGCGCTCGAGGCGCGGCGGGCCGAGGCGCGGCTGGGCGGCGGCGCCCGCCGCGCGCGAGCGCCTCGCCGTGCTGCTCGATCCCGAAAGCTTCGAGGAATACGACATGTTCGTCACCCACCGGGCCACCGAGTTCGGCATGGCCGACACGGTGATTGCGGGCGATGGCGTGGTCACCGGCTGGGGCACCATCAATGGCCGCATGGTCTATGTCTTCAGCCAGGATTTTACCGTCTTCGGCGGCTCGCTGTCCGAGACCCATGCCCAGAAGATCTGCAAGATCATGGACCTCGCCGTGCAGAACGGCGCCCCCGTCATCGGCCTCAACGATTCCGGCGGCGCCCGCATCCAGGAGGGCGTCGCGGCGCTGGGCGGCTATGCCGAAGTGTTCTGGCGCAATGTCCAGGCCTCGGGCGCCATCCCGCAGATTTCGGTGATCATGGGGCCGACCGCCGGCGGCGCCGTCTATTCGCCGGCCATGACCGACTTCATCTACATGGTGCGCGGCACGAGCTACATGTTCGTGACCGGCCCCGACGTGGTGAAGACCGTCACGTCGGAGAACGTGACGCATGAGGAGCTGGGCGGCGCCGCCACCCATACGCGGCTCAGCGCCGTCGCCGACGCCGCCTTCGACAATGACATCGACACGCTCCTCGAAGTGCGGCGGCTGTTCGATTTTCTGCCGCTGAGCGCCGATGCGAGGCCGCCGCGCCTCACCACCTTCGACACCGTCGAGCGGCGCGACGACGCGCTCGACACACTCATCCCCGACAGCGCCACGAAACCCTACGACATGCGCGAGGTGGTGCTGCGCCTCGCCGACGAGGGCGATTTCCTCGAATTGCAGAGGGAGCATGCCGGCAACATCCTCACCGGCTTCATCCGCCTCGATGGCGAGACGGTGGGCGTCGTCGCCAACCAGCCGCTGGTGCTGGCCGGCTGCCTCGACATCAACTCATCAAAGAAGGCGGCGCGCTTCATCCGCTTCTGCGACAGCTTCTCCATCCCCATCCTGACGCTGGTCGACGTGCCGGGGTTCCTGCCCGGCGTGGCGCAGGAATATGGCGGCATCATCAAGCACGGCGCCAAGCTGCTCTTCGCCTATGCCGAGGCGACGGTGCCCAAGGTCACGGTCATCACCCGCAAGGCCTATGGCGGCGCCTATGACGTGATGGCGAGTAAGCACATCCGCGCCGACGTCAATTACGCCTGGCCGACCGCCGAGATCGCCGTGATGGGCGCCAGGGGCGCGGCCGAGATCCTCTACCGCGCCGAGCTCGGCGACAGGGAGCGGATCGCCAAGCGCACCGCCGACTACGAAGCCCGCTTCGCCAACCCCTTCGTCGCCGCCGAGCGTGGCTTCATCGACGACGTCATCATGCCGCATTCGACGCGCCGCCGCGTCATCAGGGCGTTCCACACGCTCAGGAACAAGCAGGCCGCCATCCCCAGAAAGAAGCACGGGAACATCCCGCTGTGAGCACTTTTAAACATCCCATTCCAAAGCGCGTGCCTCAGGGTGTTGTTAGCAACGGTCGAACACCGTTGCTCACCATTGACGCAACCGACCAGCAGCCAACTCCACTTTTCGCAAAATCGATCGGCAGCGACCCCAACGCTCGCGAGGCGGATCGCTTCCTGGTAGAGAAGCTATACGACCTCTATGGCAGTGGCCCTTTTCGTCGGGGTAACCTTGATGCTGGCCGCGTCAATCGGCTTTTCAGCAGAGAAATAAAGCCTGTTCTAGGACAGTTTCACCCGCAGGCCACAAATGCTCTGCTTCAACTTGATCTCGATGTAGTCCGAGTCTCCTTTCCGGATCTCGTGCTCTAGATGTTCACCTCGCTTCTCATCGCCAATCGCGGCGAGATCGCCTGCCGGGTCATCAGGACCGCGAAGCGCATGGGCATCCGCACCATCGCCGTCTATTCCGACGCCGACCGCACGGCGCTGCACGTGAAGCTCGCCGACGAGGCGGTGCATATCGGCGGGCCGGCGGCGCGCGACTCCTATCTCAGCATCGAGAAGATCATCGCTGCGTGTAAACAGACCGGCGCCGAAGCCGTGCATCCGGGCTACGGGTTCCTCAGCGAGAACGCCGCCTTCGCCAAAGCGCTCGCAGAGAACGGCATTCTGTTCGTCGGCCCGCCGCCCGCGGCCATCGCGGCGATGGGCGACAAGATCACCTCGAAGAAGCTCGCGGCGGCAGCCGGTGTGTCGACCGTACCCGGCCATATGGGCCTCATCGCGGATGCCGGGGAGGCCGTGCGCATCGCCCGCGACATCGGCTATCCGGTGATGATTAAGGCCTCGGCCGGCGGCGGCGGCAAGGGCATGCGCATCGCGGCAACCGACGCGGAAGCCCGCGAAGGCTTCGAGCGCAGCCGCTCCGAGGCGGCGAGCGCCTTCGGCGACGACCGCATCTTCATCGAGAAATTCGTCACCGAGCCGCGCCATATCGAGATCCAGGTGATCGGCGACCGGCACGGCAATATCCTCTATCTCAACGAGCGCGAATGCTCGATCCAGCGGCGCAACCAGAAGGTCATCGAGGAGGCGCCCTCGCCCTTCCTCGACGCCGCCACCCGCAAGGCGATGGGCGCGGAGGCCGTGGCGCTCGCCAGGGCCGTGGGCTATTTCTCCGCCGGCACGGTGGAGTTCATCGTCGACAGGGACCGCAATTTCTACTTCCTCGAGATGAACACGCGGCTCCAGGTCGAGCATCCCGTGACCGAGCTGACCACCGGGCTCGACCTCGTCGAGCTGATGCTGCGCGTCGCCGCCGGCGAAAAGCTGCCGTTCACCCAGGACGACGTTCCACTCAGGGGCTGGGCCATCGAGTCGCGGCTCTATGCCGAGGACCCCTATCGCAACTTCCTGCCCTCGACCGGGCGGCTCACCCGCTACCGCCCGCCGCCGGAGCGCGCCGAGCCGGAGCGCGTCGTGCGCAACGACACCGGCGTCTATGAGGGCGGCGAGATCTCGACCTTCTACGATCCGATGATCGCCAAGCTCTGCAGCTGGGGCCCCACACGCGCCGCCGCCATCGCCACCATGCAGGAGGCGCTCGACCAGTTCGAGGTCGAGGGCGTCGGCAACAACATCCCCTTCCTTTCCGCCGTGCTGGCGCAGCCGCGTTTCGCCGAGGGCCGGCTCACCACGGGCTACATCGCCGAGGAGTTTCCCGCGGGCTTTGCCGGCGTTGCCCTGCCCGACGCGGCGCGCCGCCGTCTCGCCGCGCTCGCCTGCTGCTCGGCCCATGCGCTCGAAATGCGCGGGCGGCTCGGGCCGGAAGCGCGCCGCGCCGTGCTGATCGGCGACGAGCGCTGGGATTTCGCCGTGCGCGCCGACGGCATCGAATACTGGCTCACCGCCGCGGACGGCAGCAAGCTCCTGGTCGAGAGCGGCTGGCGGCCGGGCATGAGCCTGTGCATCGCGCGCGTCGACGGCGAGCTCTGCCATGTGCGCCTCGACCGGCTGACCGGCGGCTTCCGCCTGCGCTGGCGCGGCGCCGATCTCGTCGCGCGCGTGCTCGAGCCGGCGGTCGCCGACCTCATGCCGCTCATGCCGCACAAGCTGCCGCCCGACCTCAGCCGGTTCCTGCTCTGCCCCATGCCGGGCCAACTGGTGCGCCTCGACGTCGGCGAGGGCGACATCGTCGAGGCCGGCCAGAACCTTGCCATCGTCGAGGCGATGAAGATGGAGAACGTGCTGCGCGCCGAGCGCCGCGCCCGCATCGCGCGGGTCCGCGTCGCCCCCGGGGCCGTCCTCGCCGTCGACGAGGTGATCCTGGAGTTCGAGGCGGCATGAGCGCGCGGCCTCCGCATCCGGCCTTCGCCGACTGGGCCGCGCTCGCGGCGGGCGAATTGGGTGACACGCCTGTCGAAGCGCTCACCCGCGACTATGGCGGCATCGCCGTGCGGCCCGTCTATTTCCGCGAGGACGCGGCCGACCCCGGCCTGCCCGGCGCCGCGCCGTTCACGCGCGGCGTGCGCGCCACCATGTACGCCAACCGGCCCTGGACCATCCGGCAATATGCCGGCTTCTCGACGGCGCGCGAGAGCAACGCCTTCTATCGCGAGGCGCTAGCGGCCGGCCAGAAGGGGCTGTCCGTCGCCTTCGACCTCGCCACCCATCGCGGCTACGACAGCGACCATCCGCGCGTGGTGGGCGATGTCGGCAAGGCCGGCGTCGCCATCGACAGCGTCGAGGACATGAAGCTGCTGTTCGACGGCATTCCGCTCGACAGAATGAGCGTATCGATGACCATGAACGGCGCCGTGCTGCCGGTGCTCGCCATGTTCGTCGTCGCGGCGGAGGAGCAGGGCGTACGGCAGGCCCAGCTCGACGGCACCATCCAGAACGACATCCTCAAGGAGTTCATGGTCCGCAACACCTATATCTATCCGCCCGAGCCCAGCATGCGCATCGTCGGCGACATCATCGCCTACACCGCGGCGCACATGCCGCGCTTCAACTCCATCTCGATCTCGGGCTACCACATGCACGAGGCCGGCGCGACGGCGGTGCAGGAGCTCGCCTATACGCTGGCCGACGGCCGCGCCTATGTCGAGGCGGCGCTGGCCCGCGGCCTCGACATCGACGCCTTCGCCGGACGGCTGAGCTTCTTTTTCGGCATCGGCATGAATCTCTTCCTCGAGGCCGCCAAGCTGCGCGCCGCGCGCACGCTGTGGGCCCGCGTGATGACCGGTCTCGGAGCAAAGAGCGCGCGCTCAAAGATGCTGCGCACCCACTGCCAGACCTCGGGCGTGTCGCTCACCGCGCAGGACCCGCTCAACAATGTCGTGCGCACCACCGTCGAGGCCCTGGCGGCCGTGCTGGGCGGCACGCAGTCGCTGCACACCAACAGCTTCGACGAGGCGGTGGCGCTGCCCACCGACGAGGCGGCCCGCCTCGCGCGCAACACCCAGCTCATCCTCCAGCACGAGACCCGCGTCACCGACGTCGTCGACCCGCTCGGTGGCTCCTATTACGTCGAGGCGCTGACCGCGGGGCTGGTGACCGAGGCCGAAGCGCTGATGGCCGCGATCGCGGCGGCCGGCGGCATGGCCGCGTCGGTCGCCGCCGGCACGCCCAAGGCCGAGATCGAAAAGGCCGCCGCCCTGCGCCAGGCCCGCATCGACCGCGGCGGGGAGGTGATCGTCGGCGTCAATCGCTACCGGCTCGACAGCGAGCCGCCCATCCCCTTCCGCGAGGTCGACAATGCCCGCGTGCGTGACGAGCAGGTGGCCCGCCTCGCCCGCCTGCGCGAAACGCGCGATCCCGCCCGCTGCGCCGCCGCGCTCGCCGCCCTGGCGGAAGCCGCGCGCGGCACCGGCAACCTGCTCGCCGCCGCCATCGCCGCCGCCCGCGCCCGCGCCAGCCTCGGCGAAATCTCGGCGGCGCTCGAGACCGTGTTCGGCCGCCACGCCGCCATCACCCGCGTCATCTCCGGCGTCTATGCCGGCTCCTATGGCGACGACCCGCAATATGCGCGCATGCAGCAGCGCCTCGCCGCCTTCACGCGCCGGCACGGCCGCCCGCCCGCCCTGTTCATCGCCAAGATGGGCCAGGACGGGCACGACCGCGGCGCCAAGGTGATCGCCAGCGCCTTCGCCGATCTGGGCTTTGCCGTGCATATGGGCGAGCTGTTCGAGACGGCGCCCGAGGTCGCCGCCCATGTCGCCGCGCTCGGCGTCGACGCGGTCGGCGTCTCCTCGCTCGCCGCCGGACACAAGACGCTGGTGCCCGCGCTGGTCGCGGCGCTGCGCGCCGTGGGGCAGGACGACGTCACCGTCGTCGTCGGCGGCGTCATCCCGCCCGAGGACTATCCCTTCCTGCGCGAGGCGGGCGTCGCCGCCATTTTCGGGCCGGGCACCAATGTGCTCGAAGCCGCCTCGGGCGTGCTCGATACGATCGAGGGAAGGCTCACCAATCGATGATCGGCCGGCTCAACCACGTCGCCATCGCCGTGCCCGACCTGAGCTCCGCCGCCGCCACCTATCGCGACCTGTTCGGCGCCGAGACGGGCCCGCCGCAGGCCCTGCCCGAACACGGCGTCACCATCGTCTTCGTCGATCTGCCCAATACCAGGATCGAGCTGATGACGCCGCTCGGGCCCGCTTCGCCGGTGGCGAGATTCCTTGCCGAGCACCCCAAAGGCGGCCTGCACCATGTCTGCTACGAGGTCGCCGACCTCGCCCAGGCGGCGCGCCGGCTCGGCGCCGCCGGCGCCCGCATTCTCGGCGACGGCACGCCACGCCCCGGCGCGCATGGCCGGCCCGTGCTGTTCCTTCACCCAGGGGATTTTTACGGCACGCTGATCGAGCTCGAAGAGGTCAAGCCCGAACTGCAGCCGGCCTAAAGCGTTTCCAGGGAAAAGCTGCAGACTTTCCCGGTTCGGAAATGCAACAACGATCTAGTCGAGGTCGGCGGCGACGCCGTAGTCGACGATGTTGGGCGAGTCGAACGTTTCCTCGTCCTTGACGATGTCGCGCATGAGGATCCAGCCCCACTGGTTGTTGGCGCAGTTGACGCGCAGCCATTCGTCATAGCCGGACTCGCCCCCGAGGCGCGAGCGCGACACATTCACCAGATCCTGGTCGCCGGTGTAGAGGGCGCCGTCATACTCCATGAGGAACGCCCCCTCGCCGTAATAGACGAGCTCGCGCCAGCGGCTGCCCGGCGCGAAATGCACGCTCACCTCGTCGCCGTCCGGCTCCGTATGGAGCACCGCGTCATGCGCCTGCGTCACCTCCAGCTCGTCGATCTTGGTGAACGACACGAAGCTCAGCGCATCGGCCTCGACGCGCGGAAAATTCCACGCATGGTAGGTGGCGCCCTCCGGCAACAGGCAGCTCACGCTCGGTGCCGCCTCGGGGTCGAGCACCGGCCGGATGGTGATCGTCGTTTCCTCGAGCACGCTGAAGCCGGACGGATACTCGCCGCTCCAGAACGGTGCGCGATACCAGCTCCTGTCATAGGGCGAGATGGATTGTGCCGGCGCCGGGCCGGCCAGCAGCAGCAGGCTGGTGAGCGGGATGACGACGCACAGCGCACGCAACGGCGATCTCCTCTTTTGGGGGCAGCGCGACTAAAGCCGATCCGTCCCGGAGCGTCCAGCCCGCTGCCGCGTCGCCGGCGAGACGCCGGGGGCGCGCGAGACGAAGCGGCTCATGACCAGGCTCGGCGACAGCTATCCGGGATCGAGCCGCGCCGGCCCCAATGTCTAGTAGCGGCCCGGCTGCGGGTGCTTGGGCGCGAACTGGTAATAGGCACGCGAGCCGTAATAGGGATTGTAGAGCAGCGTGCGCGCCACATAGCCGTCCGTGCCGATATGGTGGATGTTGCACCAATTGGCGCCGCAGCTCACCACGATGACATATTCGCCCTTCTTCAGCTGGTCGACCACCGCATAGCCGGTGCCGGGGCCGCTGCGCACATTCGCGTTGACGCTGGCGATGCCGGGCGCGGCGAGCGCGCCGCCGGCGCCGAGCAGAAGGCCGGCCGCCGCGGCCAGCAGCGATACGGCGAGACGAGATCTACGGCTCATGCTTTGTCTCCGACTCGCCCCCCGGCGACCCGGCACGCGAGGTGCCCGGCGCTGAAGATCGCGGCAAATCGTGGCGCAGGCAAGAAGGTTGATGCCGCACCCCCATTAAGTTTTCGCAACCTCGCGCCGCGGCCGGCCTCAGCCGCTGGTTTCGGCCGCGCGCGTCGGATGGGCATGCACCCAGATCGGCGTCGCATGCGGCGGCGCGAACAGCAGCCGGCGCTCTTCCTCCGAGGAGTTGAAGAACGGGTAGCGCCGCAGCGTGCGCTCATAGACCTCCTGCGCCCTGGTGCCCCACAGCTCCATCGGAAAGCCGACATCGTGCCAGCGCCGCGCCGCGCACATGAGGTGCGAGCCCAGCACGCGCTTGTAGAACGGGCCGTGCTCGGGCCGCACGCAATGCAGCCCATAGGTGGCGTTGAAATGCCGCGTCGCCATCACTGCCAGCCTGAGCGTCAAGAAGGGCAGCGCCGGATAGGCGAGGCTCGCCTCGAAGTCGACGGTGAAGCGCGTCGGATCGACAAAGGTCGCGCCCGCCGCCAGCAGCGGCGCCAGAACATCGGCGAACAGGCTGTTGGCCGGCGATTTCGGGCACTCGGGCGTCAGGTAGTGAATGCGCAGCGAACTGGCCAGCAGCCCGTCGATATAGACGCCGAAATTCCACGAATTGGGAAAGCGCTCGAAATCGTCGAACTCGTCGCGCAACAGGCCCAGGCTGTTGAACGGATAGAAATTCTCGCGCCGATACGCCTCGTAGCGCAATTTGTAGATCGGATCGTTGAGATCGTCCGGACTGACCCGCCGATATTCGACCCGATCGAGAATATCCACCAGGGTTCCGGCAAAATGCGAAACCGGTGTCGCTTGGCTCGGAGCCGCCGCACTCATTACCAACCTCCAAAACCACGGAGGTCACCGTAACCATTTGTTAAGCACGTTTGGAACGCCAAGATTGCGCAACCCCGCCTCCCGGCGCCGGCGGAACGCCGGCTCGGTGGCGAAATGCCGAGGCGGTGAAAGAAGTTAACCCGCGTTAACCCTAACGCGCGAATCCTGGGCGGCGGCGCTGCCGGCCGCCATGCGGGCGATCAGCTCGGCCACCTCGCGGCGCGGCAGCGGCACGCCGAACAGATACCCCTGGATCTGGTCGACCTTGGTGTGGGCCTGGATCAGCGCCAATTGCTCCTCGGTCTCGACCCCCTCGGCGGTGACCACGAGGTTGATGTCCTTGCCGAGCTGGGCGACGTTGCTCAGAAGCTTCAGCGAGCGCGGATTGGCGCCGATGTCCATGACGAAGCTGCGGTCGACCTTGAGCTTGGTGAAGGGCAGCGCCTGCAGGTAGCTCAGCGACGAATAGCCGGTGCCGAAATCGTCGAGGGCGATGCCGATGCCGCGCTTGCCCAGCGCCGACAGGATCTTGGTTGCCTTGTCCTTTTCCTCGATCAGCGCCGTCTCGGTCACCTCGATCTCGAGCCGCTCGGGCGGCAGGCCGCTGCGCCTGAGGGCGTCGAGCACCATGTCCTCGACATCGGCATGGCGGAAATCGCGCGCCGAGATGTTGACCGACACCGACACGTCGCTCGGCCAGTTGCGGCATTCGGCCGTCGCCTGGCGCAGCACCCAGCGCGAGATCTCGGAGATGAGCCCGGTTTCCTCGGCCACCGGGATGAACAGCGACGGCGGGATGGCGCCCAGCGTCGGATGCGTCCAGCGCGCCAGCGCCTCGCAGCCGACGACGCGGCGCGTCTTGAGGTCGATCAGCGGCTGGTAGGCGAGCGTCAGCCCGTCCGCCTCGACGCAGGCGCGCAGCTCGGTCTTGAGCCGCTGGCGGTAGCGATAGGCGGTGTCCATCTCGTCGCGGAACACCTGCGCCTGTGCCTTGCCGCTGCCCTTGGCCTTGTAGAGCGCCAAGTCCGCCCGGGTCATCATGCCGTCGAGATCGTCCTCGGTGTCGGTCGAGGTGACGATGCCGATCGACACGTTGGTGGAGAGGCTCTCGCCCATGATCGGGAACGGCGCCTTGAAGGCGGCGAGGATCGTCTCGGCGTCGCGCTCGGCATCGCCCGGCATGACGTCGGCCGAGCGGTAGACGATGAACTCGTCGCCGCCGAGCCGCGCCACCAGCCCGCGCAGGCCGATGGCGGCCTTCAGCCGGTCGGCCGCCTCGACCAGCAGCCGGTCGCCGATGAGGTGGCCGGCAGTGTCGTTGACATGCTTGAAGTCGTCGATGTCGATGATCATCAGCATCGCCGTCTCGGGCGCCGCCGCGAGCCGCCGCCGCTCGAGGTCGGCGCTCACCTGCTGGGCGAAATAGCCGCGATTGGGCAGACCGGTCAGCGCATCGTAATGCGCCATGAAATTGATGCGCTCCTCGGCCCGCACGCGCTCGGTGATGTCCTCGAACAGCAGCACCACGCGGCCGCCGCGGGCGCTGACGGTGACCTCGGAAAATCGCGAATTGGCGAGCTTCAGGATGACCTTGCCGCCGCGCTGGCCGTTGACCACCGCCATGAGCTGCTCGGCCGAGCGCTGCGGGATGGAGCCGCGGCTCGCCGCCGAGGCGA
>JBDHTK010000012.1:0-25570 GCA_039808625.1 Devosia sp. | reverse complement strand
AGACAGTCTGAGGACTATTCTATGCAACCGGTTGCATGTCAAGCTGCGGGCTGGCCCTCGCCCCCCGATCTGTGGCAAAGGACAGCTAGAATGAAGATCGAGCCCGAGCGCAAGGCGACGCCGACGATCAGCCAGGTGGCCGCCGCTGCCGGGGTCGACCGCTCGACCGTGTCGCGCGCCTTCACCCGGCCGGCCATGCTGTCGAGCGAGACGGTGCAGCGCGTGCTGGCGGCGGCCGAGCGCCTCGGCTACGTGCCCAACCACACGGCGCGGGCGCTGAGCACCGGCCATTATCGCAACGTGGCGCTGATCGTGCCCGACGTCGCCAACCCGTTCTTTCCGCCGCTGATCAGCGCCGTGCAGCGCGAGACCGACCGGCTCGACTTCTGCCTGTTCCTCGGCAACACGGACGAGGATCCGCGCCAGGAGGACCGGCTGGTGGACCGCTTCGCCGGGCAGGTGGCGGGCGTGATCCTCGCCTCGAGCCGGCTGCCCGAGGCGCAGATCCGCGCCCATGCGGCGAGGCGGCCGCTGGTGCTGGTCAACCGCGACGTGAGCGGCATTCCGCGCGTGCTCATCGACAGCGGGGCGGGCGTGGAGGAAGCGGTGGCGCACCTCGCCGAGCTCGGGCACCGCGGCATCGTCTATATCAGCGGGCCGGCGAGCTCGTGGTCGAACCGGCAGCGGCGCAACGCCGTGCGCAAGGCGGCCGAGAAGCTGGGGCTCGCGCATTTCACGGTGCCCTGCCCCATGCCCAGCTACCAGGCCGGGCGGGCCGTGGCGCCGCAGGTGCTGCGCACCGGCGCAACGGCGGCCATCGCCTTCGACGACGTGACGGCGCACGGCCTGATGGCCGGGCTCGCCGACGGCGGCGTGGCGGTGCCGCGCGATTTCAGCGTCATCGGCTGCGACGACGTGCTGGGGGCGGTGACGCAGCCGGCGCTGACGACGGTGTCCAACTGGTCGGAGGAGGCCGGGCGGGCGGCGGTGTCGCTGCTGTTCGACATGCTGCAGTCGAGCGCCATCCGCGACGTGCGCTACGTGCTCGAAACGCACCTCGTGGTGCGCGAGACGACCGGGCCGGCGCCCGGGGCAGCGGGCGGACGCAGCAAACGGCCCGGCTGACCGGCGCGGGCGAGGCAGCACCGCGGGCGATCGCCGTGGCAAGATTCCTTGCTCTCTCTATCGGCCCGGCGCCGCCCTGGAGATCGTCGAATGCGTCGACCTGCCGGGCTAGAGTCCGGCCGGGCGGCGCTCGGCGAGCAGGATGTGCTCGCAGAACAGCACGGTCTCGCCGCGCTGGTTGAGCACGGTGCAGGTTTCGACGACGCGGCCGTGGCCGGGGCGCCTGGGGTCCTCGGCGGCGGCGGTGACTTCGAGGCGGGTGTGGATGGTGTCGCCGATGAACACCGGCTTGGGGAAGCGCAGCCGCTCATAGCCGTAGGTGAAGGCGCGCGGATTGGCGATGGCGGCGGTGAGGCCGATGCCGATGGCGAAGGTCATGGTGCCGTGCGCGATGCGCTGGCCGAAGGGTGTGCCCTTCATGAACTCGGCGTCCATGTGGTGGGGATAGAAGTCGCCGGAGTGGCCGGCGTGGACGACGATGTCGGTCTCGGTGATGGTGCGGGCGGTGGTTTCGCGCACCTCGCCCACGATATAATCCTCGAACCAGCGCGCGCCGCTCATCGGCATCCTCCTCGTTTCGGGGGCAGTCTAGCGGCCGAGCACAGTTTTATCAACAAAACGTATTTTGACACATGGAACATCCTCGCCTATCCTCCCGGCCAGGCTGGCAAAATGGCGCCGGCAGGAAAACGGGGAAGACATGACGGACGGCGCAGAGGTCGTGTTGCGGGGCATGACGTGGGACCACGCCCGCGGCTTCGACCCGATGGTGGTGACCGCCGAGCTTTACGCCGAGGCGCATCCGGGCGTCACCATCATATGGGAGAAGCGCGACCTGCAGGCCTTCGCCGACCGGCCGCTGGAGGCGATGGCCGAGAGCTACGACCTCATGGTCATCGACCACCCGCATGTCGGCGAAGCGGCGGCGGGCGGCATGCTGGTGGCGTTCGACACGGTCGGGCGCGACGCCGAGCTCGCCCGGCTCGCGGCGGAATCGGCGGGCGTCTCGCACGCCTCCTATACTTTCGGCGGGCAGCAATGGGGGCTCGCCATCGACGCGGCGACGCCCATCGCCACCTATCGGCCGGACCTGATGGAGGCGGCGCCGACGCGCTGGCGCGAGGTGATCGCGCTGGCCGAGGCCGGGCGCGTCATCTGGCCGATCAAGCCGATCAACGCGCTGATGGGCTTCTACAATCTGCTGGCGAGCAGCGGGCAGCCCTTCGGGGCGGGCGAGGTGGGCGCCGACCCGGCGGTGGCGGCGGACATCCTGCGCGAGATGCTGGCGGTGAGCCGGCACGTGCCGGCGCAGTGTCTCGCGATGGACCCGATCGGCGCCTATGAGTGGCTGGCGGCGCGCTCGAGCCACGCCTATGTGCCCTATCTCTACGGCTATTCGAACTATTCGCGCGACGGCTTCCGGCTCCACCCGGTGCAGGCGGCCGCCATCCCGGCGCTCGGCGACAAGGGGCCGATCGGCTCGCCCATCGGCGGCACCGGCATCGCCGTGTCGGCGCGGAGCCGGCACCGCGACGTGGCGGTGGACTATGCATTCTGGATCGCCTCGGCCGAGTGCCAGCGCGGCCCCTATTTCGCCGCCGGCGGGCAGCCGGGCAATGTCGTCGCCTGGCGCGACGCGGCCTGCAACGCGGCGTCGCGCAATTTCTTCGCGGCAACGCTCGAAACGCTCGAAGGCTCCTATCTGCGCCCCCGCCATCGCGGCTATATGGCGTTCCAGGCAGTGGGCGGCGACCTCGTCCACCAGTGCCTCACGGGCGAACGGACGCCCGACGCCACCGCCCGTGCCATCAACGAAGCCTACGCCAAGAGCCTTGCACCATGAGTTCGCCCTCTTCCCCGCCCCGCCGGCGCCCGCTCGCCGGCCTCGTCGTCGCCGATTTCAGCCAGTTCCTGTCAGGCCCGATGGCGGCGATGAAGCTCGCCGACATGGGTGCACGCGTCATCAAGATCGAGCGGCCGGGCGCCGGCGACCTGGGGCGCAGCCTCTACCTGTCGGATGTCGACATCGAGGGCACGAACACGCTGTTCCACGCCATCAACCGCAACAAGCAGAGCTACGCCGCCAACCTCAAGGCGCCGGACGACCTCGCGCGGGTCAAGGCACTGGTGGCGCAGGCCGACGTGCTGATCCAGAACTTCCGGCCCGGCGTGATGGAGAAGTACGGACTCGACTATGAGAGCGTGAAGGCGATCAACCCGCGCATCGTCTATGCCTCGATCTCGGGCTACGGGGCGACCGGCGAATGGGCTGGGCTGCCGGGCCAGGACCTCTTGGCGCAGGCGCGCTCGGGGCTGATGTGGCTCACCGGCGACGGCGACGGCCCGCCCATGCCGATGGGGCTGGCGGTGGCCGACCAGTTCGCCGGCAACATCACCGTGCAGGGCATCCTCGCGGCGCTGCTGGAACGGCACTCCACGGGGGTCGGGTCGCATGTCGAGACGTCGCTGCTCGAAGCGCTGCTCGACTTCCAGTTCGAGGTGCTGACGACGCATTTCAACGACCCCGGCCGGCGCCTGCCGGAGCGCAGCGCGGTGAGCAACGCGCACGCCTACCTGGCGGCGCCCTATGGCGTCTACCGCACCGCGGACGGCTATCTCGCCATCGCCATGATGCCGGTGCCGCGTCTCGCCGAGGTGCTGGGCTGCGCGGCCATCGCCGGCGAGACCGACCCGCGCCAGTGGTTCACGCAGCGCGACAGCATCAAGGCGCGGCTGGCGGAGTTCCTCGCCACCGAGACGACGGCGCACTGGCTGTCGCTGCTCATCCCGGCCGACATCTGGGCCACCGAGGTGCTGGAGTGGACGCAGCTTCTCGCCAGCCCGGGCTTCAAGGACCTCGACTTCACGCAGACGCTGACGCTGGGCAGCGGCGAGGCCATCGAGACGACGCGGCTGCCGCTGCGCTTCGACGGTGCGCTCATGCGCTCCGAGCGCCCGGCGCCCGGCGTCGGCGAGCACAATGCCGAGATCGACGCCGATTTCGGCCTCGCCGCGAAGGCGCCGCGGGAGGCAGCCTCGTGAGCCCGGTGCTGCCCGACGACCCGATCCGCACGCAGCTCGAAACGGTCTATACCGGCGTCGTCAACGACATCATGCGCGGGCGCGGGCTCACCGACTATGCGCTGCCCAGCGAATTGCGGCCGCTGATCGACGGCCAGGTGCTGTGCGGGCCGGCCTTCACCATCGCGGGCAAGGTCAGCGAGGGCGCCGACGCGCATGAGACGCTGCTGGCGTGGACGAGCCTGCTGAGCGAGATTCCGGCCGGCCATGTGTGGGTGAGCCAGCCCAACGACCTGAGCGTCGGGCACATGGGCGAGCTGTCGGCCGAGGCGCTGAAGCTGCGCGGGGTTTTGGGCTGCGTGGTCGATGGCGGCATCCGCGACACGGGCTTCATCCGCCGGCTGGGGTTCCAGAGCTGGCACCGCTTCTTCACGCCGCGCGACATCGTCTCGCACTGGCTGCCGACCGGCTCGAATGTCGAGATCACCATCGGCACGGTGAAGATCGCGCCGGGCGACTACCTGCTCGGCGACCTCGACGGGCTGGTGCGCATCCCGCGCGCCGAGGCGGCCGAGATCGCGGCGGCGGCGGTGGTCGCCATGCAGACCGAGAACAAGGTGCGCACCGCGATCCTCGAAGGGCTCGACCCGCGCTCGGCCTATCTGCGCTACGGCAAGTTCTAGATCGCTTCACCGTTTAGGTGAAACGATCTAAGTCGTTGATTTCGTTTCGTTCTCGAACCGAAAAAGTCTGCAGCTTTTCCTGGAAACGCGCGAGGGGCGCTGCTCAGGTGCCGCCGATGGCGCGGGAGATCTGGGCGGCGGCTTCGAGGAGCCTATCGCGGCAGGTCTCGATGGGCACGTTGCCGAAATAGCGGTCGACATAGGGGATGGTGAGGGCGGCCGCGGCGGTGCCGTCATAGCCGATGACGGGGGCGCTGATATTGGTCACGCCCTTCACCACATAGCTCGGCATCTGCTCGTAGCGGCGAGCGCGCGTGGCGGCCAGCTCGCGGCGCAACTGGGCGGCCGGCACGCCGTCGGGATGGGGATAGGTGGCGAGGAATTCGTCGAGCCACGCCTCGGGCCGATGGGCGAGCAGCACGCGCCCAGACGAGGTACGCCACGCCTCGACGCGGGCGCCGAGCCGCACGCTGGTGGTGTTGTCGCCGGGATTGTCGAGCTGGCCGATGACGAGAACGAAGTTCTCGGAGAGGACGGTGAGGTGCGCCGATTCGTCGACGGCGCGGACGAGGCGCGCCATCACCGGCCCGGCGGCGGTGGTGAGGCGGGCGACGACCGGCGTGCGGTTGGCCATCTCGAACAGCTTGGTGGTGAGGAAATAGCGCTCGCCCCCCTCCTCGGCGGCGACGATGCCGCGCCGGCGCAGCACCACCAGCATGCGGTAGATCTCGCTGACCGAGCGCTCGAGGGTGCGGGCGATCTCGACCTGGGTCAGGCCGCTCTCGGCGGAGGCGAGCACGTCGATGATATCCAGCCCCTTTTCGAGGGCCGGGGCGGTGTATTTGTTGTCGTCACCGGGAGGAGTGGATTTGCGCATCACGCCGCTCAGCTTGTCATCGACGGAAGGGGCGCGCGTCAAGCCATGAACTGGCCGCCGTTCACTTCGAGCACCTGCCCGGTGACGAAGCCGGCGAGCCGTTCGGAGGCGAGATAGAGATAGGCGCCGACGCAATCGTCGGGCACGCCGGCGCGGCCGAGCGGGATGGCGGCGACGAATTTTTCGAGCACGTCGGGCGAGGTGTGCAGGCGGTGGATCTTGGTGTCGACGACGCCCGGCGCCACGGCGTTGACGCGGATGCCCTCGGGCGCCAGCTCGCGCGCGAGGCCGCGCGTGAAGGTCGACACGGCCGCCTTGGCGGCGGCGTAGAGGACGCTGCCCGAGGAGCCGCCGATGCGGGCCGAGATGGAGCCGGTATTGACGATGGTGCCCCTGCCCTGCGCGCGAAAAATCGGCAGGGCGGCGCGCGACAGGGCGAAGACGGAGCCGAAATTGAGGTCGACGATGCGCCGGTAGTCGTCGAGCGGGATGTCGGCGACGGGGCGGCGGGCGAGCGTGTCGCCGGCATTGTTGACGAGGATGTCGAGGCGGCCGGCCGCGGCGGCCGCGTCCTCAGCCAGCCGCGCGGCGGCGGCAGGATCGGAGAGGTCGGCGCGCAGCAGAAAGGCGCGCCCGCCCTCTGCCGCGATCTCGTCGCGCAGCGCCTCGGCCTCGCCGACACTGCGATTGACGTGAAGCACCACATGGGCGCCGCAGGCGGCGAAGCCGCGCGCCACGGCGGCGCCGATGCCGGTGCTGGAGCCGGTGACGAGGACGACGCGGCCCTCGAACTCGGCAAAGGGCGAGGTCCAGCCCATGCGTCAGGAGGCGGCGGCGGGCGCGCCGGCCGCGGCGGCGTCGCGGTAGCGCACCGTTTGCAGATGCTCGCAATAGAGCACCAGCTCGCCATCGTGCTTGAAGATCTCGTAGCTGAACACGGCAAGGCCCATGTCGGGGTATTTGGGCTCCTTCCGCAGCAGGGTGCGGATGCCGTAGATGGTGTCGCCGATGAAGGTCGGCTTGATGAAGCGCAGCTTGTCGTAGCCGTAGGAGAAGGTCTGGGTGTTGTTGTGGGCGAAGAGGCCGAGCCCGTAGCTGAACACCTGCGCGCCGGCGACGAGGCGGCGGTTGAAGACCCCCTCCTCGCGCGCGAAAGGCTCGTCGGCGACGTAGGGGTGCAGGTCCATGACGAGGCTGTTGAACAGCATGGCCTCGCCTTCGGAGATGGTGCGGCGGATGGAGCGCACGCGCCAGCCGATCTCGAGATCCTCGTAGAGCCAAGTCTCCATGTTCCACACGGGGATGGCGGCGTGCTGGGTCGGGTCCGGATTGGGATTGCGGGCCATGCGGGAGACCTCCGGGTTACTGGACGGCGCGGGCGCCGTAAATCAGGTCGGGCAGCCAGAGGGAAAGCTGCGGGAAGACGCTGAGCAGCACCAGCAGAATCATCATCATGCCCAGATAGGGCAGCACCTCGCGCGAATAGTCGAGCATGCGGGCGCCGAGCACCTGCGAGGAGATGTACATGAGCCCGCCGACCGGCGGGGTGATGCCGGCAATGGTGAGGTTGGTCACCAGCACGATGCCGAAATGCACCTTGTCGATGCCGGCCTGGCCGATGAGCGGGATCAGCATGGGCGTGAGGATGATGAGCGCGGCCGAGCCTTCAATGGCGGTGCCGAGGATGATCAGCATGAGGTTGATGACGAGCAGCAGCACGACAGGATTGCCGGCCATGGTGCTGAGCCAGCCGGTCATGGTCTGCGGCACCGCCTCCCAGGCGAGATAGAAACCGAGGGCGGAGGCGGCGCAGATCATCATCATGACGATGGAGGCGTCGCGGGTCGCCTCGGCGAGCACGCCGGGCAATTGCCTGAAGCTGAACTCGCGATAGCCGACGATGGCGATGAACAGCACGTAGACGGCGATGATGGCGCCGGATTCGGTGGTGGTGAAGACGCCGTAGCGCGTGCCGGCGATGATGATGACCGGGATCGACATGGCCCACAGGCCGTCGCGCAGGGCGGCGAGCAATTCGCCGCGGCTGGCGCGGGTCTCGCGCTGCGCCTTGTAGCCGCGCCGGCGGGCGGTGATGTGGGTGACGATCATCAGGCCGCCGGCGAGCAGCAGGCCGGGAATGATGCCGGCCGCGAACAGCCGGCCCACCGAGGCTTCGGCGAGATAGCCATAGATGATGAGGCCGATGGAGGGCGGCAGCAGCGAGGTGATGATGGCGGCCGACGACGTGATGACGGCGGCGAAGGCGCGGCTGTAGCGATAGGCCACCATCTCGGTGCCGATGGTTTTCGCCAGCATGGCGGCATCGGCATTGGCGGAGGCGGTGAGACCGCCGAGCAGCGTACCGAGCACGGTGCACATCTGCGCCAGCGCGCCGGTCATGTGGCCGACCAGCACCTCGGCGATGCGCACCAGCCGGCGGGTGATGCCGGAGGCGTTCATGATGCAGCCGGCGAGCACGAAGGAGGGCAGCGCCAGCAGCGAGATGGATTGCGTGCCCTCGAAGATCTCCTGGGCGAAGGCGGTGAGCGGCACCATGCCGCCGCTCAGCAGGTAGAAGCTGAAGGCGGCGATGGCCATGGCCCAGGTGATGGGCGTGCGCAGCAGCAGCAGCGCGAACATGACGAGGGCGGGCAGCCAGGCGGCGACGGCGCTCATATGATGTCCTCCACGTCCTCGGGATTGGTTGCGCGCCAGCGTCCCCAGCGGCCGAGGTGGTAGAGCAGCATCATCAGGCAGGCGAGCGCGAGCGGCGCGTAGGTGACGGTCTGCGGCAGGCTGAGGGCGACGGTGTAGACGTGGGTGGTGCTGGCCGCGAGCTGCGCGAACAGCACGCCCATGGCGGCGAAGAAGACGGCGAGCAGCACCCAGTTGCCGATGTCGATGACCGTCTGCCAGCGCTCGGGCAGGTAATGCACGAAGATGTCGATGTCGGCATGCAGGCCGCGGCGCACGCCGGTGGCGGCGCCGAAGAAGACCGTCCAGGCGAAGGCCATCGTGGCGACCTCGTAGGTCCAGGCCGCCGGCTGCGGGAACAGGTAGCGCGTGACGACGCCCCAGACCACCGAACCGACGGTGACGACGAGGCTGACGACGGCGATGCCTTCGTCGATGCGCAGCCACCACGGATCGCGCGCAACGGGTTCGGACATGGGTGGAGCTCCCCTGGGGCGGGCGGGATCGGGTTCCGCGCGGCGCCCCGCGCGGAACCCTGACGGACCAGCTGGCCCGACGGCTTACTTCGCCGCCATCGCCTCGCGCATGCGCTCGACGATGCCGGGCGTGAGGTTCGGGACCTTGTCGTAGGCAGCCCTGGTGGCTTCCTGGAAGGCCGGGATGTCGACGTCCTCGACGATCTCGACGCCGGCGTCGCGCAGCTTCTGGGCGTATTCGGCATCGCTCGCGAGGGTCATCTCGGTGAGCTCGGGGCCGATGCGGGCGCCCTCTTCCATGAGGATCTGGCGCAGGTCCTCGGGCAGCGAGTTGAGGAACTGCGTGCTGGTGATCCAGGTGGTGAACATGATCTGGTGCGCGGTGTTCGACACGACGTGCCGGACTTCCTGCAGGTTCGAGCCGTAGATGGAGGCGTAGGGGGCCTCGGCGGCATCGACGACGTTGGACTGCAGCGCGTTGTAGACCTCGCCCCACGGGATCTCGGTGGGCCGGGCGCCGACGGCGCGGAAGGCCTCGAGCATCATCGGCGAGGGCGGCACGCGCACCGACACGTTGACCAGGTCCGCGGGGGTGCGGATGGGCTTGTTGGCGAGCAGGTGGCGGTACCCGAACAGGCCGTCGGACATGACGATGCTGAGGCCCTGGTCGGCGAGGCGGCCGGCGACCTCGGCGAAGACGTCGGAATGCAGCAGGCGCTGGGCGTCGTCGAGGCTGCCATACATGTAGGGGCCGGCGAGCAGCGCGATGTCGGGCAGGAACTGGCCGAGGGCGCCGTAGTCGGTCATGCTCATGAGGGCGGCGCCGCTCATGATCATCTCGTTGATCTTCTTCTGCGCGCCAAGCTGCTCGCCGTGCAGGATGGTGATGTGGATACGGCCTTCGGAGCGCTCCTCGACGCGCTGGGCGAAGGTCTGGATGGCCTTGTAGGACGGCTCCTCGACATTGGCGACCGAGGTCGCAAAGCGCAGCTCGATCGTCTCTGCCTGCGCGGCGCCGGCCAGCGCCAGGGCGGCCAGGGCCGCGAAAATCAGCTTCTTCATGGGTCCTCCTGTGGCGGCGTACCGACGCCGGTTTTGTGTATAAAACTGTCTTTCGTTTATAAATTCATGCGCGCGAACGCTTGTCAAGCGCGCGCGGCGGGCGCCCACAGCTCGCGTCAGTGGGTGACGGGCGTCTCGAGCGGTGCCGTGCTGCGCGCGCTGACGACGCAGGCGGCGACGATGAGGGCGCCGCCGAGCCACAGCGGCAGGCCGGGAATTTCGCCGAAGAAGACGAAGCCGAAGAGGCCGGCCCAGACCAGCCCGGTATAGTCGAGCACGGCGAAGACCGAGACCGGCATGCGGCGCAGGCCGTGCACCAGCAGCAGGAAGCCGACGGCGCCGAGCAGGCCGATCAGCGTCGCGAGGCCGGCGACGGGCGCCGTGACGACAGGCAGGTTGCCGGCCGCCAGCGGCAGCACGAAGAGCGCGGCGATGACCGACTGGCCGAGCGTCATGGCCGCCGGCTCCTCGTGCCCCGAATGGTGCTTGAGCAACGCCAGGGTGACGGCATAGGCGAACGGCGCCAGCATGGCGGCGCCCCAGGCGAGCGGCTCGGCGGCAGCGCCGAGGTCCATGCGCGAGCCGGAGAACACGATGATGGCGGAGCCGGCGGCGCCGAGCGCCAGCGCCACCCACGGGCCGGGTCCGACGCGCTCGCGGAAGACGAGGGCGCCGATGAGCGTGACATAGACCGGCGCCGTCATGCCGAGCGCCGCGACGACGGCGAGGGGCAGCCGCGCCACGGCGAAGAAGAAGGCCGAGGCGGTGACGACGAGCATGACGGCGCGCAGCGCCTGGCGGCCGAGATCGGTGCGGCGCGGCCAGCTGCCGCGGGTGAACGCGATCCACAGGGCGAGCCAGAGCGCGGCGCCGAGATAGCGCACGAACACCACCTGGAAAGCGGTGAGATCGGCGCCCAGCGCCTTGGCCACGGCGTCGAGGCCGCACAGCAGCGCGATGCCGCTCGCCCCGAGGACGATGCCGCCCTGCTGTGAGGTCATCAGAGCCCCTTGGAGAGGAAACTGCGCGTGCGCCCCTTGGGAAAATCGGGCATGGCGCCGAACACCGCGTAGCCCGCCTTCTGATAGACATGCAAGGCCTGCGGGCTGAAGGTGTCGATATAGGCGCCGTGGCAGCCGCGCGCCCGCGCCTCGGCTTCGGCGGCGGCGAGCAGTCTCGCGGCCACCCCCTGCCCGCGCAGGGCTTCGGCGACCCACAGCCATTGCACATAGAGCCAGCCCCATGCGGTATAGCCCGAGAGGCCGGCGACCAGCGCGCCGTCGGCATGCATGAAGACGGCGAGCGGAAGGCGGTTGGCGGGGCCGGCATCGGCCTCGTTGAAGGCCGCGAGACTGGCGCCGAGCTCGGCCAGCGTGGCGGCCGGCGGCGCGTCGGTGACGGTGAGCGCAGGGGTCGGCATGCGCTCAGGCGGCGAGCACGCCGCCGGTGAGCGGCTGCGGCGCCCCGGTGGTGGTGGGAAAGCTGATGGGCAGGCCGCGCAGCACGCGCACGGCGAGCAGGGCGAAGCACTCGGCCTCGATGGCGTCGCCGCGCCAGCCCACCGCCTCGGCCGGCACGGCCTCGACGCCGGCGCGCTCGCGCAGCATGCGCATGATGGTCGGGTTGCGGCGGCCGCCGCCGCAGACGACGAGACGCTCGGGGCGGCGCGGCAGGAGGTCGAGCGCCCTGCCGACGGCGCTGGTGGTGAAGGCGGTGAGGGTGGCGGCGCCGTCCTCGACGCCGAGGCCATCGGCCATCGAGGAGAGGAAATCGAAGCGGTCGAGCGATTTCGGATAGGGTGCGCTGAGATAGGGGTGCCGGAGGAGGCCGGCGAGACGCGCCTCGTCCACCGTGCCGCGCGCCGCGAGGGTGCCGTCGCGGTCCATGTCGCCAAGGCCGTGCGCCTTGATGAAGTCGTTGATCGGCGCGTTGGCCGGGCCGGCGTCGAAGGCGATGAGCCGGTCGCCGCCGTCCCACCAGGTGACGTTGGCGACGCCGCCGAGATTGAGCACGGCGGTGCGCCCGTCGGTGGCGCCGATGCGACGCAGCAGCGCCTGGTGGTAGAGCGCGGCGAGCGGCGCCCCCTGCCCGCCGGCGCGCACGTCGGCGGAGCGGAAATCGTAGGCAACGCGGATGCCGGTGAGATCGCGCATCAGCCGGCCGTCGCCGAGCTGGCGGGTGGCGCCGATGCGGCCCGGCTGCGGGGCGCGATGCAGCACGGACTGGCCGTGAAAACCGATGATGCCGATGTCGGCGGGGTTGAGGCCGGCCTCGACGACGAGGCCGAGCACGGCCGCCGACTGGGCACGCGTCAGGGCATCCTCGGCGGCGGCGAAGATGGCCGGCTCGGGGCCGTCGAAATTCCACTGGCGCGCGGCGGCGAGGGTGGCTTCGAGCAGGGTACGGATGCTGGCCGGATAGGGCGTCAGCGTATAGGGGCCGAAGCTGTCGATCGCTTCGCCGTCGGTGCGCAGCAGCGCCACGTCGATATTGCCGTCGAGCACGGTCCCCGTCATCAGGCCCACGGCCCAGATCGGCTGCATGATGGTCTCCCTAGTCGCGCGTCATGGCATCGCCCACGGCGCGGCGCAGGGCGACGATGCCGCTGTCGGAATGGCGCGTGGGATGGATGCGGTTGGTCAGCAGCGTCCACGCCTGGCCGCCGGCGAAGTCCAGCCACAGGCCGGTGCCGGTGAAGCCGGTGTGGCCGATGGTGGCGCTGGAACAGTGTTCACCGCCCGACCAGCCCTCATGGGGGCGCTCCCAGCCGTGGGTGCGGCGGGGCGAGAGCGGCGTGCGGATGAGGGCGTCGGGGCCGGTATCCGCAAGGCGCGCGGCGGCGAAATCGAGGATGGCCGCGGCGGTGCCGAAGAGGCCGGCATGGCCGGCACCCTGCAGGGCCGCGCAATTGTCGTCGTGCACCTCGCCGACGAGGACGCGGTGGCGCCAGGTGTCGTCCTCGGTGGCGGCGGCCTCGGCCGGGTCGGCGGACCAGGCGAAGCCGGCGCCCGGCGCCATGTCGCGGATGGCGCAGCGCTCGAGGCGTTCGAGGGCGAGGCCGAGCAGGATGAAGTTGATGTCGGAATAGACGGCGGGGCCGGCCGGCCAGTCGTGCTGCAAGACGAAGGCACGCAGCAGGTCGGGATCGCGGCCATAGGTATAGAGCGGAAAGACGGCGGGGAACGGCGTCTGGTGGCCGAGGCACTGGCGGAAGGTGACGCGGCGTTGCCAGTTGCCGGCGTCGTACTGGCGGAAATCGGGCAGCACGCTGGTGAGCGGCGCGTCGAGGTCGATGCGGCCCGCTTCGGCGAGGGCGAGGATGCGCGGGGTGGTGAACAGCACCTTGGTGAGCGAGGCGAGATCGAACCACGTCGCCTCGGTCATGGGCCGCCCGGCGGGGACGAGCTGGGCGGCGCCGATGGCGCGGACCAGGCGCGTGCCGTCGGCGGCGACGAGGCCGAGCACGCCGCCGGGGATGCGGCCGGCCGCGACGGCGGCGGCGAGCGGGGCGAAGGCGCGGTCGAATCTTTCGGCGAGGGCGGGCATCAGGCGGACTCCAGCCGGACGCGATGGTCGGGGCCGGCGGCGCGCCAGCGGGCGGGCGGCGGCTCGAAGCCGGCGGGCCGGACCAGCGAGGGCACCTGCGTCACATCGACGACGAAGCGCTGGTTGCGCCGCTCGACGGCGGGCACGGCGGCGATGAGGCGCTGCGTGTAGCTGTGCTGTGGTGCGGCGAGGACGGACGCGGCGGCGCCGATCTCGACGATCTGGCCGGCATACATGACGGCGATGCGGTGGGCGATGCGCTCGACCACGGCCATGTCGTGCGAGATGAAGAGATAGGCGAGGCCGAACTCACGCTGCAGGTCGACGAGCAGGTCGAGCACCATGGCCTGCACCGAGACATCGAGGGCGGAGACCGCCTCGTCGAGCACGACGACATCGGGGTTGAGCATCAGGGCGCGCGCGATGCACAGGCGCTGGCGCTGGCCGCCCGAGAACTGGTGCGGATAGCGCGCCAGCGCATCGGCCGGCAGGCCGACGCGATCGAGCAGGCTGCGCATGCGCTCGCGCAGCGCGGCGTCGCGGCGCTGGCCGTTGGCGATGGCCGGCTCGGCCAGCAGCGCCTCGACGTCGAGGCGCGGATTGAGCGAGGCGAAGGGATCCTGGAACACCATCTGGATGGGCCGGCGCGAGCGGCCGGCACGCGTCGCCACCTCGCCGCGCGTGCGCTCGACGAGGCCGAGGATGGCGCGCGCCGTGGTGGACTTGCCCGAGCCGCTTTCGCCGACGATGCCGAGCGTCTCGCCGGGCAGCAGGTCGAAATCGACGCCGTCGACGGCGTGGACGGCGTGGACGGCGCCGGTCGGGCCGAACAGCCCCTTGCCCACCGGGAAGCGCACGACGAGATCGGCGACGGTGACGATGGGCGGCGGGCCGGTTTCGGCGCGCTTGCCATCCTGGCGCACGGCCTTGCCGGCGCTGAAATGCGGCACGGCCTGCAACAGGTGCCTGGTGTAGTCGTGCTGCGGACGGTCGAGCACGGCGTCGGTGGGGCCGGCCTCGACGGCGACGCCGTGCTGCATGACCATGATGCGGTCGGCGATGCCGGCGACCAGCCCGATGTCGTGGGTGATGAAGATCATCGCCATGCCGGCCTCGGCACGCAGCTCGGCGAGCAGCGCCATGATCTGCGCCTGCACGGTGACGTCGAGGGCCGTGGTCGGCTCGTCGGCGATGAGCAGGCGCGGGCTGGACGCCAGCGCCATCGCGATCATGACGCGCTGGCGCATGCCGCCCGACAGCTGGTGCGGATAGTAGCCGAGCCGCGCGCGGGCATCGGGGATGCGGACGCGCTCCAGCACGTCGAGCGCGGCCGCCGTGGCGGCGCGGCCGCTCAGGCCGCGGTTGAGCCGGAACGCCTCCTCGATCTGCGCGCCGATGGTGTGCACCGGATTGAGCGAGGTCATCGGCTCCTGGAAGATCATGCCGATGTCGCGGCCGCGCACGTGGCGCAGCACGCGCTCGCCGGCGGCGGTGACGTCGAGGCTGGTGCCGTCGGCGCGTTGCAGCGTGATGGTGCCGGCGGTGATGCGGCCGCCGCCGAAATCGACGAGGCGGTTGACCGACAGCGCCGTCACCGACTTGCCGGAGCCGCTTTCGCCGACGATGCCGAGCGTCTCGCCGGGCATGAGCTCGAAGCTCACGCCGCGCACCACCTCGTTGGCGCGCGGGTCGCGGCCGAAGCCGACGCGCAGGCCGCGGACGGACAGGAGGGGCGTGCTCATGCCTCCCGCCTCTGCGTGCGTGGGTCGAGGATGTCGCGCAGGGCGTCGCCGGCGAGGTTGAAGCCGAGGATGCCGAGCATGATGGTGAGCGCGGGGAACAGCATGAGCCAGGGCGCCTGCTGCATGAGGTTCTTGCTCTCGGCGAGCATGAGGCCGAGCGAGGGCGTGGGCGGCTGCGTGCCGAGGCCGAGGAAGGAGAGGCCGGCCTCGGTGAGCAGCGCCCAGGCCAGCGCCAGGGTCACCTGCACGGCGAGCGGCGCGACGAGGTTGAGCAGCAGATGGCGGGTGAGGATGTAGGATTGCGAGCTGCCGAAGGTGCGCGCCGCATCGACGAAGTCGCGGCGCTTGAGCGACAGCGCCGGGCCGCGCACGACGCGCGCGAAGATGGGCGTGTAGACGATGCCGATGGCAGCGATGCTGGTCAGCGTGCCCGGGCCGACGATGGCGATGATGAGCAGCGCCAGCAGGATCGCCGGGAAGGCCAGCAGCACGTCCATGAAGCGCATCAGAACGCCGTCCCACACGCGCCCCCACCAGGCGGCGAGGAGGCCGATGACGGTGCCGGCGAGGGTGGCGACCGCCACCGACGCGAAGGCGATGAGCAGCGACTGGCCGATGCCCAGCATCAGCCGGCTCATGGTGTCGCGGCCGAGCAGGTCGGTGCCCATCCAGTAGGCGGGGCCCGGCGGCTTCAGCCGGTCGAGGGGGAATTGCTTCAGGGCGTTGTGCGGCGTGAGGCCGAGCGCGCCGAGGAGAGCGGCGGCCAGGTAGAGCACGATGATGGTGAGGCCGATGCGGCCGGAGGGGTGGCGGAACAGGGCGCTCACGAGGCGCATCAGCGGCCTCCCAGGCGGATGCGCGGGTCGAGCGCGACATAGGCGAGATCGACGAGCAGGTTCACCACGAGGAAGTTGAAGGCGATGAACAGCACCGTCCCCTGCACCAGCGCGTAGTCGCGCTGGGTGATGGCGTCGAGCACGAGCCGGCCGAGGCCCGGCAGGGCGAAGATCTGCTCGACGATGACGGCGCCGCCGAGCAGATAGCCGAACTCGACGCCGGAGAGCGTCACCACCGGGATCAGCGCATTGGGCAGCGCGTGGCGCCAGACGACGCTGGCCGAGGAGGCGCCCTTGGAGCGCGCCGTGCGTACGTAGTCGTCGCTCAACACGTCGAGCATGGCCGAGCGCGAAATGCGCGTCACCGAGGCGGCGAAGGCGAAGCCGAGGGTGACGGCGGGAAAGAAGAGCTGGCCGAGATTGGCGAGCGGGTCGACAAGGAGCGGCGTGAAGGTGCCCATGACGGGAACGACGCCGAAATAGACCGACAGCACGTAGATGATGAGCACGCCGAGCACGAAATTGGGCGTCGACTGGCCCAGCATGGCCAGCACGCGCACGAAAAGATCGCTCGGGCGCTCGTTGCGGGTGGCGGCGAGGACGCCGAGCGGCACGCCGACGACGAGGGCGATCAGCATGGAGAGCAGCGCCAGCTCGAGCGTCAGCGGGAAGCGCTCGAGGATGACGGTCAGCACCGGCTTGCCGTAGATGGTGGAAATGCCGAGATCGCCGGAAAACAGGCCGCCGAGCCAGCGCAGATATTGCGACCAGACCGGCTGGTCGATGCCGAAATAGCTGGCGAGGGCGGCGCGCTGGTCGGGCGTCAGCAGGCCCGCTTCGGTGCCGAGCATGGCGGTGATGGCGTCGCCGGGAATGAGCCGGATGGAGACGAAGACCAGCACCGAGACGCCGAGCAGGATGAGCGGGAAAGTGAGCAGGCGCTGCGCCACGTAGCTCATCGGTCCCCTGCCCTCCGCCTTCAAGAGCCGGGCCGGCCCGCGGCGGGGCCGGCCCGGTGGTTGCCTACTGGATGGAGATCTTGGTGATGCCGAACAGCGTGCCGGTAGGCGACGCCTCGTAGCCCGACACCGTCTTCAGCTGCGCGGTGTAGTTGAACGAGGTCGACAGCCAGATCCAGGGCGACTGCTCGGCGAGGTGCCGCTCGAACTCCTGGAAGATGGCGACGCGCTTGGCCGGATCGGTCTCGGCCTGGCCCTGCTTCATCAGGCTGTCGAGCGTGTCGTCGACGAAGTTCGACACCTTGAGCAGGTTGCCGTCCTTGGTGAAGTAGCGGTTGTACATCGGGTACGGGTCGGGACGGCCGCCGTTGAGCGCCACGGCCATGTCGAAGTCGCCCTTGAGCCAGGTGTCGACATAGACGTTGAGCTCCATCATCTTGATGTCGAGCTTGACGCCGATCTCGGCGAGCTGGCTTTGCAGCACCTGCGCCTCGGACGAGGCGACCGGCGGCTCGCCGGTGGCGGCGATCACCGTGGCCGAGAAGCCATCGGCAAAGCCGGCTTCCTGCATGAGCTGCTTGGCCTTGGCGACGTCCTGCTTGTAGCAGAACAGCGTTTCGGGGTCCTGGGCGAAGGCCGGCATGGTCAGCGGGCCGGTGACCTTGCCCTCACCCACCAGCGCGGCGTCGATGATGGCCTGCCGGTCGACCGCGCAGGACATGGCCTGGCGGACCTTGAGGTTGTCCATGGGGGCGCGCGACGGGTTGAGCTGGAGCACGTTGTAGGCGAGCACCGGCACGCGGTTGAGCTGCAGGTTCGGCTCGTTGGGCACGAGCGTCGCCACCAGCGGGTCGTTGAGCAGGGCGAAGTCGATCTGGCCGGCGCGCAGCGAGGCGAGGATGGCCGTCTCGTCGGGCAGCACCGAGACGGTGACGCCGTCGATGTTGAGCTTGCCGCCGGCCCAGTCGGCATTGGCGCTCAGCACTTCCTTGGAGTTGGGCTCCCAGGAGTCGAGCTTGAACGGGCCGGAGCCGAGGGCGACGGTGCCGATGGTGCCGGCCGCGATCTCGCTTTGCGGCACGATGGCGGCGTTGATGGTGGCCATGGCGACGAGGATCGGCACGTCGGCGGTGGAGAGGTGGAAGACCACCGTCTCGGCATCAGGCGTGTCGATGCTCTCGATGGAGAGGAAGTTGGAGCGGGCGGCCGCCGAGGTGGCCTCGTCGAGGATGCGCTCGAAGGAGGCCTTGACGTCGGCCGGCGTCACCTGCGCGCCGTTGGTGAACCTGGCGTTGGGGTCGAGCTTGAAGGTCAGCGTCCTGGCGTCGGGCGCGAATTCCCAGCTCCTGGCGATGGCCGGCTCGACATTGAGCTCGGCGTCGAGGCGCACCAGCGGCTCGTAGATGAGCTCGAGCAGGCGCAGCGACGAGAACGCCGTCTGCTTGTGCGGATCGAGGCCGGTGGCGTCCTGCGACCACGCCATGCGCAGCGTGGCGGCTTCGACGGGCAGCGCCAGGGCGGCCGTCGAAAGCGCCGTGGCGACGGCGAGCCCGGCGAGGAGCTTGCGTGGATCAGTCCAGTGCATGTGGGTGTTCCTCCTGGTTGTCGATGTCCGCCCCGCTGGGCGGTACGCGGAAAGGATCATCGCGGCGCGCTTTCGATGGCGCGGCGCAGAAAGCCGCCGGCCGCAGCCAGCGCGGCGCGGGCGGCGGCGACGTCGAGGCCGGTGGCGACGACGAGGATGGCGAGCTTGACATCGTTGCCGGTCGCCTCGAGCGCCGCCTCGGCGGCCTCGGCGGTACAGCCGGTGGCCTCGATGACGATGAGCACGGCGCGGGCCAGCAGCTTCTCGTTGCTGGCGTTGAGATCGACCATGAGGTTCTGGTAGCTCTTGCCGATGCGCACCATGCTGGCCGTGGTCAGCATGTTGAGCACGAGCTTCTGCGCCGTGCCGGACTTGAGGCGGGTCGAGCCGGTCAGCACTTCGGGGCCGACGACGGGGGCGATGGCGATGTCGGCGATGGCGCCGATGGGCGAGCCGGGATTGCACGACAGCGACACCGTCACCGCGCCCCGCTCGCGCGCATAGGTGAGCGCGCCGATGACATAGGGCGTGCGGCCGCTGACGGCGATGCCGACGACCACGTCCCTGTCGGTGATACCAATGGCGGCGAGATCGGCGGCGCCGTCCTCGGCGCGATCCTCGGCGCCCTCGGCGGCGCGCGTCAGGGCGCCGGGCCCGCCGGCGATGATGCCGACCACCATGCCGGGGGGAACGCCGAAGGTCGGCGGGCATTCGGAGGCGTCGAGCACACCCAGCCGGCCGCTGGTGCCGGCGCCGATATAGACGAGCCGGCCGCCGGCGCCGAAGGCGGCGACCACGGCATCGACGGCGCGGGCGATCTCGGGGATGACGCGGGAGACAGCCTCGGGGACCGTGCGGTCCTCGGCGTTGATCGTGTGGAGGATGTCGCGCGTCGGCATCAGGTCGATGCCCATGCTGTGCGGATTGCGGCTTTCCGAGACGAGGCCGGAGATTTCGTCGAGCAGCAGACGGCGGGCGCCGGCGGTGACGCTCATCGGCCGGCTGCCGTGGGCCGGCGGCAGCGCGCAGGGGCGGACGGAGTCGGCATGCGCAACGAGGCCATCGAGGCTCCCTTCCCGAGGCGGCATCGAACGATGCGCGAAGCTAGGCGGTTTCGGGCGCCGATGTCAATCATTTTCAATGTCACGGTCATTTTTGAACTTTTGTTTCGCAATGGCCGGGAAGCTGGCTAGACTGGCACCGACTCGGGCATGGACGCGCGACCGCTGGCGGAGGGTGGAGTTGGGCATCCAATCGACGATCGAGGCCTCGGCCGGCACGCTCACCCCGGCCATGCGGCGGGTGGCCGAGGCGATCCGGCACAACCCGGCCATCGTGCTCGAGAACACCATTTCGGAGCTGGCGGCGGCGTGCCAGACGTCGGTCGCCTCGGTGGTGCGCTTCTGCCGGGCGCTGGGGCTTTCGGGCTACGCGCAATTGCGCATGACGCTGGCCACCGAGCTCGGCCGCGAGGCGGCGCAGTTCGGCCCCGGCATGACGCTGGGGGCGGAGATCGCCCGCTCCGACACGCTGCAGGAGATGGCGAGCAAGGTCGCCTCGCTCGAAATGCTGGCCATCGACGAGACGGTGTCGAGCCTCGATTTCGCGGCGCTGGAGCGGGTGGTGGCGGCGCTCGACGCGGCGCAGCGCATCCTGCTGTTCGGCATCGGCGCCAGCCAGTTCGTGGCGCAGGACCTGCACCACAAGCTGTTCCGCATCGGCCGCAACGCGTTCCTCATGGCCGACCCCCACGAGGCGTGGTCGGCGGCCCTGCTGGCGCCGAGGGACACGGTGGCCATCGGCTTCTCGCATTCGGGGGTCACGGCCGATACGGTGCGCTACCTCGAGATCGCGCGCCAGAGCGGCGCGCTGACCGTGGCGATCACCGCCACGCCGGAGTCGCCGCTGGCGCGCGCCGCCGCGGAGCGGCTCATCAGCCATGCGCGCGAGAGCCGGCTCAGGGCCGGCGCGATGGTGAGCCGCATCGCGCAGCTGGCCATCGTCGACTGCCTGTTCCTCGGGGTGGCGCATCTGCGCTACGAGCAGACCATCGAGGCCCTGCAGAAGACCCGCGACGTGACCGAGGAGCGGGGCTAGGGCCAGAGGGTCGAGCTGGCGGCGTCGAGCACGCCGTCGGCATAGTGCAGGCCGCCGGGACGGTCCCTGGCGAGCAGCAGCGGGCCGTCGAGATCGACCCAGCGGGCGAAGGACGCCAGCAGCGTCGCCGGCAGCATGGAGAGCGAAGTGCTGAGCATGCAGCCGACCATGATACCGAGCCCCAGCGCCTCGGCGCGGCGCGCCACGGCCAGCGCCTCGGTGAGGCCGCCGGTCTTGTCGAGCTTGATGTTGACGGCGTCGTAGCGGCCGACCAGGGCGTCGAGGCCGGCGCGCGCATGGGCGCTCTCGTCGGCGCAGACCGGCACGGGGCGCGCAGCGGCGGCAAGCGCGGCGTCGTCGCCGGCCGGCAGCGGCTGCTCGACGAGCTCGACCCCGGCCGCGGCGGCAGCCGCGAACAGCGTCGGCAGATCGGCGGCGCGCCAGCCCTCATTGGCATCGACGATGAGCCGGGCGCGCGGCGCGGCGGCGCGGACGGCGGCGAGCCGCTCGCCATCGCCGGGGGCGCCGAGCTTCAGCTTGAGCAGCGGCAGATGCGCGGCCCGGGCGGCGGCTTCCGCCATCGCCTCCGGCGTGTCGAGGCTGATGGTGAACGCCGTTTCGATTTGCGTCGGCCGGGGCACGCCGGCGAGGGTCGCGACATCGGTGCCGGCGGCGCGCGCCGCGAGCGCCCACAGGGCGCAATCGAGCGCATTGCGCGCCGGGCCGGGCGGCAGCGCCTGCTGCAGGCCGTCGCGGTCGAGCCCGGCGGCGAGCGCCGGCGCCTGCGCGCGGATGGCGGCGAGCGTCTCGTCGAGGGACTGGCCGTAGCGGGCATAGGGCACGCATTCGCCGCGGCCGGTGACGCCGTTGCGCGTCAGCGTCACGCCGATGACGCGCGCCTCGGTGGTGCTGCCGCGCGCAATGGTGAAGCGCCCGGCGACGGGAAAGCGCTCGATGCGGGCACTGAGGCGGATGGGGGTCATGGCGGCGCTTTCGACGGCGGGGCGGCCCGGCCCGCCTAGCACCCTCCCCCGGCGAAGCCAAGCCGATGCGCGCTTGCCTTGCCGGCAGGGACGGCGTGCGATGCTCCGGGGTGAGTCGGTTTTGGGGGGCAAAGGCGTGGACATCATCGGGATGGGTGCGGGCTGGCGCACGCCCGAGCCGTGGGCGAAGCTGGCGCCACGCGACCGCCCGCGAAGCTGGCACCCGCTCGCGGCCCATGCCCATGACGTGGCCGCCTGCGCCGCGGCATTGCTGGCGCGTCCGCTGACCGGCCTGCATCTCGCCCGGCTTGCCGGCGTCGATGCGCTGCCTCCCCTGTGGCGCGACCGCCTCGTGGTGCTGGCCTTCCTGCATGATTTCGGCAAGGCGAACCATGCGTTCCAGGAGCGGCGCGGCGGCCACATCACGGAGGCCCTGCCGCTGCTGACGACAACCGACCTTGCCGAGCCGGCCGGGCTGACGCTGCTGGATGGCTGGTTCACCGACACGAAGGCGGCCGTCGCGGCGCTGGCGACGGTGCTGGCGCATCACGGCGCGCCGCCCCCTCCGGCGCGCACGGGCCGCGGGTCCGGGCACGCGCGGGAGTGGCAGGCGAAGGACGGCTACGAGCCGCTGCGCGCGGTGCGCGACCTCATCGACGAGGCGCGGCGCTGCTGGCCCGCCGCGTTTGCGACGGCGGGCGCGCCCCTGCCCGAGGCGCCGGCCTTCTGGCATGCCTTTCTCGGCCTGTTGCAGCTCAGCGACTGGCTCGGCTCCGACCCGGCGCCCGACGCCTTTCCCTTCGCGGAGGCCGGCGAGGCGCCGCGCAACGTGCGCGCACGGCCGATCGCCGCGCGCCTGCTGGAGCGGCTGGGACTCGACGCCGACCGGCTGCGGCGCGCCATGCCGGCCGTCGGCTTCGCGGCCGTCGCCGGCGAGGGATTGGCGGCGCGACCCATCCAGGCGGCGGCGGTACATGCCGCCGGACCCATCGTCGTGCTCGAATCCGAGACCGGCTCGGGCAAAACTGAATCGGCGCTCTACAGGTTTGCGCACCTGTTTCAGGAGGGGCGGGTCGACGGACTTTATTTCGCGCTGCCGACGCGGCTTGCGGCCTCGCAGATGGTGGCGCGCGTGCAGCAGGCGGTAGCCCGCCTCTTCCCCGACCCCGAGAACCGACCCGTCGTGGTGCGCGCCGTGCCGGGCGATGCCGGTGCCGATGGCCACGGCCTGCAGCGGCTGCCCGAGTTCGCCGTGCAGTGGGACGACGACCCCGACGCGGGCGAGCGCCGGCGGCGCTGGGCGGCGGAAGGGCCGAAGCGCTTTCTGGCGGCGACGATCGCGGTGGGCACGATCGACCAGGCGCTGCTGGGCGCCGTGCGGGTGAAGCACGCGCAGATGCGCAGCTTCTGCCTCGTGCGCACCCTGCTGGTGGTCGACGAGGTGCACGCCTCCGGCCGCTACATGACGCGGATTCTCGAGAATCTGCTGGCACAGCACCTTGGCGCCGGCGGCGAGGCGCTGCTGCTGTCGGCGACGCTGGGGGCCGAGGCGCGCACGAGGCTGCTGCTGGGGTACCGCATGGATGCGCAGCGACTTGCCCGCGCGATGCCGACGCAGGAGCAGGCGCTGGCCGTGGCGTACCCGGCCATCTCGAGCGTTCGCGACGGCCGCATCGTCACCACCGGCCATGCGGGCAGCGCGCGGGAGAAGGCGGTCGAGATGGAACCGGCGGCGCACATCGGCGATGCCGCCGCGGTGGCCGCGCGGGCATTGGCGGCGGCAGAGGCCGGCGCGCGCGTGCTGGTGATCCGCAACACCGTCGGGGACGCGGTGGCGACGCGCGCGGCGCTGGCGCAATGCGCCCCGGACGGCCACGCACAGTTCCACCTGCAGGGTATCGGCACGCTGCACCACAGCCGCTTCGCGCGCGAGGACCGGCGCCGGCTCGATGCCGAGGTGGAGGCGCAGTTCGGCAGGGACGCCGCGCGGCAGGGTGGCCTCGTGCTGGTGGGGACGCAGACGCTGGAGATCTCGCTGGACATCGATGCCGACCTACTGATCACGGACCTCTGCCCCGCCGACGTGCTGTTGCAGCGCATCGGGCGACTGCATCGCCATGCGCGCCCGCGGCCCGCCGGCTGCGAGGCGCCGCGCTGCGCGGTGCTGATGCCGGACGATTTCGAGGCCGGGCTCAAGGCGCTGGCGCGCGGCGGCGGCGGGCCGCATGGTCACGGCACGGTCTATGAGGATCTGCTGGTGCTGGAAGCGACACGCCGGCTGATCGGAGAGGGCGCACAGTGGGTCATTCCCCGGATGAACCGCGCGCTGGTCGAGCAGGCGACGCATCCGCAGGCGATTGCCGCGTTGGCCGAGGCGCTGGCCGCGGACGATCCCCGCTGGGCCGAGGCCGCGTTGCAGCGCGACGGCAGGGGCGCCGCCGAGCGCATGGCCGCCAACACCGTCATCGTCGCCTGGAACGCGGCGGTATGGACGTTCCAGCCGGACGAGAACGCCGCGACGCGGCTGGGCAGCAAGGATGTAGAACTTCGTTTCGATGATGCGCCGACCGGCGCCTTCGGGGCGCCGGTGAGCCGGCTCGTCATTCCGCACCACCTCAACCCGTCCGGCGCCTTCGAGCCGGACGCCTTCGTACAAACCCGAAGCGGCTTCACCTTCCGGCTGGGCGACACCGCGTTCGTCTACGACCAGTTCGGGCTGCGCCGTGCGGAGACGCAGCGCAATCGATAGGTGATATTGGGGCATCGCGGCTTTTCGGGCCGCCGACTCATCGCTAGGCTGGGCTCGTTTTTGAGGGGCTGTTGTAATGAATTTGCTTGGTGACCCGCTTGTCGGTGTTCGCCTGCGCTCGGGCGTGGAAATATTGTCGCTCCCCGAGATTCTCGCAGCACTGGCGGCGGACGACGTTCTCGATTTTCCGCATCTGCGCGCGCACCAGCGACACCCCTGGCACGCGCTGCTGGTGCAACTGGGCGCGCTCGCCTGCGTGCGGGGCGGGCTCCCGGACTTGTCCACCGATGCCGAGGCCTGGCGGCGCGGGCTGCGCGCGCTGACGCCCGACTTCGCCGACGACGCGCCCTGGCACCTGGTATCGCCTGCCGATGCACCAGGTTTCCTGCAGCCGGTGGCCGGGCCGCTGGCGGCGCTCAAGAACGAAGTTCCGACACCCGACGCGCTCGATATGCTGGTGACGTCGCGCAACCACGACATCAAGCGCCGGCGCATGCGGGACGCCGCGGCGGACGACTGGCTGTTCGCGCTTGTCGCCCTGCAGACGATGGAGGGCTTTCTCGGCGCGGGCAATTACGGAATTTCGCGCATGAATGGCGGCTTCGGCAATCGCCCCGGCCTCAGCCTCGCTCCGCGCGGCGGGATGGGCGCGCATATCATGCGCGACGTCGGGCGTCTCGTCGCAGCGCGCGGGCACGTGCTGGAGGCGCAGCCGCACTACGCGCCCGACGGGCTGGCGCTGCTGTGGCTGGTGCCGTGGGACGGCACGCAGGCGCTCAACCCCAAGGTGCTCGACCCGTACTATGTCGAAATCTGCCGCCGCGTGCGCCTCGTTGCGGTCGACGGGCGGATCGCGGCGCGCGCCGGGGGCAGCAAGGTGGCGCGGGTGGGCATGGTGAAAACGGCCGGCGGCCTCACCGGCGACCCGTGGACGCCGATCGACGCGCGACAGGCGGAGCCCAAGGCACTGACCATCGACGCGCGCGGCTTCGACTATCGGCGGCTGTCTGAGATCCTGTTCTCGCCGAGCTACATCCCTGCCCTGCTGCAGGAGGCGGCGAAGGACGAGACGGGGACTGGCTGGACGCTGGTGGCACGGGCGCTGGCGCGCGGCCAGGGCAAGACCGAAGGCTAT
>JBDHTK010000011.1:0-26863 GCA_039808625.1 Devosia sp. | reverse complement strand
GCGCATTCATCAGCTTGATGACCTGCCGCATGATGCGCACCGACTGGCGCATCTCGTCCATGCGCACCAGGTAGCGGTCGTAGCAGTCGCCGTTCTTGCCGATCGGAATGTCGAAATCGAGCTGATCGTAGCACTCGTAGGGCTGCGCCTTGCGCAGATCCCAGGCGACGCCCGAGCCGCGCACCATGACACCGGAAAAGCCCCATTTCCACGCATCCTCGGCGGTGACGACGCCGATGTCGGCGTTGCGCTGCAGGAAGATGCGGTTGCCGGTCAGCAGCACCTCGAGATCGTCGAGCACGGTGAGGAACGGGTCGCAGAACGCCTCGATGTCGTCGACGAGGTCCTGCGGCAGGTCCTGATGCACCCCGCCCGGCCGGAAATACGCCGCATGCATGCGCGCGCCCGATGCCCGCTCGTAGAACACCATGAGCTTTTCGCGCTCGTCGAACCCCCACAGCGGCGGCGTCAGCGCGCCGCAGTCCATGGCCTGCGTGGTGGTGTTGAGCAGGTGCGACAGCAGCCGGCCGATCTCGCAGAACAGCACGCGGATCAACTGCCCGCGGAACGGCACCTCGATGCCCGCCAGCTTCTCGATGGCCAGGCAGAAGGCGTGCTCCTGGTTCATCGGCGCGACATAGTCGAGCCGGTCGAAATAGGGCACGTTCTGCAGGTATGTGCGCGCCTCCATCAGCTTCTCGGTGCCGCGATGCAGCAGGCCGATATGCGGATCGACGCGCTCCACCACCTCGCCGTCGAGCTCGAGGATGAGCCGCAGCACGCCATGCGCCGACGGATGGATCGGCCCGAAGTTGATGGTGAAGTTGCGGACGTCGGCTTCAGACATGGCGATGACTCTGGCAGTCGGCAGTCGGCAGCCGGCAGTGGGCCGGCCCTAGCCGAGGAAACGGATGAGGCCAGGCAGCATGTGCCGGCCGCGACACGATTCGATGCTCATGGCCGAGCCTCTCGTACGCGACTGCCGACTGCCGATTGCCGACTGCCGCGCTCATTGCTTCGCCTTCTCATCCCCCGGCAGCACATATTCCGAACCCTCCCACGGGCTCAGGAAATCGAACTGGCGGAACTCCTGGGGCAGCTTGACCGGCTCGTAGACGACGCGCTTGCGCTCTTCGTCGTAGCGCACCTCGACATAGCCCGAGGTCGGGAAATCCTTGCGCAGCGGATGCCCGTCGAAGCCGTAGTCGGTGAGGATGCGGCGCAGGTCGGGGTGCCCCACGAACAGGATTCCAAAGAAATCGTAGGCCTCGCGCTCGTACCAGTCGGCGCCGGGAAAGACCGGCGTGATCGAGGGCACCGGCGTGTCCTCGTCGGTGCGCAGCTTGAGGCGCAGGCGCGCGTTCCGATACGGGCTCAGCAGGTGGTAGACGACGTCGAAGCGCTCCTCGCGCTCGGGATAGTCGGCGCCGCAGACGTCGACGATGCCGACGAAGCGCAGCGCCGGCGCGTCATGCAGCAGCCGCACGGCGTCGACGATGGTCTCGCGATGCAACAGCAGCGTCAGTTCGCCATAGGCGATGCCGGCCTCGATGACGCGGTTGCCGAGCAGCGCCCGAGTCTCCTGTTCGAGCGCGGCGAGCGGTGAAAGGCCAGTTTCGTCCCCCATGCCCCTGCCCTACCGCTCGATGGTTCCGTCGCGCCGGATCTTCTTCTGCAGCAGCAGAATGCCGTAGAGCAGCGCCTCCGCCGTGGGCGGGCAGCCGGGCACGTAGATGTCGACCGGCATGATGCGGTCGCAGCCGCGCACGACCGAGTAGGAATAGTGGTAGTAGCCGCCGCCATTGGCGCAGCTGCCCATCGAGATGACGTAGCGCGGCCCCGGCATCTGGTCGTAGACCTTGCGCAGCGCCGGCGCCATCTTGTTGGTGAGCGTGCCGGCGACGATCAGGCAGTCGGACTGGCGCGGCGAGGCGCGCGGCGCGGTGCCGAAGCGCTCGATGTCGTAGCGCGGCATCGACATCTGCATCATCTCGACGGCGCAGCAGGCCAGGCCGGTCTGCATCCACATCAGCGAGCCGGAGCGCGCCCAGGTGATGAGCTGCGACGCGGTGGTGGCGAGAAAGCCCTTGTCGCCGAGCTCGGCATTGATGCCCGAGACGAAGGGATCGCCCTCGCCCACCAGGCGGCCGGTGCGGGGGTCGGTGACGCCGCGCGGCGCCGGCGCGACCAGCGTTTCCCTCAGCTCCATTCCAGCGCCCCCTTGTTCCACTCGTAGATGAAGCCGACGGTGAGGACGCCGAGGAAGGTCATCACCGACCAGAAGCCGAACCAGCCGACGTCCCTGAAGGCCACCGCCCAGGGAAACAGCCAGGCGACTTCGAGGTCGAAGATGATGAACAGGATGGCGATGAGGTAGTAGCGCACGTCGAAGCGCATGCGCGCATCGTCGAAGGCGTCGAAGCCGGCCTCGAAGGCCGACACCTTCTCCGGATCGGGATTCTTCACGGCGATGATGAACGGCGCCAGCAGCAGCGCCAGGCCAATGACGGCAGCAAGTCCGAGGAAGATGACGAGCGGCAGGTAGCTGGTGAGCAGATCGGTCATTCTGCGGCCTGTTCTACGACCGGCTGAAGCCGGTTTCGGAGGCGCGGGCCGGCGGGCAATGATGGGCCTGCCGGACGGCGCAATCGGGATGCACCGGGCTTAGCCCACGCCCCACCCCGTTTCAAGGGAAACAAAACCTGATAGCCGCCGTCAAATTAACGACCGGCGCATGAAATGGCGTGTCCAACCGCGCAAATGGAAAGGCCCCGCGTCCGCGGGGCCTTTTGCCGCAACCCTGTTGTGCGCCGGGCGCGACGCTAGTTGAGGTGCCAGAGCAGCCCGACGGTGGCCTTGGCGGTCGACGGCCCGCCGCCAAAGGCGCCCAGGCCCTGCAACTCGCCGCGCACGCTGAGCTGGCTGGCCAGCGCCATCTCGGCGCCGATGCCCAGCGCGTAGACCGGCGCGGTATTGGTGAGGCCGACGCCCAGCTCGCCATAGATCATGGTGTTTTCCGACAGGAAGCCGCCGAGCCGGCCGAGAGCCAGGGCGTCATAGGCGGTGAAGCCGGCGTTGTAATAGGCGTCGCCCTGGAACTCGAGGCCGGCGATGATGCCGTTGGTGACGGCGAAGTTGGAGCCGACCACGACGCCGAGCACGCCGTAGGGCGTGCCCGAATCGAAGGCGCCCCCGCCCTGCACGCCGACATAGAGCCCCTCGAAGTTGAACAGCGGGCTCGAATAGATCGGATCGATCGAGGTGAGCAGGTCGGCGGCGCTGGCAGACCCGGCGGCGAAAACCGCCAGGGCGGCGCCTGCGAGAAGGGAGTGCGCGAGTTTCATGGGTCGGATTCCTTAGCGGGTCTTGGCATGCGACCCGACAATTTTGACGGACCTGGCCCGGGCTCGCAATTCTCCGAAAACTTTAATTATCCCGCAGGCTTAACGAAGGGTTGCAAAGCAAAGGGGCCCCGCGTTGCGGAGCCCCTGCCAAGCCCTCTTCCCGCAGGCGCGGGAGCGGAAACTTTAGAAGTGGAAGTTGAGACCGAACTTGGCCGCAACCGAGCTCTGGGCCGACGCGGTCAGGTCCCAGTTGTACTGCAGCTCGCCCTTGATGCCGACATTGTCGGCCACGGCGACTTCAGCACCGATACCGACCGGCACGTACCAGCTCGTCGGGGTGCGGGTACCGACACCGGAATAGGCGTAGATGATCGCGCTATCCGAGATCAGGCCGCCGACGCGGGCCGTCGCCTGGCCGGAGAAGTTCGGGCCGGTGGCCACGACGCCTTCGAGTTCGCCGCCGAGCAGCAGGCCGTCCATCAGGGCATTGACGCCAAAGTTCACGCCGAGGCCGAAGGCGCCCGGATTCGTCTGACCCTGGATGAAGGCACCGATATACGCACCGTCGAAAGTGAAGCTGTTGTCGATGATCGGCTGCTGGATCGGAACATCAACGATGAGGTCGGCAGCAGCTGCCGCCGACGAGAACGCGGCCACGGCCGCGGTAGCGAGCAAGGCAAGCTTGAGAGAACGCATTTGTCAGTCCTTCATATTGTCTAGTCCGGAACCGCTTGGGAGGCGCGAGTCCCGATGCGCCTATGTAACGCGTAAAGGTTGATGGGAATACCGCCCCGGCCCCCTTTTCGTCACCCATGTGCCCCATCCGCCACACTTAGGCTTCTGGGTAACCGTTTGATAACCATCGCGAATCAGGCGCCACCAAGGGCCACGCCACAATCCGTCCAAAATGTGATCGCCCGCCTCCTAGAAGTGGAAATTGGCGCCGAATGTCACTTGCTCCTTCGGACTGCCGCCGGTGAAGGCGAACCCATGCAGATACTGGCCGCGCAACGTCACGTCGTCGCTGACGGCGAATTCGAGGCCGCCGCCGACCAGGGCGTCGGTTTCGCCCGGCGGCCCGAGATCGATGCCCGCTCCGCCGGCGCCGTAGAGCACCACGTCGTCGGTCACCGCCACGCCGAGCCGCGCCAGCCCCTGCAGGTAGCTGGTCGCGCCGGCGCCGCCGCCGAGCCCGTGCAGCGCCACCTCGGCGCCCACCAGCACGAACTCGAAGCGCGCATTGACGCCGACATCGAGGCCGAGGCCGTACTGCGCGCCGCCCGCCGGGCTATTCTGCGCCACGCCGTAGACGCCGGCGTAAAATCCGTTCCAGTCGAAGCCCGCATCGGCCACCGGCAGCGCCTGCTGGCTCGAGGTCACCACCGACAGCAGATCGGCAGCGCTCGCCGTCGCGGCGGGCGCGACGACGAAGACTGCAGCGATGGCCAGTGTCCCGAGCGGGCGCATGTCCGTTCCTCTTGCCTTCGCAGCCCGAAACGCGCGCCCTCTCCCGCTGGTTCCGTGCCTCGAATCCGCCGTGCGCTGGCGTGTTCCGACGATTCGGAACGCCGCTCCAGCTACGCCGGCACCCGCAAAATCCTAGGTCTTTGTGCAAGGAATGGGTCGCATGCGGGGCGAGATTGTGGCAGGCCCGCGCTGTGGCAGGAACAGCACACTTGTGCCCCTCGCCCCGGCGGCAGCGCCAGACTCATCGCGACGGAGGAAGTGGCGCGAGTGACGGGACTCGAACCCGCGACCTTCGGCGTGACAGGCCGACGCTCTAACCAACTGAGCTACACCCGCAGCAAGCGGGGCGAACCGACCCGCGCAACGTGGCGACCGTGTAGCGGCGGAGCCGAGGCAAGTCAACACGGCAAACGGCTCTTGCGCGAGGGAATTTTGGTGGGCGGTGACGGTCTCGAACCGCCGACCCTCTCGGTGTAAACGAGATGCTCTACCGCTGAGCTAACCGCCCGCCCCGGCGGGCACGCCGAAGCCGCGTGTACCTAGGGGCTTCGCCCCTGCCCGTCAAGCAAACGGCCCCGACGCTGGCGCGCGGGGCCGTGCCTTGGAAACGTCAGCGAGGGATCAGTTGATCGCGTCCTTGAGGCCCTTGCCGGGCTTGAACTTGGCCTGCATCGAGGCCGGGATCTTGATCTCGGCGCCGGTGGCCGGGTTACGGCCGATGGAGGCCTTGCGCTTGGACACGGAGAACGTGCCGAAGCCGACCAGGCGAACCTCGTCGCCCTTCTTCAGCGACTTGGTGATCGCGTCGAAAACGGCGTCCACGGCTTCACCAGCCTGCGCCTTGGTAATGCCCGCCCCATCAGCAACGACGCCGATCAGATCGTTCTTGTTCATAGCGTTTCCTCACGTGTGAAAAAGGCCGCCCTCATCGGCGAACCGAACCGCGGCAATCCATTCGACGATTCCGAGCGCAACGCAAGGAATTCCGGGCGTTTTGCCCACGTCACCACCGCAGCGTGTTAATGGCGCCTCAACTGGCGACGGTCAATCGAAAACACCCGGACTTTTGTCCCCAAACGCCCGGAATCCGGGGTTTTCCACCATCATGTCGCCGTGTTTTGCGTTGCCGCGCCGCCCCTTATTCCCAGCATCAGCGGCAGCGCCAGGAGATAGATGGCGCCGCCGATCAGCCAGATGGCGCCCGGCCAGCGCGGCTCGACCATGAAGTAGAGGCTCGAAAACACCAGTGGGCCGAACACCGCCGCCAGTGACACGAGGCTGGCCAGCACGCCCTGGAGCTTGCCCTGGTTGTCGGCGTCGACGCGTGTCGTGGTCAGCGATTGCAGCGCCGGCATGCCGATGCCGCCCATCGCGAACAGCGGCGCCAGCGCGAACAGGATCCAGCCCTGCGTGGCGAAGCCGAGGATGACGAGCGCCGTGAGCTCGAATCCCATGCCCGCCACCAGTGCCCAGCGCTCGCCGAGCCATTTGACGGCGGGGCCGGTGAGCAGCGCCTGCGCGCCGGCATGGAACAGGCCGTACGCACCCAGCGAGGCGCCGATCGTCAGCGCGTCCCAGCCGAAGCGATCCTCGCCGAACAGCGCCCACACCGTGCCGTAGATGGTGCCGACGAAGTTCATGATGACGAACAGCGCCATGAGCGGCACGAGCGCCCGAAAGCCCAGCGCCCAGCCGAGCGGCCTGAACGGGTTCAGCGTGGCGGGATCGAAGTGCACCCCCGCCTCGCCCGGCCGCGACTCCGGCAGCACGAACAGCGCCAGGCAGAAGTTCACGGCGTTGAGCGCCGCCGCGAGCAGGAACGGCGCGCGCACCCACCAGTCGCCGAGCAGCCCGCCCAGCACCGGCCCGACGATGAAGCCGATGCCGAACATGGCGTGGAAGTAGCCGAAGCGCCGGGCGCGGTCGGCCGCGGGCGTGATGTCGGTGATGTAGGCCGTCGCCACCGCCATGTTGGCGCTGGTGATGCCGGCGATGGCGCGGCCGACGATCAGCAGCCACAGGTGCGGCGCGACCGCCATGACGACATAGTCGAGCGCCGCGCCGGCCAGCGACACCAGCAGCACCGGCCGCCGCCCGAAACGGTCGGACAACACGCCGAGCAGCGGCGAGAACAGGAACGTCATGGCCGAATAGAGCGCCAGCATGACGCCGAGCGTCGTCGCCACGTTGCCCTCGTGGGTCACGTCGCGCAGCAGCGCCGGCAGGATGGGGAAGATGAGCCCGATTCCAATCGCATCGAGGGTCACGGCGGCGAGGATGACGAGGAGTGGCTTGTTCACGGGAGTCTCGCTGCACGGGATACGGAAGCGGCGCCCGATGGGCGCCGCTCGTCGTCGTCTCGAACGCTATGGTCAGTGCGCCGTGGCGCCCGCCTCGTCGCCGTCGAGGGCGAGGTCGGCCACGGCCGGCGCCACCTTCGGCGTCTCGTCATAGGTCCACTCGATGGGCTCGGGCTGGCGCACCAGCGCGTGCGACAGCACCTCGTCCATGCGGCTTACCGGCACGATCTCCATGCCATTGGTGACGATCTCGGGAATCTCCTTGAGATCGCGCACGTTGTCGATGGGGATCAGGACCTTCTTGATGCCGAAGCGCAGCGCCGCCAGGAGCTTCTCCTTGAGGCCGCCGATCGGCAGCACGCGGCCGCGCAGCGTGACCTCGCCGGTCATGGCCACGTCGTGGCGCACCGGGATGCCGGTCATCACCGAGACGATGGCGGTGGCCATCGCGATGCCCGCCGACGGCCCGTCCTTGGGCGTCGCCCCCTCCGGCACGTGCACATGGATGTCGCGCGTGTCGAACAGGGGCGGCTTGATGCCGAAATCGACCGCCCGCGAGCGCACATAGCCGTTCGCGGCCGAGATCGATTCCTTCATCACGTCCTTGAGGTTGCCGGTGACGGTCATGCGCCCCTTGCCGTGCGTCATCACCGCCTCGATGGTCAGCGTCTCGCCGCCCACCGCCGTCCAGGCGAGGCCGGTGACGAGGCCGACCTGCGGCTCGGCATCCACCATCTCGTTGCGGAAATAGGGCGGGCCCAGATACTCCTCGAGCAGCTCCGGCGTGATCTCGGCGGTCCGCGTCTTCGACTGCAGGATGGCGCGCACCGACTTGCGCATCAGCTTGGAGATTTCCCGCTTGAGATTACGCACGCCCGCTTCGCGCGTGTAGTCGCGCACGATCTTCATCAGCATCTCGTCCGAGAGCACGAATTCGCGCGCCTCGAGCCCGTTCTCGCGCAGCGTCTCCGGGATGAGGTGGCGCCGGGCGATCTCGAACTTCTCCTCCTCGGTGTAACCCGAGAGGCGGATGATCTCCATGCGGTCCATCAGCGGGCCGGGGATGTTGAGCGTATTCGAGGTGGTGACGAACATCACGTCGCTGAGGTCGTAGTCGACCTCGAGATAGTGGTCGTTGAACGTGCTGTTCTGCTCGGGGTCCAGCACTTCGAGCAGCGCCGAGGACGGATCGCCGCGGAAATCCATGCCCATCTTGTCGATCTCGTCGAGCAGGAAGAGCGGATTGGCCTTGCCGGCCTTGCGCATCGACTGGATGACCTTGCCCGGCATGGAGCCGATATAGGTCCGCCGGTGGCCGCGGATTTCGGCCTCGTCGCGCACGCCGCCCAGCGACATGCGGATGAACTCGCGGCCGGTCGCCTTGGCGATCGACTTGCCGAGCGAGGTCTTGCCGACGCCCGGAGGCCCGACGAGGCACAGGATCGGCCCCTTGAGCTTGCCGGTGCGCGCCTGCACCGCGAGATATTCGATGATGCGCTCCTTGACCTTCTCGAGGCCGTAATGGTCGGCGTCGAGCACGTTCTGCGCATAGGTCAGGTCGCGCTTGACCTTGGACTTCTTGCCCCAGGGCAGGCTCAGCAGCCAGTCGAGATAGTTGCGCACCACGGTGGCCTCGGCCGACATCGGGCTCATCGTCTTGAGCTTCTTGAGCTCGCCCTCGGCCTTGGCGCGCGCTTCCTTCGACAGCCGCGTCTTCTTGATGCGCTCCTCGAGTTCGGTCAGCTCGTTACTGCCCTCCTCGCCGTCGCCCAGCTCGCGCTGGATCGCCTTCATCTGCTCGTTGAGGTAGTATTCGCGCTGCGTCTTCTCCATCTGCCGCTTGACGCGCGAGCGGATGCGCTTTTCGACCTGCAGCACGCCGATCTCGCCCTCCATGAGGCCGAGGATCTTCTGCAGCCGCTCGGCCACAGACAGCGTCGCGAGCAGGTCTTCCTTCTCGGTGATCTTGATGACGAGGTGCGAGGCGATGGTGTCGGCCAGCTTGCTGGCGTTCTCGATCTGGCCGACGGCGGTGACGACCTCGGCCGAGATCTTCTTGTTGAGCTTCACATAGTTCTCGAACTCGGTCTGCGCCGAGCGGGCCAGCGCCTCGATCTCGACGGCGTCGCCCTCGGGCTCGGCGAGGATGCTCGCCTGCGCCTCGAAATAGTCCTCGGTCTGCAGGTAATGGTCGATGGTCGCGCGATGCAGCCCCTCGACCAGCACCTTCACGGTGCCGTCGGGCAGCTTCAGCAGTTGCAGCACGGAGGCGATGGTGCCGGTGGCGAAGATGTCGCCCGGCGCCGGATCGTCGTCCTGCGCGTTCTTCTGGGTGACCACGAGGATGTGCTTGTCGTCGCGCATGACCTCTTCGAGCGCCTTCACCGATTTCTCGCGGCCGACGAAGAGCGGGACGATCATCCCGGGAAATACGACGATATCCCTGAGCGGCAGGACGGGGTAGACCCGATCCCGATCGAATTCGGCGCCGTGCGAAGTGACGTCCGACATGTCTTGTCCTTTCCGGGGCACGATGGGAGGAGGATGCGGAAAACGTGCCCAAACAGCAATCAGCCCAACGCCCACCAGGGAGCCGTTCGCCTGATTCCGCTCATTAAATAGGGTCTCACGCCTACGGAACAAGTCAACTTCCCGCACGAATTCCCGGTTTTGGGGGATCGACGGGGGGTCATTTCGTGCTCCTGCCGCCCTAGCTCAGGGCGCGCAGCAGGTTGCCCGAGGCGTAGCCGTCGGGAATGAGGCCGGCGCGGGCCTGGAAATCCATGACGGCGGCCCGCGTCTTCGGCCCGATGATGCCGTCCGGTGTGCCCACGGCATAGCCGCGCCGTGCCAGTTGCGCCTGCAGCTCGACGCGCTGGCTCTTGAGCAGCGCGGTGTCGTTGGGCCAGCCGGCGACGAAGCCGGTGCTGCCCAGGATGCGGTCGGCGAGATGGCCGACGGCGAGCGCGTAGCTGTCGGAATTGTTGTAGCGCTTGATGACGCCGAAATTGGGCAGGATGGCGAAGACTGGGCCGTTGCCGCCCATCGGCATGTAGAGGCTGGCGACGTCGCCCTCGCGCGGGAACGCCTTGCCGCTGGCGCGGCGCACGCCGATGCCGCTCCATTCCCGCACCGCCGCGGCGGTGCCGTTCCACACATTGCCGTAGTTGAAGCCGGCCGGCAGCTTCACCTCGTAGCCCCAGGTCTCCCCGGCCCGCCAGCCATGCGCCTTGAGATAGTTGGCGGTGGAGGCGAGCGCGTCCGGCACGGAGGTCCAGATGTCCTTGTGGCCGTCGCCCCGGAAGTCCACGGCGTAGTTCATGAAGCTCGACGGCATGAACTGCGGATGCCCCATGGCGCCGGCCCACGACCCGACCATGTCGCGGGCCCGCACGTGGCCCTGCTCGAGGATTTGCAGCGAGCGGATCAGCTCGTCGCCGAAGAAGCTGGCGCGGTAGCCGGCATGGGTGAGCGTCGCCAGCGCGTGCACCGTGTTGGTGCCGCCCATGAAGCCGCCGAAATTGGTTTCGATGCCCCAGATGGCGAGGATGATCTCGGCCTGCACGCCGTAGCGCTCGCTGACGGCGGCCAGCGTCTGCCGCCACTCGCCGCGCATGGACCGGCCGGTCGCGGCCCGGGCGTCGCTGACGCGCTTGGTCACGTAGTCGGCGGCGGTGCTGGCGAATTCGGGCTGCGCGCCGGTGAGCTTGAGCACGCCTGGCAGCGGCTTGAAGCCGCCCATCGCGGCATCGAAGGTCTTGCGCGAGACGCCACTTGCCCTGGCGCTCGCCCAGGTCCGGTCGACGAAGGTGGAAACGCCGGCGCCGAAAGCCGGGCCGACGGCGGCCGAGGCCAGCAGGGCGCCGGCACCGACGAGAAAGGAACGGCGGGAGGGGGCAATGCGGGACATGACGGCCTCGATACGCAAGATACAACGGGCGCGGCACCGCCGAGCCCCAACGAGGCGCCGCTCCGTCAATTTCATGCCCGCGAATTAAGAAGCCGTTAAGGCGGGCGCCGGCGCCCGCAAAGCAAAACGCCGGGGTCCTGCCCCGGCGTTTCGAACGTCAGTACGGCGGCGCCGGTCAGGCGCTGGCGGCCGGCGCCTCTTCCTTCTTGCGCTCCGAATAGATGTAGAGCGGGCGCGCATCCTTGTTGTTCACGACCTCCTCGGAGATCACCACCTCCTCGACGCCGTCGAGCGACGGCAGGTCGAACATGGTGTCGAGCAGGATGCCCTCCATGATCGAGCGCAGGCCGCGCGCGCCGGTCTTGCGCTCGATGGCGCGCTTGGCGATGGCGCTGAGCGCGTCCTCGTGGAAGGTGAGCTCGGTGTCCTCCATCGCGAACAGCCGCTGGTACTGGCGCACCAGCGCGTTCTTCGGCTCGGTGAGGATCTGGATCAGCGCGGCCTCGTCGAGGTCCTCGAGTGTGGCGATCACCGGCAGGCGGCCGATGAATTCGGGGATCAGCCCGAACTTCACCAGGTCCTCCGGCTGCACGTCCTTGAGCAGGTCGCCGACGCGCCGGTCGTGCGGGTCCTTGACGGTGGCCGCAAAGCCGATGCCCGACCCTTCCGAACGCGCCTGGATGATCTTTTCGAGGCCGGCGAAGGCGCCGCCGCAGATGAACAGGATATTGGTCGTGTCCACCTGCAGGAACTCCTGCTGCGGGTGTTTGCGCCCGCCCTGCGGCGGCACCGACGCCACGGTGCCTTCCATGATCTTGAGCAGGGCCTGCTGCACGCCCTCGCCCGACACGTCGCGGGTGATCGAGGGGTTGTCCGACTTGCGCGAGATCTTGTCGACCTCGTCGATGTAGACGATGCCGCGCTGCGCCTTCTCGACATTGTAGTCGGCGGCCTGCAACAGCTTGAGGATGATGTTCTCGACATCCTCGCCGACATAGCCGGCTTCGGTGAGCGTCGTCGCGTCGGCCATCGTGAACGGCACGTCGAGGATGCGCGCCAGCGTCTGCGCCAGCAGCGTCTTGCCGGTGCCGGTGGGGCCGACGAGCAGGATGTTCGACTTGGCGAGCTCGACGTCCTGATTCTTGGTCGCGTGCTGCAGGCGCTTGTAGTGGTTGTGCACCGCCACCGACAGGTTGCGCTTGGCGCGCAACTGGCCGATCACGTAGTCGTCCAGCACCTTGTAGATTTCGAGCGGCGTCGGCACGCCTTCGCTGGACTTCACCATCGAGGTCTTGTTTTCCTCGCGGATGATGTCCATGCACAGTTCGACGCATTCATCGCAGATGAACACGGTCGGGCCGGCGATCAGCTTGCGCACCTCGTGCTGCGACTTGCCGCAGAACGAGCAATACAGCGTATTCTTGGATTCGCCGGTGGAAGTATCTTTGGACATCCGTCACTCCTCGGGAGCACCGCTCCCGCCTACCGCGCCAGCAGGAAGGCTAGCGCGCGAGACTTAAAGAATATGTTGCCGGGCCGAGCTTAACCAGCGGTCCGGCAGGCCACAATGCCGGGAGTGTCACACTCCCGTGCCCTCGTCCGGCAGCGTTAATGCCGCCAGCCTCAGGCCGCGGGCGTTTCAGGAACGGCCCGCTTTTCGAAGATCTGGTCGATGATGCCGAAATCCCTGGCCTCTTCGGGGCTGAGGAAGCGGTCGCGCTCCAGCGCGTTGTGGATGGTGTCGTAGTCCTTGCCCGTGTGCTTCACGTAGATCTCGTTGAGCCGGCGCTTCAGCCGCTCGGTGAACTGGGCGTGGATCAGGATGTCGGTGGCCTGGCCCTGGTAGCCGCCGGAGGGCTGGTGCACCATGATCGAGGCGTTGGGCAGCGAGCCGCGCATGCCGGCCTCGCCGCCGGCGAGCAGGAGCGAGCCCATCGAGGCCGCCTGCCCCGTGCACAAGGTCGCCACCGGCGGGCGGATGAACTGCATCGTATCGTAGATCGCCAGCCCCGACGTCACCACGCCGCCGGGCGAGTTGATGTACATGCTGATCTCCTTCTTCGGGTTCTCGGACTCGAGAAAGAGCAGTTGCGCGACGATCAGCGAGGCCATGCCGTCCTCGACCTGGCCGGTCACGAAGATGATGCGTTCCTTGAGCAGGCGCGAGTAGATGTCGAAGGCGCGCTCGCCGCGGTTGGTCTGCTCGACCACCGTGGGCACAAGGTAGTTGTAGTAAGTCTCGATAGGATCTCGCATTTTCCTGATGCCCCTGAGCTGGATGCCGAATCGCCGACGCGATCCGCCGAGGTGAGACGAGCCTGCGTTAAGGCGCGGTAAAGCCACAGATAGGCGGGACTATGGCGCCTCACAAGGCGGGCACAGACTTGTGGCTAACAGCCGCCGGCTTGCCGGCGGGGCCGGGCGCCGGCTAGCGACGGCGGAGGATGGCGCATGGGCGCCGGACGTCGACGACTACACGATGATCTCGGCCACCGACCCGCAGAGTATCATCGCGGGCACGGCTGGCGAACGCCAATCGCTGGAATGCCGAGCAGGTCTGGGGCCGGGTCTATCTCGACGATGACGGCGACCCGCATCTCGACGTGCTGCTCAACACCGGCGACGTGCTGCCCTGGGTCCGCTTCGACGAGGTGATGGACACCTGGGCGGGGCTGATCGGCACGTTCAAGGCGCAGTTCACCGGCTGAGCGTCGCCAGTGCGTCGGGGATAAGCGCCGGCAGGTCCTCGGAGATGAGGCCCGGGCGGGCGAAGCGCGATGCCGCCGCGCCGTGCACGTGGACAGCGGCGGCGGCGGCCTCGAAGCCCGCCATGCCGCGCGCCAGAAAGCCGCCGACGATGCCGGCGAGCACATCGCCCGAGCCGGCCGTGCCCAGCCCCGGCGGCGCATTGGCGTTGATCGCGGCGCGGCCGTCGGGCGCGGCGATGACGGTGTCGCTGCCCTTGAGCACGACGATGGCGCCGGAGCGGCGCGCCGCGGTACGGGCGCGCTCGGGCTTGCTGCCCTCGAGGCTGCCGAACAGGCGCGCAAACTCCCCCTCATGCGGCGTGAGCACCACCGGGCGGTCGGGGCGCGCTGCGATGCGCGCGAACAGTGCTTCGGGGTCGGCCTTGAAGACGGTGAGCGCGTCGGCGTCGAGGACGACGGCGGGCGCGCGGTCGAGCGCGTCCAGCACATGCGCGCGCGTCTGCGGCGTCACGCCGGCGGCGGGGCCGATGACCAGCGCGTCGAGCTTGCCGGCGAGCATGTCTTGGAACTCGGCGAGCGGCCTCAGCATGATCGCCGTGACCTGCGCCGCATGCACCGCCAGCGCGTCGCGCGCGCCGACGAGGGTGACGGCCCCTGCCCCGGCGCGCAGCGCCGCCGTGGCCGCGAGGCGGCTCGCGCCGGTCTGAAGTGCGGCGCCGGAAACGACGACGCAATGGCCGCGTGCGTATTTGTGCGCGTCGAGCGGCACGGCAGGGATGGTCCACAGCGACGGACCGTTCGCCCAGGTCTGCGGCGCGATGGCGTCGAGCACCCCGGCGGGGATGCCGATGTCGGCGAGCACGACCTCGCCGCAATGCGCGCGCCCCGGCAGCAGCAGGTGGCCGGGCTTCCTGCGGAAGAAGGTGACGGTGAGGCCGGCCTCGACCGCGAGGCCGCGCACGGCGCCGCTGGCGCCGTCGATGCCCGATGGAATGTCGATCGACACGACCGGGCAACCTGCTCCCTTCAGGTTGCCGATCACCATGAACTTCTGCCAGGCGATGTCACGGTCCAGCCCGGCCCCGAAGAGCGCATCGACGACGAGGTCGCCGGCCGCGATTTCGGCACTGCCGGTCGCGCCCCAGCGCCCGGCATTGACCGCCGCGTCGCCCTGCAGCCTGTCGCGCTCGCCGAACAGGGCGACGCGCACCGGCCAGCCGGCATCGCGCAGCTGCCGGGCGACGACGAAGCCGTCGCCGCCATTGTTGCCCGGCCCGCACAGCACGAGGACCGGCCGGCGCGCGTAGCGGCGGAGGATCTCGCAGGTGACGGCGCGCCCGGCCGCCTCCATCAGCGCCAGCGAGGAGATGCCGGCGGCCTCGGCGAGGCGGTCGGCGCGCGCCATTTCGGCGGGGGTGAGCAGTTCGTGCATACCCCCTTGTAACCCCGCTGCCGGGCAAACAAAAAGGCCGCCCGGAGGCGGCCTTTCGCAGAAGCGGCGGTGCCGATCAGTGGTCGTGATGATCGTGGTCGTGGTCGTGATGATGCTCCTCGGGAACGTCGTCACCCTCGTCCTGGATGATCTTCGCCAGCTCCTCGCGGGTCATCTTCTTGTCGGTCAGCGTCGCCAGCTCGGCGACGAAATCGACCACCTTGTTCTCGAACACGGGGGCGCGCAGGCCGGCCAGCGCGGCCGGGTTCTTGCGGTAGTAGTCGTAGACCTGCTGCTCCTGGCCGGGGAAGCGGCGCACCTCGGCGATGAGCGCCTGCTGGTGCTCCTCCTCGGTGACCTCGACCTTGTTGCGGTTGCCGATCTCGGCGACGACGAGCCCGAGCCGCACGCGGCGCTCGGCGATCTTGCGATACTGCTCACGCGCCTCATCCTCGGTGGTGCCCTCGTCCTCGAAGCTGCGGCCGTGATGCTCGATCTCGTGCAGCACGCGCTGCCAGATGGTGCCGAACTCGGCCTCGACGAGCTGCTCGGGCACGTCGAACTTGTGGCCTTCGTCCAGCGCGTCGAGAATCTGGCGCTTCATGGCCTGCCGGCTCATGGATTGCAGGGCCGAGCCCATCTGCTCGCGCACGGCGTTGCGCAGCGCCGCGAGGTCGTCGAGGCCGAGCTTCCTGGCAAACTCGTCGTCGAGCTCGCCGGCCTGCGGGGCATCGATATGCAGCACGGTGACGTCGAACACCGCCTTCTTGCCCTGCAGCTCCTCGTTCGCATAGTCCGCGGGGAAGGTGACCTTGACCGCCTTCGTCTCCCCCTTCTTCATGCCGATCAGCTGCTCCTCGAAGCCGGGGATGAAATCGCCCGAGCCGATGATGAGGTGCGCATGGTCGGCCGAGCCGCCGGAAAACGGCTTGCCGTCGATCTTGCCCTCGAAGGAGATGCCGAGATTGTCGCCGTCCTCGACGACGCCGTCATCGCCCTTCTTGTCGTAGCCGCGCTGCTGGCGGAAGAGGCGCTGCATCTCCTTGTCGAGGTCCTCGTCGGAGACGTCGACGACCGGACGGTCGAGCTGCAGCTCCTTGAACTCCATGAGCTCGACCGGGGGCAGCACCTCGTAGCTGACCTCGAAGCTCAAATCCGCCTCGCCGTCGAGCACGCGGTTGAGCGCCCCCTGGTCCTCGGGCAGGTCGACCTTGGGCTGCGCGGCGGCGCGCTCGGCGCGATCGGCCAGCGCATCGCTCACCGTGGCGTTGATGGCGTCCTGCATCACCTCGGCCATCGCCGACTTACCATAGACCTTCCTGAGGTAGGTCGTGGGCACCTTGCCGGGGCGGAAACCCTTGATGTTGGCGCGCTCCTTGAGCTCGCCGAGGCGCGCGTCGAGACGGCTCGTCAGGTCGCTCCGGGGGATGACCACGCTCAGCTTGCGCTTCAGGCCTTCATTGAGGGTTTCGGTGACCTGCATAGAGACTGTTCCGTTGTTGTCGTTGGCCGTCGGCGAGTGGAAGCTCCGGCGAAGGCTGGTGCGGGTGAGAGGATTTGAACCTCCACGCCTTTTGGGCGACGGAACCTAAATCCGTTGCGTCTACCAGTTTCGCCACACCCGCGCGCCCTACGGCCGGGCTGGCGGTCAGATATATGAAGTGATCCGGCCAGTCAAAGGCGGAATGCGGGGGAAGAGAGTGAGTAGCGGGCAAGCACTCTCCGCCGGGGCGACAGGGGAGCGGCGGCGTGCCCACAGTGTCTGGGAGAAATTGACCTGCCGGCGGGCAGCATGCACATTTTTTAGGCAACAGCCCTGAAACGCCCTTTGTTGCCGATATGAGCGGCGCGGCCTAACCGACTGACGGCAAAGCACTATCCCCGCGGGGATGGGGCCTGGCATGGGCCGTGCATCATTGCCAGCGACATCCGGGCCTAGTGGAGACCGAAAGTGAAGAAGATCGAAGCGATCATCAAGCCGTTCAAGCTGGACGAGGTCAAGGAGGCCCTCCAGGAGGTCGGGCTGCAGGGCATCACCGTCACCGAGGCCAAGGGGTTCGGGCGGCAGAAGGGCCACACCGAGCTCTATCGGGGGGCGGAATATGTGGTCGATTTCCTGCCCAAGGTGAAGGTCGAGGTGGTGTGCCCCGACGACCTCGCCGAAAAGGCCATCGAGGCCATCCGCGGCGCGGCGCAGACCGGGCGCATCGGCGACGGCAAGATCTTCGTCTATTCGATCGAGCAGGCCATCCGCATCCGCACCGGCGAATCCGGCGATGCCGCGCTGTAACGCACCGGCAAACAAGCATTCTCAACGGGGACGACCATGACCACTGGAAGCGACATTCTCAAGAAGATCAAGGACGAGGCCATCAAATACGTCGATCTTCGCTTCACCGATCCGCGCGGCAAGCTGCAGCACCTCACCCTCGACGTCAGCATCGTCGATGACGACCTGTTCGAGGAGGGCACCATGTTCGACGGCTCCTCCATCGGTGGCTGGAAGGCCATCAACGAGTCCGACATGGTGCTGATGCCCGACCCGGATTCGGCCTATGTCGACCCGTTCTTCGGCGCCGCGACGCTGGCCATCAACTGCGACATCCTCGAGCCGCTGTCGTACCAGCCCTATTCGCGCGACCCGCGCACCACCGCCAAGAAGGCCGAGGCCTATGTCAGCGCCATCGGGCTGGGCGACACGGTGTATTTCGGCGCCGAGCCGGAGTTCTTCATCTTCGACGACGTGCGCTACTCCAACACGCCCTACAAGGTCGGCTTCCAGGTCGACAGCTCGGAGCTGCCGACCAATAACGACACCGCCTATGAGCAGGGCAATCACGGCCACCATATCGGGCTCAAGAAGGGCTACTTCCCGGTGCCGCCGCTCGACAGTGCCCAGGACATGCGCGGCGAGATGCTGGCGGCGATGGGGGCAATGGGCGTGCCGATCGAAAAGCACCACCATGAGGTCGCCTCGGCCCAGCACGAACTGGGCATGAAGTTCGCGCCGCTCATCAAGGCGGCCGACAACGTGCAGATCTACAAATACGTGATCCAGCAGGTGGCGCACGCCTACGGCAAGACCGTCACCTTCATGCCCAAGCCGGTGTTCGGCGACAACGGCTCGGGCATGCATTGCCACCAGTCGATCTGGAAGGACGGCAAGCCGCTGTTCGCCGGCGACCAGTATGCCGGCCTGTCGATGGACGCGCTCTACTACATCGGCGGCATCATCAAGCACGCCAAGGCGATCAACGCCTTCTCCAACCCGACGACCAACTCGTACAAGCGGCTGGTGCCGGGCTTCGAGGCGCCGGTGCTGCTCGCCTATTCGGCGCGCAACCGCTCGGCCTCGTGCCGCATCCCGTTCGGCCAGTCGCCCAAGGCCAAGCGCGTCGAGATCCGCTTCCCCGACCCGCTCGCCAACCCCTATCTCGCCTTCGCCGCGATGCTGATGGCCGGCGTCGACGGCATCCGCAACAAGCTGCATCCCGGCGATGCGATGGACAAGGACCTCTACGAGCTGCCGCCCGAGGAGCTGAAGGACATCCCGACCGTGTGCGGCTCGCTGCGCGAGGCGCTGGCGAGCCTCGACGCGGACCGCGACTTCCTCAAGGCCGGCGGGGTCTTCGACGACGACCAGATCGATAGCTACATCGACCTCAAGATGACGGAAGTCATCAAGTTCGAGCAGACGCCGCACCCGGTCGAGTACGAGATGTACTACTCGGCCTGACGCCTCCACGATCCCATGCAACCGGGGGCCCCTCGCGGGGCCCCTTTTTCATGCGCCCTGCGCGGCGAAGAAGCCCTCGGGGCCGTCGCGCTCGACGAGGCGGGTGCCGGCGATCTCGAAAAAGCGCGTGCCGATGGCGCGCACGAAGCTGCGGTCGTGCGAGACGATGATGGCGCCCGCCCCCTGCGTGAGGATTTCCGCTTCGAGCTGCTCCTGGCCGGCGATGTCGACATGGTTGGTCGGCTCGTCCATCAGGTAGAAATTCGGCTCGGCGAGCCGGAGCGCGAGCAGCGCCAGCCGCGCCCGCTGGCCGAAGCTCAGGCGCGCGATGGGCGTCTGCTGGCGCTCGACGGCGAAGCCGGCGGCGGCGAGCAGCGCCCGCGTCCGCTGGTCGCCCTGCCCGAAGCCGGCGACGAGGTCGAAGGGCGTGCCGCGCGCCGGCAGTTGCGACATCTCCTGGTCGGTGACGCCGAGCTTCAGCGAGCCGGCGACGCGCACGCCGGCCACGGCGTCGCCGGACATGGCGCGGGCGAGGAGCTTCATGAGCTGCGACTTGCCGGCGCCGTTGCGCCCGAGCAGCACCGCGCGTTCGCCCTGGAACAGGTGCAGCTTGCCGATGGAAAAGAGCGGCCGCCCGTCGGGCGTGCGCACGGTGAGGTCGTCGATGGCGACGAGCACTTTGGCATGGGTGCCGCTGCTGGCGAGGCGGATGTCGCCGCTGCGCTCGCGGTGCAGCTCGGTGACGGCGGCCTCGATCCTGGCGGCACGCTGCTTGAGCTGCCTGGCCTTGACGGTCAGCAGGTCGGAGCCCGAATTGATGCCGATATTGCTGAGCTTGGCCGCCTGCCGGCGCAATTGCAGGGCGTCCTTGAGGTCGCGCTCCTGCTGGCGGGCGGCGGCGGCGTCGGCCTCGGCCAGCGCCGCACGGGCGCGCGTATAGGGCAGCGCGAAATAGACCGAGCTGCCGGGCCGGAGGAACAGCGTGCGGTTGGTGGTCGCGTCGAGGAAACCGCGGTCATGGCTGGCGACGACCACCGGCATGGCGCGCGTGGCGCCGGCCAGCCAGCGCTCGAGCTGCACGATCTTGCCGAGGTCGAGGTGGTTGGTCGGCTCGTCGAGCAGCAGCGCGTCGGGCTCGTTGACCCAGACGCGGGCGATGAGCAGCAGCCGCTGCCAGCCGCCGGAGAGGCGCGCCACCTCGCGCCCGCGCATGTCCTCGGGCGTCTCGAACTCGTCGAGCACCATGTCGACGCGCCAGGCGTCGCCGTCGCGCCGCGCCGGCGGCAGCGCGTCGCGCACGGCGGCGCGCAGGGTGAGCGGCAGCAGCGCCGCCGGCACGTCCTGCTCGACATAGCCGATGGAGAGGCCGCGCGAGCGCACGATCTCGCCATGCGTCAGCGCCTGCACGCCGGCGATGCAGCGCAGCAGGGTCGTCTTGCCGCGGCCATTGCCGGCGACGAGGCCGATGCGGTCGTGCTCGCCGATGACGAGGGAGAGGTTGTCGAAGAGCGGCTCGGAGGCGATGACGCCGGCGCCGTTGAGGCTGATGGTGCCCATGGGGATGTCTCTGGTGGGAATGAAGGCCAAGGCGCGCGCGGCGCCACGATGGGCAAACCAGAGAGCTGAACGAAAACGTCCGGGACCCTGCGGTCAGCCCTGCAACGGAAGCTGCAGGGCGAAGACAGGGCCACGCGTGCGATGCGGATCGAAACGGGTCAGCATGACCGGCAGTCTAGCGGCCGCGGCGCGGACGTTCAAGCGAAGAGGAACAGCAGCGCGAGGGCGCCGACGACGCCCGGGCGGGCAGCGCGAAGGTGGGCAAGCCGGTACGCAGAACTCGAAATTCCGGCCTGCACCCACCCCATACGCAGCACCTTGACAACGCTCGCAGAGCGGGGGCGCATACGGTTACTCCAGACAAAAACCGTATGCCCGCGAAGCTAGCAGCGCGCGCTTAAGGAAGTGCTTCCAAGAAGCGAAGCATTGGTAAACGGGCTGCCCCGTTTCGGGGCTTGACCTGCGCCGGACCAGTCAAAAAAAGCAGATCCCGGCCCGTGGGAGGACCGGGCCGGGATCGCATGTCCGCCTGGGAGGGAGGCGGTGTTCAGAAGGTCAGCCTGAAGTCGAAGCTGCCGCCGCGGTTGCGCCGGACCTTCTCGACGCGGTCCACCTTGCCGGTGCAGCGGTCGACGCGCATCGAGTACCAGTCGCCGCGCTTCTGGGCGACGACGAGCACCTTGTTGGAGCGCCGGTCCTCGCGCACGATGCGCACGTCGCGGTAGCCCTTGCTGCGCAGCGCCGAGCGGACCTGGGAGTCCGACAGGCAGAAGCGCCAGTAGTCGCGGTCGCCGAAATGCAGCGTGATGCCGCCCTTGGGCGCATGCATGCCGAAATTGAGCGAGAAGCCGATATTCGGGGACGCGGCCTGCGCGGGGACCGCAACCGCGGCCGTGCCGGCGAGCGTGAGGGCCACGACCCCGGCGCGCAAACCGGTCCTGAGGGTGTTGGTGAGGGTCATTTGAAATCTCCAGTGCTTGGGGTCGCTCGGTAAAGCGCTGAGGGGACTATAGCGTTCCTCATTAAACCCAGCCGGAACCGCCCATTCATCTGCCGTTCAGCTTGCCGGCGGCGCAACCGTGAACGGACGGGCAACGACAGGGCCGCTCTATGCTAGAAGAACGCGACGATTCGCGTGAGTTGAGATGCCCAGAGACGACCTGTTCGGAGACGCCCCGCCGCCCCAGCCCCGCCGGAAGGCCCCTGCCCCCGCGCCGGCGGGCGGCGGCTCCTATTCGGCGGCCGACATCGAGGTGCTGGAGGGGCTCGAGCCGGTGCGCCGCCGCCCCGGCATGTATATCGGCGGCACCGACGCCAATGCGCTGCACCACCTGTTCGCGGAAGTCATCGACAACTCGATGGACGAGGCCATCGCCGGCCACGCCAGCCGCATCGAGGTGCATTTCGGCGCCGACGGCTATCTCACCGTCACCGACAACGGCCGCGGCATCCCGGTCGAGAACCACCCCAAATTCCCGAAGCAGTCGACGCTCGAGATCGTCATGACGACGCTGCATGCCGGCGGCAAGTTCGACTCCAAGGCCTACGAGACCTCGGGCGGGCTCCACGGCGTCGGCGTGTCGGTGGTGAACGCGCTCAGCGACGACCTCGTGGTCGAGGTGGCGCGCGACCAGACGCTCTACCGCCAGAGCTACGCGCGCGGCCGCCCGACCAGCAAGGTGGAGACGGTCGGCAAGGTGCAGAACCGCCGCGGCACCACCACGCGCTTCCACCCCGACCCGCAGATTTTCGGCGACCGCGCGCAGTTCTCGGCCCCGCGCCTGTTCCGCATGACACGCGCCAAGGCGTACCTGTTCGGCGGCGTCGAGCTGCGCTGGTCGTGCGACCCGGCGCATGCCGGCGACGAGGTGCCGGAAAAGGCGAGCTTCCACTTCCCCGGCGGCCTGCGCGACTTCCTCGCGGCCCGCATCGAGGGCGAGCAGCGCATCGTCGACGACATCTTCGCCGGCCGCTCGGGCAAGCCCGGCAGCCACGGCACGGTGGAATGGGCGGTGAGCTGGACGCTCGCCGACGGCTTCCTCAACTCGTACTGCAACACCATCCCGACCGGCGAAGGCGGCACGCACGAGCAGGGCCTGCGCACGGCGCTGCTGCGCGGCCTGCGCTCCTATGCCGAGCTCAAGGGCGACAAGCGCGCCGCGATCCTCACCGCCGACGACGTGCTGGTGCAGTGCTCGGCCATGCTGTCGGTGTTCGTGCGCGAGCCCGAATTCGTCGGCCAGACCAAGGACAGGCTGAGCTCGCCCGAGGCCACCCGCATCGTCGACACGGCGCTGCGCGATGCCTTCGACCACTGGCTGACCAACGCCCCGCAGCAGGCCAACAAGCTGCTCGACTGGAGCGTCGAGCGCGCCGAGGAGCGGCTGCGCCGCAAGAAGGAAAAGGAAATCGACCGGCAGAGCGCCACGCGCAAGCTGCGCCTGCCGGGCAAGCTCGCCGACTGCACGCAGACCGCCGCGCAGGGCGCCGAGCTGTTCATCGTCGAGGGCGACAGCGCCGGCGGCAGCGCCAAGTCGGCGCGCGACCGCGCTAGCCAGGCGGTGCTGCCGCTGCGCGGCAAGGTTCTCAACGTCGCCGGCGCCAGCCGCGACAAGCTGCAGGCCAACCAGCAGATCGCCGACCTCGTGCAGGCGCTGGGCTGCGGCGTGCGCGAGCGCTATCGCGAGGACGACCTGCGCTACGACAAGATCATCCTGATGACCGACGCCGACGTCGACGGCGCCCACATCGCCTCGCTGCTCATCACCTTCTTCTTCCAGGAGATGCCGAAGCTCATCGACGACGGCCACCTCTTCCTCGCCATGCCGCCGCTCTACCGGATCAGCGCCGGCCCGAAGGTGCTCTATGCCATGAACGACGCGCACAAGGACGCGCTGCTGCAAAGCGAGTTCAAGGGGAAGAAGCCCGACATCACGCGCTTCAAGGGCCTGGGCGAGATGCCCTATGCGCATCTGCGCGAGACGACGATGGACAAGCGCACGCGCACGCTGCTGCAGGTGCGCGTGCTCGAGGATCGCGACGACACCAAGGCCTCGGTGGACCGGCTGATGGGCACCAGACCGGAGGCCCGCTTCGCCTTCATCCAGCAAAACGCCGCCTTCGTCACCGACCTCGATATTTGACCGGCGCCGTCCCATATTAAGGAAAGCCCAGGGTTTCCCGTTGACTCGGAAGGGATTCCCTCTATGTTCCCGGCTCGTCGGGAACCACTCGCCGCCCGGCTGCTTCCCAGCCATCCGCCGGCTTTCCCAACCCACGAGTGGACAAACACATTGCCAGACGACTTCAATGGACTCGGCCTCAGCGCCAAAGTGACCGAAGCGGTCGCGGCCGCGGGCTACGTCAAGCCTACCGAAATCCAGGCGCAAGCCATTCCGCATGTCCTGCAGAAAAAGGACATCATCGGCATCGCGCAGACCGGGACGGGCAAGACCGCCTCGTTCGTGCTGCCCATGCTGACGCTGCTCGAAAGCGGCCGGGCCCGCGCCCGCATGCCGCGCACGCTGATCCTCGAGCCGACGCGCGAACTCGCCGCGCAGGTGGCCGAGAACTTCGAGAAATACGGCAAGAACCACCGCCTGACGATGGCGCTCCTGATCGGCGGCGTCAGCTTCGACGAGCAGAACCGCGTGCTCGACCGCGGCGCCGACGTGCTGATCGCCACGCCCGGCCGCATGCTCGACCAGTTCGAGCGCGGCCGCATCCTGCTCAGCGGCGTCGACATCCTCGTCATCGACGAGGCCGACCGCATGCTCGACATGGGCTTCATCCCCGACATCGAGCGCATCTGCAGCCTGCTGCCGGCGCGCCGGCAGACGCTGTTCTTCTCGGCCACCATGCCGCCCGAGATCGAGCGGCTGACCAAGCGCTTCCTGCGCGACCCGATCAAGATCGAGGTGGCGCGGCAGAATTCCACGGCCGAGACCATCGACCAGTACCAGATCAAGGTGTCGAGCAAGCCCGACGAGAAGCGCGCGGCGCTGCGCCAGCTCATCCGCGCGGCCGACCACCTCACCAACGCGATCATCTTCTGCAACCGCAAGCGCGACGTCGCCACCCTCGCCCGCTCGCTGCAACGGCACGGCTTCTCGGCCGGCGCGCTGCATGGCGACATGGACCAGAAGAGCCGCATGGAGACGCTCGACGCCTTCAAGACGGACAAGCTCACCCTGCTCGTCGCCAGCGACGTGGCGGCGCGCGGCCTCGACATCCCGGCGGTGAGCCACGTCTTCAACTTCGACGTGCCGACCCATGCCGAGGACTATATCCACCGCATCGGCCGCACCGGCCGCGCCGGCCGCTCGGGCACCAGCTACACGCTGGCGGCGCCGGCCGACGGCAAATACCTCGATGCCATCGTCAAGCTGATCCAGAAGGATATTCCGCTGCTCAAGCTCGACGGCCCGCCCGAGGCGGCGACCGAAGACGACGAGGCGCCGGCCCGCACGCCGCGCCGTGGCCGCGGTGCCGAACGCCGCCGCGCGCCGCAGCCGCAGGACGACAAGCCTGCCCGCGCCGAAAGGCCGAAGCGCGAAACCGCCCAGCCGGTGGCTGAAGAGGCCAAGCCCGCCGCGCGCCCGCCGCGCCGCGACAAGGCCCGCTCCAAGGCCGCCCCCACCCACGCGCCGGAATACGCCTCGGACACGCCCTTCGGCTCGGATGGGCCGGTGCCGGCCTTCCTGCTGCGCCCGGGCGCGGCGCGCTGACTTCATCAGCAAAACCAACATTTATGATACACAATTAATGATGCTCAACATCATGCAAAGTTGACTGTCAAAGGTGCCGGCTTTTACTGACCGTTAATCAACTTATCTGAAGAGTCAGCGTGACTAGAACAAGGTCACACGGCGCGGGGGCGATGAGGTGTCGGAGCAGGAATTCAGGCGCGCCCTGGGTTACGCGATATCGGCAATGGACTTGCTGAAACGGGGCCACATCCCGCCTTATCCGCAATTCTACGAGCTGCTCTATACTTACGCGACCGGCGTCAACCCGGTGCTGAACCAGCGCATCAACCAGATCTTCCGCGACGGCACCGCGACGCAGGAACTGGCCGAGCGCCTTTACAATGAATTCCTGAAATCGCAGGACGCCAACGAGCGCATCTCCAGCGTCTCCGAGCGCATGGCGACGCGCATCGACGCGGTCAACGAGGCCATCGACACGGCGATGGTGACGGCGAACGCCTATGCCGGCACCCTCGAGACGGCGAGCGGCGACCTCGGCCCGAAGATGACCGAGGCGGAACTGCATCGCATGGCGCAGAAGCTCCTCGGCGAGACGCGTCGCATGCAGGACGCCAACGCCCAGCTCGAGGAGAAGCTCGAGGCCTCGCGCGAGGACATCGCGGCGCTGCAACGCGACCTCGACGAGGTGCGCCGCGCCTCGATGCTCGACCCGCTGACGCGCATCTTCAACCGCAAGTCGTTCGACGACGAGCTGCAGCGGGTGCTCGACGAGGTGGCCGAGCGCGACGTGCCGCTCTGCCTCATGCTGCTCGACATCGACAACTTCAAGCGCTTCAACGACACCTGGGGCCACCAGACCGGCGACCAGGTGCTGCGGCTGGTGGCGATGACGCTCAAGTCCAACATCAAGGGCAAGGACATGGCGGCGCGCTATGGCGGCGAGGAATTCGTCGCCATCCTGCCCGAGACCGATCTCGAAGGCGCGGTGATCGTCGCCGACAACATCCGCCGCGCCGTGCAGGCCAAGGAGCTGCTGAAGCGTTCGACCAACGAGAAGCTGGGGCGCATCACCGCCTCGTTCGGCGTCGCCGCCTACCGCCCCGGCGACACGCCCGGCTCGCTGATCGAGCGCGCCGACCGCTGCCTCTACGCCGCCAAGCACGCCGGCCGCAACCGCGTGTGCAGCGAGGCCGACCTCAAGGACGCCGAACGCGTCGTGGCGTGAGCGCCGCCGGCATCACTTCCGCCAGCGCGGGACCCACAGGCTGACGGGGCAGCTCACGCGAGCCCGACCCCGAGGCTGCGCAGCGCGTCCCAGTAGCCGGGAAAGGTCTTGCCGACGCAATCGGGGTCGAGGATGGTGATGCCGGAGACCCTGAGGCCCATGAGCGCCAGGCTCATGGCGATGCGGTGATCCTCATAGGTCTCGATGCGCGCCGGCAGCACCTGCCCGGCAAGGCCGGGATCGCCGGTGACGACGAGGTCGTCGCCCGCCGCATGCGCAAGCCCGGGACGGATGCGGCTCAGCTCGGTGGCGAGCGCGGCGATGCGGTCGCATTCCTTGACGCGCAGATTGGCGATGCCGGTGAAGCGCACCGGCGTGCGGTTGAAGGCGGCGAGCACGGCGAGCGTCGGCACCGCGTCCTGCATCTGCGAACCGTCGATTTCCGCCGGCATGTCGGGGAAACGGCGGATGAAGG
>JBDHTK010000010.1:0-27302 GCA_039808625.1 Devosia sp. | reverse complement strand
GGCTTCGCCACGGTCGGCGAGATCTATGCCGAGCGCGGCTACAACACCGTCATCCAGGCGTGCCGCGGCACCTCCGGCTCCGAGGGCGAGTTCGAGCCCCTGCGGTACGAGCGCAACGACGGACTGGACACGCTCGCCTGGCTGACGGCCCAGCCCTGGTTCGACGGCCGGCTCGGCCTCTCCGGCCCCTCCTATCTCGGCTACACGCAATGGGCGATCTGCGATGCCCTGCCCCGGCGCGCGGCGATGGCAGTGAAGGTCACCAGCGCCGAGTTCCGCAGCATCGTCTTTCCCGGCGGCAGCTTCCAGCTCGGCCTGTGGCTCGGCTGGATCCAGATCATCGAGGGGCTGCGCCGCCGGCCCCTCGGCATGCTGCGCTCCATGACTTCGGGCGACATCGAGCGGCGCACCTGGCGCGCCTCGATGAAGCTGCCTCTGATCGATGCCGACCGCCGCGCCACCGGCCACGACGTTCCCTTCTGGAAGGCGTGGCTCGCCGACTCCATCGGCAGCGCCGAATTCTGGGAGCCGATGGATCACACCCATCGAATCGGCAACCGCACGCCGCCCACCAGCTTCGTCTCCGGCTGGTACGACTTCATGCTCGACCAGTTGCTGCGCGACTACCAGACGCTGGTCGAGGCCGGCGGCACCGCGCGGCTCACCATCGGGCCGTGGACGCATGTCAGCGAGGAGTTGCAGCTCGAATCCATCCGCGACACGCTGGTGTGGATGAATGCCGAGCTGTTCGGCGACCGCTCAGGCCTGCACGACAAGCCGGTGCGCATCCATATCGGCGGCCGCGACGAGTGGCACAGCTTCGCCGCCTTCCCGCCCGGCCTGCCCGACATGCAGCTCTGGCACCTGCATCCCGAGGGCGTGCTGTCGCAGCGCCCCGTCAAGGCCAGCGCGCCCGACCGCTACCGCTACGACCCCCGCCAGCCGACGCCCAATGTCGGCGGTGCGCTCTTCGCCTTCACCGGCGCCGGCCCGGTGAACCAGCGCGAGCTCGAAGCCCGCAACGACGTTCTCGTCTATACTTCCGAGCCGCTGTTCTCGGACGTCACCATCATCGGCAACGTGCAGGCGATGATCTACGCGCGCGCCAGCCTGCCCAACGCCGATCTGTTCGTGAAGCTCTGCGATGTCGACGAAAAAGGCCAGTCGATCAACGTCTGCGACGGCATCGTCAGGAAGACCTCGGCCGACCCGGCGGTGCCCGACGACATCTGGCGGATCGACCTGCGCCTGCACGCCACCGCGCACACCTTCCGCCGTGACCATCGGCTGCGCCTGATCGTCGCCAGCGGCGCGCATCCGCGCTACGCCCGCAACACCGGCACCGACGAGCCTTTCGGCACGGCGACCACGCTCACGCCGGTGGAGATGGAGATATTCCACGACCCAGCGCATCCGAGCGTCATCCACCTGCCGGTGCACGAGATCTAGTGCCGCGCGCCGGCCGGCTACCTATTGCCTATTGCCGGCCGCCGCCTTCACCCGCGCGCGTGCCGCGTGCAGGATCGGCTCGGTGTAGCCGCTCGGCTGCGTCGTGCCTTCGAGCGCCAGGTCCAGCGCTGCCTGGAACGCCGGTCCATCGAAGTTGCCGCTCATCGCCACATAGGCCGGATCGCCGGCATTCTGCTTGTCCACCACGGCCGCCATGCGCTCGAACACCGCGACCACCTGCGCGCGGCTCACCAGCCCGTGGCGCAGCCAGTTGGCGATGGCCTGCGAGGAGATGCGGCAGGTGGCGCGGTCCTCCATCAGCCCGACATCGTTGATGTCCGGCACCTTGGAGCAGCCCACGCCCTGGTCCACCCAGCGCACCACATAGCCGAGAATCCCCTGCGCGTTGTTCTCGACCTCGCGGATGATCTCGGCCTCGCTGAGCGCGCCCTGCGCCAGCACCGGCATCGAGAACAGCGCCTCGAGTCCCGGCGTCGCCTCGTTGTGGCGCCGCCGCTGCGCCGCGAACACGTCGGTCTCATGATAGTGCAGCGCGTGCAGCGTCGCCGCCGTGGGCGACGGCACCCAGGCCGTGTTCGCGCCCGCATTGGGGTGCGCGCCCTTGCTCGCCAGCATCGCCGCCATGTCGTCGGGCCGCGCCCACATGCCCTTGCCGATCTGCGCCTTGCCGGCAAAGCCCGTGGCGAGCCCGATCAGCACGTTGCGGTCCTCGTAGGACTGGATCCAGCGCTCTGACTTCACGTCGTCCTTGCGCAGCACCGGCCCCGCCTCCATCGAGGTGTGAATCTCGTCGCCGGTGCGGTCGAGGAAGCCGGTATTGATGAAGAACACCCGCTCGCGCGCCGCGTAGATGCACGCCTTGAGATTGGCCGAGGTGCGCCGCTCCTCGTCCATGATGCCGATCTTGATGGTGTTGCGCCTGAGGCCCAGCATGTCCTCGACCAGGCCGAAGATCTCGCAGGCGAACGCCACCTCGTCCGGCCCGTGCATCTTCGGCTTGACGATGTAGACCGCTCCGGTGCGCGAATTGGTACCCTTGTCGTGCATGGCGCACAGCGTCGTCACCGCCGCATCGAGCAGCCCCTCGCCGATCGGCGCGCCGGCCGCGTCGCGCACGGCATCGGTCGTCATCAGGTGCCCGACATTGCGCACGAGCAGCAGCGCGCGGCCCTTGAGCGTCAGCTTCTGGCCGTCCATGCCCTTGTAGTGCCGATCGGGATTGAGGCGGCGCGTCACCTTCTTGCCGTTCTTCTCGAACGTGTCCTCGAGCGTTCCCTGCATGAGCCCGAGCCAGTTGCGATAGACGCCGACCTTGTCCTCGGCATCCACCGCCGCGACGGAATCCTCGCAGTCCTCGATCGTCGTCAGCGCGCTCTCGATGACGATGTCCGCCAGCCCGGCCGCATGCCTGGCGCCAATGGGGCTGGTGCGGTCGATCCTGAGCTCGACATGCAGCCCGTTATGGACGAGCAGCACCGTGCCCTCGCCCATCCCCACCAGTTGCTCGGGGTCGCGCAGCGACATCGCGCCATAGTCGGGGCAGTCGGCATGGCTGCCGGTGGTCAGCGGGAAATTCGCATCGAGGAACGCCGCGCCGCGCGCCACCACCGCCGCCGCGCGGGCCTCGTTGAACGCCTTGCCCGGCGCCAGGTTGCCCTCGCGCGGAATGGCGTCGGTGCCGTAGAGCGCATCGTAGAGCGAGCCCCAGCGCGCATTGGCGGCGTTGAGCGCATAGCGCGCGTTTGAGACCGGGACGACGAGTTGCGGCCCGCAAATGGTCGAAATCTCGGGGTCGAGCCCGCTCGTTTCGATCTCGAACGCCCCCGGCTCGGGCACGACATAGCCGATCTCGCGGAGGAACGCCTCGTACCCCGCCGGATCGCTGGCCATCGGCCCATGCGCCCGGTGCCACGCGTCGATCTGCGCCTGCATCCGATCGCGGATCGCAAGCAGGTCGCGGTTGCGCGGCATGCAGCGGGCGACCAGTCCTGCCAGCCCGGTCCAGAACGCCGCGACCTCCACCCCCGTCCCCGGCAACGCTTCGCGCTCGACAAAATCCACCAGTTGCGCGTCGACCGTCAGCCCGGCCCTGTCGAGAGTGTTGGTCATGCCTGTCCTTCAGTCCTTTCCGGCCAGCGCCGTCTTCATCGGCCGTCCGGCCACATAGGTCTCAACCACCGCACGGTCGTCGCCACAAGTCAGCAAAAGGAACAACTCGTTGGCCAGCGAGTCGACGACCTCCATGCGCAGCGCCATCTGCGGCGTCGCGCGCGCGTCCAGCACCACGAGGTCGGCGTCCTTGCCCACGGCGATGCTGCCGATGCGGTCGTCGAGGCTCAGCGCCCGCGCATTGCCCAGCGTCATCATGTAGAACGAGCGCAGCGGATCGAGCCGCTGGCCGCGCAACTGCAGCACCTTGTAGCCCTCGTCCAGCGTGCGCAGCAGCGAATAGCTGGTGCCGCCCCCCACATCGGTCGCGACCGCCATGCGCGCCCCGGCCCCGCGCAGCCGGTCGTGGTCGAACAGCCCCGAGCCGATGAACAGGTTCGACGTCGGGCACCACACCGCCACCGCCCGGGTTTCTGCCAGCACCTCCACCTCGCGGCCGGTGAGATGGATGCAGTGACCGAGCAGCGTCTTCGGCCCGAGCAGGTGGTAACGCTCATAAATGCCCAGGTAGTCCGGCAAATTGGGGTAGAGCTCGCGCGCCAGCGCCACCTCTTCGAGATTCTCGTCGACATGCGTCTGGATATGCAGGTCCGGGTGCTCGCGCGCCAGCGCCTCGGCCATCTCCATCTGCGCCGGGCTCGAAGTGATGGCGAAGCGCGGCGTGATGGCATAGTGCGCCCGCCCCTTGCCGTGCCAGCTGTCGATGAGCCGCTTGCTGTCGTCATAGCCGCGTTGCGGCGTGTCGCACAGCGCTGGCGGCGCGTTGCGGTCCATCATCACCTTGCCGCCGACCATCAGCATGTCGCGCCGCGCCGCCTCGGTGAAAAACGCATCCACCGATTGCGGATGCACCGTGCAATAGGCGGCCGCCGTCGTCGTGCCGTTGCGGATCAGTTCGTCGAAGAAGGCCGAGGCGATGCGCGTCGCATGCGCCGCATCGCCAAAACGCTGCTCTTCGACGAACGTGTAGGTGTTGAGCCATTCGAGCAGGTTCGCCGCGTACGAGCCGATCACCTGCGCCTGCGGAAAATGAATATGCGGGTCGATGAACCCCGGCACGATCAGCCGGCCGCAATGATCCACCACGTCGCGCCCGCCCGCCAGTTCCGGCGAAAATTCCCCCACGGCGGCGATGCGCCCGTCGCTGCCCACGACCACGGCGCCGTCCTCGATATAGCGATAGCTTCCCGTGTCGTCGGACCCCTGCGGCGCCTCGCCGAAACTCAGCACACGCCCGCGCAACACCTTCGCGGCAGCCGCCATCAGCCGCCCGCCTCGCGGAACCATTCGACCACCAGCGCCCGCTCGGCATCGGTCATCTCGGTGACGTTGCCCGGCGGCATGGCGCGGCTGAAGCCGGCCTGCAACGCAATCTGCGTCGCATGGTTGGCAATTGCCGCATCGCTGTCGAGATGCACGTCCTTGGGCGCTTCCAGCACCCCTTCATAGACCGGCTCGGCCGTGTGGCACATCGAGCAGCGTCCCAGGATCACGTCGCGCACCGCCGAAAAGTGCGTCGCAGCGACGAAACGCTCCGCCGTCGCCGACGCCACCGCCTCGCGCGCGTCGCCCGGCTTTCCGGCGCTCGACAGCCAGGCGATGAGAATGAAGATCACGATGGCGGCGAGCCAGGTCCAGTGCGGGCTGCCCTTGCGCGCATGGCGCGTGTTGAACCAGTGCCGGATGATCGCCCCCTCGAGGAAGATCAGCGACGCGATGATCCAGTTCCACTCCGTGGCGAAGGCCAGCGGATAGTGGCTGGAGAGCATGAAGAAGATCACCGGCAGCGTCAGGTAGTTGTTGTGCAGCGAGCGCTGCTTGGCGATCCGGCCATATTTGGCATCGGGCACCCTGCCGGCGCGCAGGTCCGCCACCACGATCTTCTGGTTTGGGATGATGACGCGGAACACGTTGGCCGACATGATGGTGGCCGTGAAGGCGCCCATGTGCAGCATCGCCGCGCGACCGGTGAACACCTGCGTATAGCCCCACGCCATCGCCGTGAGGATGACGAACAGCACGCCCATCAGCCCGAAGGTCGAACTGCCGATGGGCGAGCGGCAGAGCGCGTCGTAGACCAGCCAGCCGACGAGGATCGAGCCCAGCGACAGCCCGATGGCGCCCCATTGCGGCAGGTCGAACACGTTGCGGTCGATGAGGTAGAGGTCGGCCCCGGCATAGTAGACCACGGCGAGCAGGCAGAAGCCGCTCAGCCAGGTGGCATAGCTCTCCCATTTGAACCAGGTCAGGTGCTCGGGCAGGAAGTCCGGCGCCACCAGATATTTCTGGATGTGGTAGAAGCCGCCGCCATGCACCTGCCACTCCTCGCCATGGGCGAGCTTGGGCAGGCTCGGCGTCTGCCTCAGGCCGAGGTCGAGCGCGATGAAATAGAACGATGATCCGATCCAGGCAATGGCCGTGATGACATGCGTCCAGCGCACGGCGAAGCTCAGCCATTCCCACATGATCGCGTAGTCGGGCATATGTTTACCTATGGAGCCTGTGGCTCACTCCTGCACCGAAACGTCGAGACGAGCCCCCTTCTCCCCTTGCGGGAGAAGGTGCCCGAAGGGCGGATGAGGGGGTAAGCCCCATCCGCCCGGCTCTGAGCCGAGGCTTACGCCTCGATGCCCTCGACATACCAGTCGACGGCCCAGTATTCGCCGTCGTCGATGATGTCGCCCGCGGCCACCCGCTCGGCACCGGTATTGTCGTTGATCGGCCCGGCAAAGGGATGCAGCGCCCCCGAGATGATGTCGTTCTTGACCTTCTCGGCGGCGGCGACCACGTCGGCCGGCACCTTGGCATTGTACGGCCCGATCTCGACTTCGCCCGAGGCGAGCCCGTCCCACACGCTGCTTTCCGTCCAGGTACCGTCGAGCACCGACTGCACCGACTTGATGTAGTGCGGGCCCCAGCGGTCGATGATCGAGGTCAGGTGCGTGTTGGGCGCGAAGGCGCTCATGTCGGCGCCCTGGCCGAACACGCCGACGATGCCGCGCTCCTCGGCGATCTGCGGGATCACCGGGCCGTCGGTGTGCTGCGCGATGACGTCGATGCCCTGGTCGATCAGCGCGCGGGCCGCGGCGGCCTCCTTGGCGGGGTCGAACCAGCTGTCGATATAGACCACCTTCACCGTCACGTTCGGGTTCACCTTGCGCGCGGCGATGGCGAAGGCATTGGCGCCCATGCGCACTTCGGGCACCGGGATCGAGCCCACATAGGCGAGCTTGCTGGTCTTGGTCATCATGCCGGCAATAGTGCCGAGCACCGCGCGGCCTTCATGGAACTTGGCGTTGTAGAGCGACAGATTGGGCGCCGACTCGTTGCCGGTGGCCCATTCGAACTTGGTGTTGGGGAACTGCCGCGCCACCTTGAGCATGTACTCGCCGAAACCGAAGCTCGTGCCGTAGATGAGCTGGTGGCCCTGCTGCGCCAGCTCGCGGAACACGCGCTCGGCGTCGGGGCCCTCAGCCACGTTGGTCACCACGGTGGTCTCCACCTTGTCGGCGCCGATGGCGTCCACCATCTCCTGGCGGCCGCGGTCATGGCCGTGGTTCCAGCCATTGTCGTCGGGCGTGCCAATCAGCACGAAGCCGACCTTCAGCTTTTCCTGCGAGAAGGCGCGCGACCCCAAGAGCGGCAGCGCGGCGGCGGCGCCACCGATCTTGATCATTGTGCGTCGATTGAACGGCGTCATTGCATTCTCCTGTTTGACGTTCCCGGTAGACGTTGGTTTAGCCTGTCTAGGCCGTCGCGACGAACGGTTTGCCCAGGCAGGCCGGAGCGGAGGTGCTGCCGCTGCGGCGCAGCGAGATCAGCACGAGCACGAGGACGGTCGCCAGATACGGCAGCGCCGCCCAGAATTCGGAAGGCAGGAAGCGGAAGGCGCTGTTCGACTTCGCATAGATCTCGAAGATCATCATGAAGCCAAAGAAATAGGCGCCGCCCAGCAGCCGGAACGGCCGCCATGAGGCGAACACCACCAGCGCCAGCGCGATCCAGCCGCGCCCGCTGGTCAGCCGCTCCACCCATTGCGGCGTCAGCATCAGCGGGAAGCACGCCCCCCCGATGCCCGCCATGGCGCCGCCGAAGGCCACCGCCAGATAGCGCACCCCGATCACCGGATAGCCGATCGAATGCGCGCTGAGGTCGTTCTCGCCCACCGCGCGCAGGATCAGCCCGGCCCGCGTGCGGCCGAGGAACCACCACACCGCCACCACCATGAGGAGCGCGAAATAGACCAGCGGCGGATGCCCGAACAGCACGCGCCAGAACGGGTCGGCCGCCAGCTCCGGCGGAAACGGCGAGCGCAGGATCGGCACGCTCTTGCCGGTATAGGGCTGCCCGAACAGCGCCGAAAAGCCGGTGCCGAGGATGGTCAGCGCCAGGCCCGTCGCCACCTGGTTGGCCGACAGCGTCAGCGTCAGCACGCCGAAGATCATCGCCGCCGCCGCCGCCGCCAGCGCCGCGCACACGATGGCGAGGAGATGGTTGCCGGTGCCCAGCGTCACCGCCACGGTGATCACCGCGCCGATGAGCATCATGCCCTCGACGCCGAGGTTGAGCACGCCGCTCTTTTCCGCCACCAGCTCGCCCAGCGCCGCGAGCAGGATCGGCGTCGCCACCGCGGCGATGGTGACGATGATGGCGATGACGAGATCGAGGCTCATGCGGGCACCTCGCCAGGACGGACGACACGGATGCGATAGCGCACCAGCAGGTCGCTGGCGAGGATCAGGAACAGCATCATCGCCTGGAAGATGCCCACCGCCGCGAAGGGCAGCGCGATGGTGATCTGCGCCATCTCGCCCCCCACGAAAGTGATGGCGATCATGATACCGGCAAGGATCGCGCCGAGCGGATGCAGCCGCCCGAGGAACGCCACGATGATGGCCGTGAACCCGTAATTGGCAGGAAACTGCAGGATCAGCCGGCCCACCGGCCCCATCACCTCGAGGATGCCGGCGAAGCCCGCGAGCCCTCCCGAGATCAGCATCGCCAGCCAGATGGTGCGGTCGGCCGAAAAGCCGCCATAGCGCGCCGCGTGCGGCGCCGAGCCGACCACGCGGATCTGGAAGCCGAAGACGAAGCGCGAGAACACCAGCCACACCGCCAACGCCACCACGATGGCGATGGGCGCGTTGAGCTGCACGATGGTGCCCGGAATGATGTAGGGCAGCGTCTGCTCGGCGCTCATCAGCACGGTCTGCGGCTGGCCCATCGAGGTGGGGCTCTTGAACGGCCCGGCCAGCAGGTAGTTGAGCAGATAGACCGACGCATAGGTCAGCATCAGCGTCGTCAGGATCTCGTTGACGTTGAAGCGCACGCGCAGCAGCGCCGGCACCGCTGCGTAGGCGGCGCCGCCCGCCGCCCCGGCCAGCATCATCAGCGGCATGATCCACCAGCCGGTCATGTCGTTGGTGAGGATGCCGATGCCCGTGCCGCAGATGGCGCCGACGATGTACTGGCCCTCGGCGCCGATGTTCCACACATTGGCGCGATAGGCGATCGACAGGCCCACCGCGATGATGATGAGCGGCGCGGCCTTCACCGCCAGGTCCTGCCATTTGTACGAGATGGCCAGCGGCGAGATGAAGATTTCGCGCACCGCGCCGAGCCCGTCATAACCGAGCGCCGAGAACGCGACGGCGCCAAGCACCATGGTGAGCAGCACCGCCGCCACCGGCGTCACGACCTGCAGCAGCTTGCTCGGCTCGGGCCGCTTTTCGAGCCTAAGCTGCATCGGCGGTCTCCATGTCCCCGTGAATGCCGCCCATCAGCAGCCCGATCTCCTCGATATTGGCGCCGGCGACCGCCATTGGCCGGCTGAGCCGGCCGTCATTGATCACCGCCAGCGTGTCGCAGAGGCTGAGCAGTTCGTCGAGGTCCTGACTGATGACGACGATGGCCGAGCCCGTCGCCGCAAGGTCCACCAGCGCCTGGTGGATGGCCGCCGCGGCGCCGGCATCGACGCCCCAGGTCGGCTGGCTCACCACCAGCACGCCCGGCTTCTGCAGGATTTCGCGACCCATGATGTATTTCTGCAAATTGCCGCCCGACAGCGATCCTGCCACCGCCTCGGCGCCCGTCGTCTTCACGGCGAAGGCGGCGATCACGTCGCCGGTATATTTCTTCGCCGCCCGCGGCCGGATCAGCCCGGAGACCGCCAGCCCCAGCCGGTCGCGCGCTGTCAGCACGGCGTTGTCGCTGAGCGTGAAGTCGGGCACGGCCGCATGCCCGTTGCGCTCCTCGGGCACGCTCGCCAGTCCCTTGAGCCGGCGCTGCCTGGCACCCAGCCGTCCCAGTTGCTGGCCGTCGATGCAGATGGCCGTGGCGTCGTCCACCGGCGTCTCGCCGCTCAGCGCCAGCAGCAGCGCCGTCTGGCCGTTGCCGGCGACGCCCGCGACGCCGAAGATTTCGCCCGCCCGCACGGCGAAGCTGACGTCGCGCAGCGGCACGTCGAAATGCCCCGCGCCGGCGACGCTCAGATGCTTGACGACGAACTTCTCGGCGCCGAACGTCCGCCCCGCCGGCTTCTCGATGGACTTGAGGCTGCCGCCGATCATCTTTTCGGCCATCGAGCGCGACGTTTCGACCTTGGGGTTGCAGGTGTCGACCAGCCGCCCGCCGCGCAGGATCGTCGCCGTGTCGCACAGCGCCTTGATCTCGTGCAGCTTGTGCGAAATGTAGAGGATCGAGCAGCCTTCGCTGGCCAGTTGCCGCAGCACCACGAAAAGCTGCTCCACCTCCTGCGGCGTCAAGACCGAGGTGGGCTCGTCCATGATGAGCAGGCTCGGCTTCAGCAGCAGCGCCCGCACGATCTCGATGCGCTGCCGCTCGCCCACGCTCAGGTCGGCGACGACGCGCTGCGGATCGAGCTTCAGCCCGTACTGCGTCATCACCGCGCGGATGCGGCCCTCGAGCTCGCGCGCCGGAATTTTCGTGTCCATGCCGAGCGCGATGTTCTCCAGCACCGTCATCGCCTCGAACAGCGAGAAATGCTGGAATACCATGCCGATCCCGAGCCGCCGCGCAGCCTTGGGATTGGACACGCTGACCCGCTCGCCGTTCCACAGGATTTCGCCCGCATCCGGCTGCAGGATGCCGTAGATCATCTTGACCAGCGTCGACTTGCCGGCCCCGTTCTCCCCAAGCAGGGCGTGGATTTCGCCCGCCTTGACCTCGAACGACACGTCGTCATTGGCCAGTACGCCGGGAAACCGCTTGGTGATGCCCTTGAGGCTGAGGCGCGGTGCGGCGTCAGTCAACAGCGACTCCCGGTATCGTCTCGTCCATATGCATGTCAGCGGCCTCCCCGCGGCCCATCTTGACCATAATTTCGGCCGCCGCCAAAGCGGCAATCACTTCCGGCCGCTTGTCGGCCAGCCCCAGCGCCCCGATGGGCAGCACCAGCCGGGCGAGCGCCGCCTCGCTGCCGCCCTCGGCCCGATACCAGCTCGCGAACCGCGCCCGCTTGGTGCGGCTGCCCACCATTCCCACATAGGGCGAGTCGGCCCGCTTGAGCGCCTCCGCCGCGATCAGGAAATCCAGCGCGTGATCGTGGGTGAGAATGGCGTAGCCGCTGCCCCTGGGTGCCGCCCGCACCACCGCCTCCGGCATTGGCACCGCCTTCGCCTCCACCGCCTCGGGCAGGTCGTGCAATTCGTCCGGCCGCGTGTCGATCACATGCAGGTTGAGCGGCAACGGCACCAGCGCCCGCACCAGCGCCTTGCCCACGTGTCCCGAGCCGAACACATGGACATGCGGCCAGCCGGCCTCGGCCGCCCGCAGCCGCTCGCCGAGCGCGTCGGCCAGCGCCGGCGTCAGCACCCTGAGCGCCACCTCCACGCGGCCGCCGCAGCATTGCCCGATCTCGGGCCCGAGCGGCACGTCGAGAACGTCCGGCGGCAGCCCGTCGCGCAGCGCCTGCCGGGCACGCAGCACCACCATGTGCTCGAGCGCCCCGCCGCCGATGGTGCCGAACAGAGCCGTCGGCGCCACCAGCATGAAGGCGCCCTCCTCGCGCGGGCTCGAGCCGCGCACCCGCGTCAATTCGGCAACGATGGCCGCCGGCTGGCCGGCGACGAAACGCACGAGCCCGCCGGAGCGCATCACGCCGCCTGCTCCCGTCGCAGCCGCTCGACCCCCATCAGCACGCGCTCGGGCGTCAGCGGCATGTCGAGATTGGGGTGCACGCGATAGTCGGCCACCGACGCCACCGCCATCGACAGCGCCTCGACCACGGCATAACCGAGGCACAGCGGCGGCTCGCCCACCGCCTTCGAGCGGCCGATGGCCGCCTCCTTGTTCACCGACCATTCGGCCAGCCGCACGTTGAACTCGCGCGGCGCGTCCGAGGCCACCGGGATCTTGTAGGTCGAGGGCGCGTGCGTCCTGAGCTGCCCCTTGCCGTCCCACCACAATTCCTCGCTGGTGAGCCAGCCATAGCCCTGCACGAACCCACCCTCCACCTGCCCGATGTCGATGGCCGGATTGAGCGAGCGGCCGACGTCCTGCAGCACGTCCGCGCGGTCCACCTGGTACTCGCCGGTGAGCGTGTCGATGGTCACCTCGGCGCACGCCGCGCCATAGGCGAAATAGTAGAACGGATGCCCCGTGCCGGTCTCGCGGTTCCAGTGGATCTTCGGCGTCGCATAGAAGCCGGCCGCCGAAAGCTGCACCCGCCCCAGCCAGCACGCCTCGGCCAGCTCCGCGAACGGCACGAAGCGCTGCCCGGCGCGCAGTCCCCCGAACTCCCAGCGCACCTCGCCGGGCTCGACCTCGTAGAGATGCGCCGCATGTGCCGCCATGCGCGCCTTGATCTGGTTGCAGGCGTCGAGCGCCGCCATGCCGTTGAGGTCGGTGCCCGACGACGCCGCCGTCGCCGAGGTGTTCGGCACCTTGCCGGTGTTGGTGGCGTTGATCTTCACCTGCGCCACGGTGACGCCGAAGGCGTCGGCCACCACCTGCGCCACCTTGATGTGCAGCCCCTGCCCCATCTCCGTGCCGCCATGGCTGAGATGCACGGAACCGTCGCGATAGACATGCACCAGCGCCCCCGCCTGGTTATGCCAGGTCGCCGTGAACGAGATGCCGAACTTGACCGGCGTCAGCGCGATGCCCTTCTTCAGCATCGTATGCGTGCGGTTGTAGGCGAGAATCTCCTGCCGCCGCCGCTGATAGTCGGAACTCTGTTCCAGATCCTCGACCACGCGGTGGATGATGTTGTCCTCCACCGTCTGGTGATAGGGCGTCACGTTGCGGTCGGTGGTGCCGTAGAAATTGGCCTTGCGCACCTCGAGCGGATCCTTGCCCAGCGCATAGGCGATGTGCTCGATCCAGCGCTCGCAGGCGATCAGCCCCTGCGGCCCGCCGAAGCCGCGGAACGCCGTGTTGGACTGCGTGTTGGTGAACAGCGGCAGCGAGTTCACCCGCACTGCCGGATAGTAATAGGCGTTGTCGCAGTGGAACAGCGCGCGGTCGGTCACCGGCCCGCTGAGGTCCGCCGACCAGCCGGCGCGTGCCGCGAAGCTCGCCTGCACGGCCGCGATGCGCCCGTCGTCGTCATACCCCACATCGTAGTCCACGACGAAATCGTGGCGTTTGCCGGTGATCTGGAAATCGTCGTCGCGGTCGGGCCGGATTTTCACCGCGCGGCGGAATTTCGTGGCTGCCAGCGCCGCCGTCGCCGCAAACAGGTTGCCCTGCGATTCCTTGCCGCCGAAGCCGCCGCCCATGCGTCGCATGTTGACCGTGATCGCCGCGTGGGGCACGTTCAGCACCTGCGCCACGATCACCTGGATTTCGGTCGGATGCTGCGACGAGACGTGCAGCGTCACCTCATTGTCCTCGCCCGGCACCGCCAGCGCGACCTGCCCTTCGAGGTAGAAATGCTCCTGCCCGCCAATGGTCACGCGCCCGCGCGCCCGATGCTTCGCCCTGGCCAGTCCCGCCTCGACATCGCCGCGCTGGAGCGTCAGCGGTTCGGTCACCAGCCGCCCGCCGGCGGCAACGGAGTCGGCGATGGAGAGCACCGGCGCGAGGTCGCGATACTCGATCTTGGCCAGCCGCGCCGCGCGCCGCGCCGCCGCCCGTGTCTCGGCCACCACGCAGAACAGCGACTGCCCCCAATAGCTGACCGTGCCGGAGGCGAAGACCGGCTCGTCGTGCTTGTGCACGGTGCTGAGGTCGTTGACCCCCGGCACGTCCGCGGCCGTCAATACGCCGACGACGCCCGGCGCCTGGCGCACCGCCTCGAGGTCGATGGCGACGATCTCGGCATGGGCCCGGCTCGACAGCCCCAGATAGGCGTGCAGCGTGCCGGCCGGCTCGGTCAGGTCGTCGACATATTCGGCCCGCCCCGCCACCTGCTTGGCCGCCGAATCGTGCGGCGTCGGCTCGTGCAGCCGTCCCGCGATCGGCTTGACGTCGAGCTTGTTCATCATGCCACCGCCTTGCTCAGCCGCTCGGCCGTTCCTGTCGTCTCGGCGAAGAAGCGCCGCAACAGGTTCTGGGCCGCCAGCGATCGGTATTCGGCGCTGGCGCGCATGTCGCTCAGCGGCTGGTAGTCCGTGGCGAAGGCCGGCAGCGCAGCCTCGATGGTCGCCGCCGTCCACGGCCGGCCCACCAGCGCCGCCTCCACCGCCCTGGCGCGCTTGGGCGTCGCCGCCATGCCACCGAAGGCGATGCGGGCCATGCCGACCACGCCATCGTCGTTGACGAAGATGCGGAACGCACCGCACAGCGCCGAAATGTCCTCGTCGCGCCGCTTGGTCACCTTGTAACAGGCGAATTTCTCACCCACCGGCAGGTACGGGATGGTCACGCTCTCGACGAACTCGCCCGGCTCGCGGTCCTGCTTGCCATAGGCGATGAAATAGTCGCGCAGCTTCACCTCGCGCCGGCTGTCGCCGCGCCGCAGCGTGATGCGCGCGCCGAGCGCGATCAGCGGCGGCGGCGTGTCGCCGATGGGCGAGCCATTGGCGATATTGGCGCCGATGGTGCCGGCATTGCGCACCTGCTCGCCGCCGATGCGCGGCCACAACTCGCGAAGTTGCGGGAAGTGGCGCAGCACCGCCGCCTCGCCCTCGGAGTAGGTGACGCCCGCGCCCAGCACCAGCGCCCCGTCGGTTTCGCTGATCGCGTGCAACTCCGGCAGGTGGCCGATGAAGATCATCGGGCCGATGTCGCGCATGAACTTCGTGACCCACAGGCCCACATCGGTCGCCCCGCTCACCAGCGTCGCGCCCGGATTGGCCGCATAGAGCGCCGCCAGCTCATCGACACTCGCCGGCACGACGAGGCGGTTCCTGCCCTCGCCGATATCCACGGCGGTGCCGGCGATGGCTGCGAGCCGCGCCGTCATCGCGGCGCGATGCACGACCAGCGGGTCGGCCGCCACCTCGCCATAGCCAGCCATCGCCAGCCCGGCCCGCACGATCGGCGCATAGCCGGTGCAGCGGCAGAGATTGCCCTGCAGCGCCGCCTCGATCTGCAGCACCGTCGGCGCCGCCGTGCGCATCCACAGCGCATAGAGGGACATCACGAACCCCGGCGTGCAGAAGCCGCACTGGGTGCCATGCAGGTCCACCATCGCCTGCTGCACCGGGTGCAGCGGCCCCTCGGGCGCGCTCAGATGCTCGATGGTGACGACATGGGTGCCGTGCAGCATGCCCATGAAGCAGATGCAGGCATTGACCGTCTCATAGACCAGCGTGCCGCCCCTGAGCCGCCCCACCAGCACCGTGCACGCCCCGCAATCGCCCTCGGCGCAGCCTTCCTTGGAGCCGCGCAGCCGCCGCGTCAGCCTGAGATAATCCAGCAGCGTCTCCGTCGCCCCGATCTCGGTGATCGCGACATCCTCGTCATTGAGCACGAAGCGCAGCGCCCCTGCCATCAACTCCCCCTGTAGGTCGAATAGCTGTAGGGCGAGACGAGCAGCGGTACGTGATAATGCGCCTCTTCGCTCAGCGTGAAGCGCACCGGCACCTCGTCGAGGAACGGCGTCGCCGGCTGCACGCCGCGCGCCGCGAAATAGGCGCCGACCTGAAACACCAGTTCATAGGTGCCCAACTGGAACGCCTCACCCTCGAGCAGCGGCCCGTCGGCCCGGCCGTCCGCATTGGTCGTGCCGGTGTGGAGGATATGGCCGTGGTCGCCGTGCCATGCCACCAGATCAAATCGCATGCCGGCGGCGGGCGTGCCGTGCATGGTGTCGAGGACATGTGTCGTCAGGCAGCCGGAACCCGACATTTTCCGTCACTTTCTCAGAAGTTCAGGCCGACTATCAGCAATAATTTCGCACAATCCAAGGGGGTGCCCGCCAAAATTTTACCGTTTGGTCCACAATTGCGCTAACAAGCGGCAGACCTTTCCGCAGCGTCAAGGTGCCGCGATGCGCTATCCCCGCAACATGCTCGGCTACGGCCGTTCGACTCCCGATCCCCGCTGGCCGGGCGGCGCCCACGTCGCCGTGCAGATCGTCCTCAACTACGAGGAGGGCGGCGAGAACAACATCCTCCACGGCGACGACGCCTCCGAGGCCTTCCTCTCCGACGTCATCGGCACCCAGCCCTGGCCCGGCCAGCGCCACGCCAACGTTGAATCGATGTACGAATACGGCGCCCGCGCCGGCTTCTGGCGCCTGTGGCGGCTGTTCACCGAGCACGACATCCCGCTCACCGTCTACGGCGTCGCCACCGCCCTCATGCGCGCGCCCCAGCAGCTCGCCGCCATGCAGGAGGCCGGCTGGGAGATCGCCAGCCACGGCCTCAAATGGATCCAGCACAAGGACATGGCGCCCGAAGACGAGCGCGCCGCCATCGCCGAGGCCATTCGCCTGCACACCATCGCCACCGGCGAGCGGCCGCTCGGCTGGTACACCGGCCGCTCCTCGCTCAACACCGTCGATCTCGTCTCCGAGGAGGGCGGCTTCGCCTACATCTCCGACACCTACGACGACGATCTGCCCTACTGGCGCCCGCACCGGGGCCGCGCCCAGCTCATCATCCCCTACACCCTCGCCGCCAACGACATGCGCTTCGTCACCGCGCCCGGCTTCGACACCGGCGAGGAATATTTCCAGTTCCTCAAGGACAGTTTCGACTGCCTCTACGAGGAAGGCCGCCGTGGCGCGCCCAAGATGATGACGCTTGGCCTGCATTGCCGGCTGGTCGGCATGCCCGGCCGCTTCATGGGCCTCAAGCGCTTCATCGACTACATCCGCGCCCGCGAAAAAGTCTGGATCGCCCGCCGCATCGACATCGCCCGCCATTGGGCCGAGCACCACCCCTATGTGGTGCCTGCCCTCGTTCCCTCGCAGATGGACCGCGCTGCTTTCGTCGAAACATTCGGCTCGATCTTCGAGCATTCGGCCTGGATCGCCGAGCGCGCCTTCGACGGTGAGCTGGCCCCCGCCAACGACACCGCCTCCGGCCTCCACTTCGCCCTGCGCAACCAGTTCCGCATGGCAAGCGAAGCCGAGCGCCTCGCCGTGCTGCGCGCCCACCCCGACCTTGCCGGCAAGCTGGCTGAGGCGCGCCGCCTCACCGAAGCCTCGACCGCCGAGCAGGCCTCGGCCGGCCTCGACGCCCTCACCGACGCCGAGCGCGCCGAATTCCAGCGCCTCAACGCCGCCTATGTCGAAAAATTCGGCTTCCCCTTCATCATCGCCGTGCGCGACAACACCAAGGCGATGATTCTCGCCGCCATGCAGGCGCGCCTCGACAATTCGGCCGGGGCCGAGTTCCGCGCCGCCTGTGCCCAGGTGGAGCGCATAGCCCTGCTGCGGCTGCGCGCGCTGCTGCCGGAGGCCTGACATGTACACCCTGCATATTGCCGACAAGAACTATTCGAGCTGGTCGCTGCGCCCCTGGCTGCTGCTCGAAATGCTCGGCATCCCGTTCACCGAAAAGCTCCACCACCTGCCGGCGCCCGGCGCCGGCTTCGGCGCCCTCACGCCTTCCGGCCTCGTGCCGGCACTCGACACCGGCGACTGGACCGTGTGGGAATCGCTCGCCATCGTCGAATACCTCGCCGACCGCCATCACGGCGTCTGGCCGTCGGCCGAGCCGGCCCGCGCCTGGGCCCGCAGCGCCGCCGCCGAGATGCATGCCGGCTTCTCGCAGCTGCGCACCTGGTGCACCATGAACGTCGGCGTACGCGTCAAGCTCAAAGCCGTCCCGGACGGCCTTTCCCGCGACCTCGCCCGCCTCGACGCGCTCTGGCAGGACGGTCTCGACCGCTTCGGCGGCCCCTACCTCGCCGGCTCCGCCTTTACCGCCGTCGACGCCTTCTACGCGCCCGTCGCCTTCCGCATCCAGACCTACGATCCGCCCGTAAGCCCCACGTCGCGCGCCTATGCCGAGCGCCTGCTGGCGCTGCCGCCCATGCAGGCCTGGCAGCGCGACGCGCTCGCCGAGACCTTCCGTGAGCCCGCGCACGACGCCGAGCTGCTGCAATACGGCGCCATCACCGCCGACCTGCGAGCCTCCGCCTAGGCGTAAAAGCCCTGCCGGAAATGCAGCCCGTGCTCCAGCCACGCGCGCATGGCGCACAGCATGCCGGTCCAGCCCTCGCAATTGCCGAACGCCGCCTTGCGGCCCTTCGGCGTATCGCGCCAGCCCTCCTCGCTGATCGTCACCAGCGTGCGCCCGTCCTCGAGCGGCTCGAAGCTCATCGTCACGGTCGTATCATGCGCCGGCAGCGTCTCGCCCTCCGGTGAATCGTCGGCCGCACCCCATGCCAGAACGATCTTCCGGTCCGGCACGACCTCGATCACCCGCACCGGAAACGCGCCGGGGAAATCGTGAAAATCCCACGTCACGGTGGACCCGGGCTCGAGCCGCCCTGCCGCGCCGCCCGTGGTGAAGAACTGCGATAGCTGCGCGGGGTCCGCCACCGCTTCGAACACGTCGTGCGCCGGCCGCGCAATGCGTCCGCTCACCTGAAATCTCAGCGTCCGCTCCATCGCGTCCTCCTTGTCCGGCGCCAAATTATGTTATAGATTTATAACATGTCAACCGACGCCGCTGAAGATGCCGTTTTCCGGGCCCTTGCCGCGCCGGTTCGCCGCCGCCTGCTCGACGCGCTCAAGGACCATCCGCGCACCACGGGCGAGCTGTGCACGCTGTTCCACCCGCTCGACCGCTGCACGGTGATGCAGCATCTGAGGCTGCTCGAGGCGGCCGGCCTCGTGCTCGTCACGCGCCGCGGCCGCGAGCGCTGGAACCACCTGAACCCGCTCCCCATCCGCGACATCCACGCGCGCTGGATCGGCCCCTACGCCGCGCTCGCCGTCGAAAAGCTCGTCGCCCTGGAAGCCAGCCTCGAGCCGCGCCGCCACTGACGCCCGCTTCCGCTGCCCGGCGTTTCCGGCTATCCAGAGGAAAACCACCCCGGAAAGCCTCGATGTCCGCCGCCGACCTGCCCGACTTCGCCCGCAACGCCGTCAACCTCGCCTCCGCCGGCCTCGGCGCCGCCGCGCTCGGCGCCACCGACGACTTCTTCGCCGACGTCTCGCGCATGCTCGCCGACGCCCCGGCCGTCTTCTACCCCGACCGCTACGACGACCACGGCAAGTGGATGGACGGCTGGGAAAGCCGCCGCCGCCGCGGCCCCGGCCACGACCACGCCGTCGTCCGCCTCGCCGCCCCCGGGACCATCGCCGGCATCGACGTCGATACCTCGCACTTCACCGGCAATTACCCGCCGGCCGCGAGCCTCGAAGCCTGCGCCGTCGCCGGCGACCCGGACGACGAAACCGCCTGGACCGAGCTCGTCCCCATGACGCCGCTCGGCCCCTCGGCCCATCACCTCCTGCCGGTCGCGTCCGACAAGGTGTGGACCCACATCCGCCTCCACATCTACCCCGATGGCGGCGTCGCCCGGCTGCGCGTCTACGGCACGCCGCACATCGACGTCGCGGCGCAGCGCGGCAAGCGGCTGGACCTCGCCTCCGGCCTCAATGGCGGCCGCATCATCGCCTGGTCCGACACCCACTACGGCGCCATGCATCGCGTGCTCACCCCCGGCCGCGGCCTCGACATGGGCGATGGCTGGGAAACCCGCCGCCGCCGCACCCCCGGCAATGACTGGCTCGTCGTCGCCCTCGGCGCCCGCGGCCTCGTCGAGGCCGTCGAGCTCGACACCGCCCACTACAAGGGCAATTTCCCCGAGAGCTTCTCGCTGCTCGCCGCCGACATGGGCAACACGCGCGGCAACCTCACCGACTCCATCGTCACCGCCTCGATGTTCTGGCCCGAGCTCCTCGGCCCGCAGAAGCTGACCGCCGACGCCATCCACACCTACGACGCCGTCAACGCCCTCGGGCCGGTGACCCATGTGCGGCTCAACATCTTCCCCGATGGCGGCGTCTCGCGCCTGCGCCTGTTCGGTACGCTCGCACCATGAGCCGCACCATCGTCACCGAACCGCTGACGCGCGAAGCCTTCGCGCCCTTCGGCCAGGTGATCGAGGCCGCCGGCGCGGCGCACTACCCGATCAACGCCGGCAATTGCGAGCGCTACCACGACCTCGCCCGCATCGAGCTTGACGGCCCCGCCGCGCGCCCGCTGATCTCGCTGATGCATGCCCGCCATTTCGACCTGCCGCTGATGCTCGGCATGGTCGAGCGCCACCCGCTCGGCAGCCAGGCCTTCTACCCGCTCGACCCGCATCCCTTCCTCGTCGTCGTGGCGCCCGACGAGGCCGGCACGCCCGGCACCCCGCGCGCCTTCCTCACTGGCCCGGACCAGGGCGTCAACATCGCCATCGCCACCTGGCACGGGGTGCTCACCCCGCTCATCGCCGATGCGCGGTTCCTATGCGTCGATCGCGGCGGTGAGGGCGTCAATCTCGAAGAACACCACTTCGACGTGCCGTGGCTCGTGCGCGCCGCCACCTGAGGACCGCCCCGATGGACACCGCTGCCCTGCTCTCCCGCCTGCTCGATGTCATCGAGCTCGATCTCGCGCCGCTGAGCCGCAGGCGCATCGTCGAGGGCGACAAGATCTTCGGCGCCGCCATCCTCAACAAGGCGGACCTCTCGCTTCTCGTCGCCGACGTCAACAACGAGACGGTGAACCCGCTCCTCCACGGCGAGATCTCGGCCATCAACGCCTTCTATCGCCTGCCGCGGGAGAGCCGGCCGGACCCCAAGGACTGCCTCTTTCTCACCACGCACGAGCCGTGCTCGCTCTGCCTCTCCGGCATCACCTGGAGCGGCTTCGACAATTTCTACTACCTCTTCTCCTATGAAGACACGCGCGACGCCTTCGACATTCCGCACGACATCCGCATTCTGCGCGAGGTCTTCGCCGTCCCTGATCCGGGCCAGGACGCGGTGCCGGCGGCGCGCGACTACTACAATCGCCGCAACGCCTTCTTCACCAGCCACTCCATCGTGCAGCTCATCGCCGGCCTCGACCGCGGCGCGCGCGAGCGCCTCGTCGCCCGCGTCGACGACCTGACCGCCCTCTACGCCGATCTGAGCGCCATCTATCAGGCCGGCAAGGGCGCCAAGGGCATTCCCCTGGCCTGAGGCGGCGAGGCACGCGCGCCATGATCAACGCCCGGCTCCGCCACATCGCCGCCACCGCGCCCGCGACCAGCGGCGTTGCGGAAGGCGACGCGTTCTTTTCCTACGCCGCCCTGGCCGAGCGCGTTGAGCGGCTGGCCGCCGGCCTTGCCGAGCGCGGCATCGGGCCGGGCAGCGTCGTCGCCCTCCTCGTCCCCAACTCGCCCGATATTTTCGTCGTCGCCCACGCCCTCTTCGCGCTCGGCGCCATCGCCATGCCGCTCGGCCTCACCGCCAGGCGCGCCGAGCTGGCCGCGCTGGCCAGGACCACCGGGCTCGCTGCCGTTGTGGCCGCTCCCGCCCAGGCCGAGGCCGCCGCCGCGCTCATCGCCGATGTCGCTCCCGCCGCGCCTCTCTTCAGTACGGCTGCGCTGGCCGACATCGAGCGCGCCCCGGCGCGCCTGCCGGACCTGCCCGGCAGCACGCCGGCGCTCTACCTCTTCTCCTCCGGCTCGACCGGCCTGCCCAAGATCGTGCCGCACACCCATGCCGAGCTCATCGCCGATGGCGAGCGTACCAGCGGCGCCTGGCGCCTGCAGCCCGACGACCGGATGGTGAATATCCTGCCGCCCAATTTCGCGATGGGCTTCCTCATGGGCGTCATGGACGTGCTATGCGGCGCTGGGACGACGCTCTACTGGCGCGATCCCCTGCCCCTCGCCCTGTCGCGGCGCAAGCTGCTCGAGGCCATGGGGGCGCAGCGCGTCACCATCATCGGCGCCGTGCCCGCCATGTACGAGGCACTGGTGACGCAGCCGGGCGCCTTCGCCCTCGGCCTGCGCCTCGCCTTTTCGGGCGGCGCCGCGCTCAGGCGCGAGACCTTCGAGGCCTTCCGCGACCGCTTCGGCGTGCCGCTGCGCCAATCCTATGGCGCGACCGAAACCATCATGGTCGCGCATAATGGCTCGACCGACCCCGATGCGAGTTGGGCCTCCGTCGGCCCGCCCGCCGGCGACGCGAGGGTGCGCCTCGCACCGCTCGACACCGGGCTCGGCCCCGATGTGGGGGAATTGCTGGTGCGCTCGTCGTCGCTGATGCAAGGCTATCTCGACAATTCCGCCGCCAATGCCGAAGCCTTCGACGAGGCCGGCTGGTTCCGCACCGGTGACCTCGCGGCGTTCGATGCCGAGGGCCGTATCGTCATCCGTGGCCGCAGCAAGCTGCTGATCGAGGTGTCGGGCTACAAGATCGACCCCATCGAGATCGAGGCCGTGCTGGCGGCGCATCCCAGCATTGCCGAGGCGGCGGTGACCGGCATTCCCGACTCCCGCGCCGGCCACCGCCTCTGCGCCCATGTCGTGCGCCGCGCCGACCTCACCGCCGACGCCGTCATCGCCTACGTTCGCGCGCGGCTGTCGTCGCACAAGGTGCCCACCGAGATCGTCTTTCGCGAGGCGCTGCCGAAAAGCGCCACCGGCAAGCTGCTGCGTGCGAGACTCTAGTTCGCCCGTGCCGCGACATACGCGGCGACCGAGGCCGGCGTCTCGAACAGCTCGGGTCCCACATCCTCGTCGGGAATCCGGATGCCGAACCGCGCTTCGAGGAACTGCACGAGTTGCACGAGGCTGATCGAATCGAGCAGGCCGGCTTCCAGCAGCCGTGTGTCGCGGGTTACCGCCGGGCCGCCGGCTTCGGCGACCACGCCCGAAATGTGCTCGAGGATCGCCTGCTCGTATCGGCTCATTAATCCTCCTGCCGCCTTTTCGTCCTGATATAGCGTTTCTGTCCGAGAACAAAGGCGTCGCGGTGACGGAGGGACCCGGTTGAGCCAAACCCGCAAGCTCGGCGAGCAGGAGCGCCTGCTGAACTACCTGCACGCCTATGGCGGGCTCATCGCCACCTGCGTGCTGCATGTGCGCGGCGCCCTCGCGCCCGACGCCGTGCGCGCCGCGCTGGCCTTCCTGCAGACCCGTCATCCCCTCCTGCGCGCCCACATACGCTATGGCAGGCCGGTCTTTCGCCCCATGCCGCCCTTCGTCTACCGCCAGCCCTGGTTCGTGCTCGGCGGCACCACCGAGGTGCCGCTGCATGTCGTCGACGATCCCGACCCCGAGGCGTGGCGCGCTGTCCTCGCCCATGAGCTGCGCACGCCGATCCGGCGCGGGCGCCACCCGCGCCTGCGCGTCACGCTGGTGCGGCAGGCGCCGGAGGCCGACCGCACCCACATCGTCATCGCCGCCGACCATGCGACGCTCGACGCGCAGTCGGGCAACATGCTGAGCCGGCAATTGCTGGAGTATCTGGCCGATCCGGCAGCCGCACCGTCTACGCCGCCGCTCCACACCACCCTGCCGCCGCCGCTCGAAGCCGGCCTGCCCCGAAAGCCCGACAGCGGCACCGAAGGCTATATCCCGGCCCTGCGCCTGCCCAACCGGCCGGTGCCCCGGCCGAAGAACGAGACGCGCATCCTCACGCGCCGTCTCGCCGCCGACGCCACCGCCGCGCTCAAGGCGGCGATCGCCGCCAACCGTACGACGCTGCACGGCGCCGTCACCGCCGCCTTTCTCACCGCCATGCGCGACAGCTACGGCCTCGAGGCCATGACGGTGCTGACCACCATAGACCTGCGCCGCCTGATGAAGCCGGCGCTGCCGGCCGAAACCTATGGCTGCTACATCGACATCCTGCGCACCCGCCACGCCATCGGCGACGATTTCTGGGCCACGGCACGCGACGCTTCGTTCCGGCTCATCTCGACCCTGGCGCGCAACCAGGCCTCGGCCAGCATCCTCAAGCTCTACGGCTTCGATGTCTACCGTGCGGAGCTGCGCCCGACCCTCGCCCATCGCCGCCGCATCGACGGCCTTGCCGTGACCACCGCCGGCGATTCAGGCCTGCGCCGCCACTATGGCGGCTATGAGCTCGAGGATGTGACGATGGCGGTGTCGCTCGACATGTTCGGTCCCTCGCTCTTCGTCATCGCCAGCGAGCGCGAGGGCGGCCTCGATCTGTCGATCGGCTACTCAGCCTTCGCCATCGCGGAATCAGACGTCGAGAACCTGGCCCGAAAGGCCATGTCTTCGCTGCTCAGGTCACACGAAAGCGCTCGCCGCGCCGAGAGCGAAGACGAGCAGTACGAGGCCGAACAGGGTGACGAGTTGCAGCGAGGTCATGTCGCCACATCGCACGGCATCGGCGAAAAGGGCAATGTCTGAACCAGCGCGACTTTCAGCATTTCCGCCTCAAGAGCTTGAATTGCCGAGATAATGCGCGCTGGTTGTTGAACGTTCCCTAACTCGGCCTTTACCTTGCGTTTACACCCGGTGCCGCCGCGCGCGGCGTCCGGCCGCCGCCCCGCTGGGCGCTGATGGCCGCTTTGCGCGCTCCCGAAAAATGCCGGCCGTTTCGAGGCTTGCGCGGGCTTTCGGCCGCCGGGCGCGGTCCCTGCCCGCGATGCGGCACCTTGGCCTTCGGCTGGATCGCCGCCGGCTCGCGGATCTCGCCCGTGGTCGGCAGCGTGCGCCGGATCAGCCGCTCGACGTCGCGCAGCTTGGCCCGCTCCGTGCCGTCGCACAGCGTGATGGCGAAACCCGACGCACCGTTGCGCGCCGTGCGGCCGATGCGATGCACGTAGTTCTCCGCATCGTCCGGCAGCTCGTAGTTGATCACATGCGTGATGTTGGGCACGTCGATGCCGCGCGCCGCAATGTCGGTGGCGACGAGGATGCGCACCTTGCCCGACGCGAAGCCCTTGAGCGCCGCCTGACGTGCGTTCTGGCTCTTGTTGCCGTGAATGGCCGCGGCCTCGTGTCCGTCGATGGCGAGGTTCTTGGCCACGCGGTCGGCGCCGTGCTTGGTGCGCGAGAAGATGATCACCCGCTCGAGCGCCCCGTCGGCGAGCAGCGTGTTGAGCTCCTCGCGCTTCTGCTTCGAGCCGGTGAGGATGACGCGCTGGTCGATGGTGCCCACCGTCGTCGCCGGCGGCTGCGCCTCGACGCGGATGGGATCGTTGAGCAGGCCCTTGGCCAGCTCCGCCACCTCCTTGGCCATCGTCGCCGAGAACAGCGCGGTCTGCCGTCGCGGTCCGATGGCCGCCGCGATCTGCTTCACCGGGGCGATGAAGCCCATGTCGAGCATGCGGTCGGCCTCGTCGAGCACCAGCCAGCGCGTCTCGTTGAGCCGCACCTTGCGGTCCTGGATGAGGTCGGTGAGCCGGCCCGGCGTGGCGATGACCACGTCGACGCCGCGCGCGAGCTTCTGGATCTGCGCGTTGCGGGACACGCCGCCCAGCACCAGCACGGTGGTGAGCCGCATGCCGGCGGCGAGCTTGTGCAGCACCTCGTCGATCTGCACCGCCAGCTCGCGCGTCGGCGCGAGGATAAGTGCCCGTGTCGTCAAGGGGTTAGGGCGCCCCTTCAGCGCCGCGATGCCGGCGAGGATGGGCAGGCCGAAGGCCGCCGTCTTGCCCGAGCCGGTCTGGGCGATGCCGAGGATGTCGCGGCCTTCGAGCTGCGGCGGGATGGCCTTGGCCTGGATCGCCGTAGGCGTTGCAAAGCCGGCGGCAGTCAGCGCCGCAAGCATCGGGGCCGGCAGGCCCATCGTGGAAAAAGTCGTGTGATTCAAGTAGATAGCCTCAATGACGCGCCGGACCATGCGGCGCGAACCCATAGGGATGCAATCGGGCGAAAGAGCTCGCGCGGGTGCGTTCAAACCCGGAAAAATGGTCACCGGGCACTTCGCCGCTCACCGCACTAAGACTCGATAAGAAGAGAAGCTCGCCATGAACTTGTGTCAGGCTGACCCACGATATGGGCCACGGCGCGCCGCATGGCAAGCCCGCTCCGTGCAGGTCAGGGCTGCGACGGCGGCGTGAGGAGCGCGAAATGCCGGCTGGCGACGGGCTGCGGCGCGAGCAGCAGGGCAAGCGGCCCGGCCGCTGCCTTCGCGGCATTCGGATGCGCATCGGCGCGCGGCAGCACCGCCACCATGCCCCCCGCGCCGAGCACGAAGAGAGCCGCGAGCCGCATGAGCAGCTTGCGATTGCGCTGAAGAAAAATCCTGAACGGATACATCGGCCACCTTCCGATGGCCGAGACTAGCAGAGGCGTCCGGGCAGTGCCCGCGCGACCTCGGCGCGTGGTATCTCAAGCTTTAACGAAATTCTACTGGCAACCCCTAGGCGCGGGCGCGCTCAGATCCCGGCATACCAGTCATAGCCATGGTCTTCCCAATAGCCGCCCTGCCCCCGGCCGAAGCGCGAAAAGGAGTCCACCAGCTCGACGGTGTGCAGATATTTCGGCTGCTTGTAGCCGAGCGCCCGCTCGATGCGCAGCCGCACCGGCGCGCCATTGCTCACCGGCAGCACCGCATTGTTGAGGCCATAGGCGAGGATCGTCTGCGGGTGATGGGCGTCGATGAGGTCGGAGCTCTCGTAATAGACCTCCGGCCCGCCCGCCCCGCTGCCCATCACGTCGTAGCAGTGATAGACGGCAAAGCGCGCCGCCGGCTTCACCCCCGCCCGATCGAGCAGCGGACCGAGCCGCGTGCCGGTCCACTTGGCAATGCAGCTCCAGCCCTCGACGCAATCGTGCCGCGTGACCTGGCTCTGCGCCGGCATGTTGCGCAGTTCGTCAAGCGAGAAGCTGAGCTGCCGCTCGACGAGGCCGGTGATGGTGAGCCGATAGTCGGCGAACCCGCTGGCCTGCAGCGCCAGATAGTCTTCGGTGCGCGGGTCGCTGGTGCCGTTGGGCCGCTGCGGCTGGCGGATTTCGGACTCGTCGTAGAGCCGCGCCAGCGCCTGCTCGCCGGCAAGCAGCCGCTGCGCGTGATAGGTGAGCGTGTTGGCGCGCTCGAGTACGTTGCGCACCTCATTGTCGCTCTGGCCGAGAAAATCGAACTGGTCGCAGCCGGCGAGCACGAGGCTCGAGGCACCCGCGGCCGAGGCGGTGAGGAATTTGCGGCGGCTGAGGGAAAAGGAGGCCATGTCAGTCGTCCGTCGGCTCGCGCACGCGCGAAAAGCCGGTGAGCATGGCGCGCAGCGCGTTGAAGGGGCCGGCCAGCAGCGTCATCGCGATATGCGTGACGAAGAACAGCACGAAGGACAGCATGGTGAAGAAGTGGATGGTGCGCGCCGTCTGCCGCCCGC
>JBDHTK010000009.1:0-27405 GCA_039808625.1 Devosia sp. | reverse complement strand
GCTGGGGGGCAACAAGGCCGAGCTGAGCTTTCCGGCGGTGGGCGCGTTCGACGGCATGCATGTCATATACGCGATGATCGCGGCGACCGGCGGCAGGCAGGATGCGGCGGCGGCCGTGGAGGCGGTCAAGGGCCTGAGCTGGACGAGTCCGCGCGGGCCGGTGACGATCGATGCCGAAAGCCGCCACATCACGCAGAACATCTATCTGCGCGAGGTGACCAAGGCGGCCGACGGCAACTACGCCAATACGGAGATCGAGACGTTCGCGGCGCAGACGGACCCCGGGCTGGCGCATCTGCCGTAGCCGAGCCCCGCCCCGCGCGTGCCCATGTCGACAGTCCTCAGCATCGGTGCCGACGCCCTCGCCTACGGCATGGTGTTGTTCGTCATCTGCATCGGCCTGTCGGTGACGATGGGGCTGATGAAGGTCGTCAACCTTGCGCATGGCGCCTTCGCCATGATCGGCGGTTACATCGCCTCCTATGCGACGCAGCAGCTCGGGCTCGGCTTCGGCGCGGCGACGGCGCTGGCCGTAGCCGGCACCGTGATCCTTGCCGTGCCGCTCGAACGCTGGCTGTTCCGGCGCATCTACGGCGCCTCGGAACTGACGCAGGTGCTGATGACCATCGGGCTCACCTTCGTCATCATCGGCGTCGCCAATTTCATGCTGGGGCCGACGCTGAAGACCATCGCCCTGCCGCCTCTCCTCAGCGGGCCGGTGGATATCGGCTTTCGCAGCATCGCCGCGCACAAGCTCCTCGCCATCGCGGTGGGGCTGGCGGTGGCGGCGGGGCTGTGGGTGCTGGTCGAGCGCACCGGCTTCGGCGTGCGGCTGCGCGCCAGCGTCGACGATGCGCAAATGGCCGAGGCGCTGGGGGTGAGGACGGCGCTGGTCTATGCGCTCAGCTTCGCGCTCGGCACCGGGCTCGCGGCGCTGGGCGGCGTGGTGGGGGCGCAGCTCCTGCCCATCGAGCCCTATTACGCGCTGCGCTACATGGTGACCTTCCTCGTCGTCGTCGCGGTGGGCGGCGCCGGCTCGATCGGCGGCGCGCTGCTCGCCTGCCTGCTGCTCGGCGCGGTGGAGACGAGCGGGCGCTATCTCGTGCCCGAATATGGCGCGTTCTTCTTCTACCTCGCCGTGATCGTCATCGTCGCGGTCTTCCCCAACGGCCTCATGGGACGCGCCAGGTGAGGCGCGACCTCGTCGCCATCGGCTGCATCCTCGCGGTGGCGGCGGCGGGCTATGCGCTGGTGCCGACCAATCTGGCGCTGCTGACGCGCATGATCTCGATCATGCTGCTGGTGCTGTCGCTCGATCTCGTCACCGGCTATGCGGGGGTGGCGACGCTCGGCCATGCGGCGCTGTTCGGGGCCGGCGCCTATGCGGCGGGGATCGCGGCGAGCCGCTACGGCATCACCGACCCGCTGGCGATGCTGGGCATCGGCGCCGCCGGCGGGGCGCTGGCGGGGGCGGTGTCGGGCGCCATCATCCTGCGCGGCAAGGGGCTGGGGCAACTGGTGCTGTCCATCGCGCTCGGCGAGCTGGCGCATGAGGCCGCGAACAAGGCCTCGGCGCTGACCGGCGGCAGCGACGGGCTGTCGGGGATCGCGCCGGCACCGCTGTTCGGGCTGTTCCGCTTCGACCTGTTCGGGCACACGGCCTTCATCCTTGCGGTGGCGGTGCTGGTCGTCGTCTTTGCGCTGCTCAGGGTGCTGGTGCGCTCGCCCTTCGGCATGCTGGCGCGCGGCATCGCCGAGGACAAGGTGCGGGTAGCCGCGCTGGGCGCCTCGGTGCCGGGCACGCTGGTGCGGCTCTACGCCATAGCGGGCGCCGTCGCGGGGCTCGGCGGGGCGCTGTCGGCGGTGAGCACGCGGGTGGTGGGGCTCGACGCGCTGAGCTTCACGCTCTCGGCGGAGGCGCTGGTGATGCTGGTGCTGGGCGGCGCGGGCAGGCTGGTGGGCGCGCTGGCCGGCACGCTGGTGTTCATGTGGTTCGAGAACCTCGTCGCGGCTATAAGCCCGTTCCACTGGCTGGCGCTCGTCGGCCTGCTGCTGATCGGCGTAGTGCTGTTCGCACCGCAGGGGCTCACCGGCCTCGTCGTGCCGGGACGGGAGCGCGGCCGATGAGCGCGCTGCTCGAAGTGCGCGGCCTCAGCAAGCGCTTCGACGGGGTGCGGGTGGCGGCCGGCCTGTCGCTCGAACTCGCCGCCGGCGACAGGACGGCGCTGATCGGGCCGAACGGAGCGGGCAAGACGAGCTTCGTCAACCTCGTCGGCGGCCAGCTGCGACCCGACGCCGGCAGCATCCGCCTCGCCGGCGCCGACATCACGCGCCTCAAGCCGGCGGCGCGGGCGCGGCTGGGGCTGGTGCGCAGCTTCCAGGTGACGCGGCTGTTCGCGTCGATGACGCCCGAGGAGCATGTGGCGCTGGCGCTGCTGCAACGGACGGGCCGGACCGGGCGGCTCTACGGCAGCTACCGGAGGATGCCAGGCATCGTCGCCGAAGCACGCGACATCCTCGGGCTGCTGGGGCTCGGCGGCGTGGCGCAGCGGCCGGCCGGCACCATCGCCTATGGCCAGCAGCGGCTGCTCGAGATCGCGCTGGTGCTGGCGCTCAAGCCCAGGGTGGCGCTGCTCGACGAGCCGGGGGCGGGCGTGCCGCCGGCCGATGCGGGGCTGATCGAACGGGCGCTGGCGCAGTTGCCGGCGGCGCTCGCCGTGCTGCTGATCGAGCACGACATGGAGTTCGTCTTCCGCTTCGCGCGGCGCGTGATCGTCATGGTGGGGGGCGCAATAGTCTTTTCCGGCACGCCGGCGGAGGCGGCGGCGAGCCCCGTCGTGCGGGCCGCCTATCTCGGAGGACCCGCCGATGCCGGCAGCGGCGCTTGAGATCGCCGGCCTCAGCGCCGGCTACGGGCAGACGCGCATCCTCGAGGAGATGAGCCTCACGGTGCCCGCCGGCCAGCGCCTCGCCGTGCTCGGCCGCAACGGCGTGGGCAAGTCCACGCTGCTCGCCAGCGTCGCCGGGCAGACGCGGCGCCATGCCGGGGCGATCCGGCTGGGCGGCATCGACATCACCGGGCTGGGTGGCGCCGAGCGGGCACGCGCCGGGCTCGGCTACGTGCCGCAGGGGCGCGCCATCTTCCCGTCGCTGACGGTCGAGGAAAACCTAGCCGTCGGGTGCAAGGACCGGCCGCGTGCGGCGCTGGCCGAGGCATACGAGATGTTCCCGGCGCTGGGCGGTCGGCGGCGGCATTTCGGCGGGCAGCTTTCGGGCGGCGAGCAGCAGATGCTGGCGATCGCCCGGACGCTGCTCGGCCGGCCTGGCCTGCTGCTGCTCGACGAACCGCTGGAGGGACTGGCGCCGCTGGTCAGCGCCGAGCTGATGGCGGTGCTGGAGCGGCTGGCGGCGGGTGGCGACATGACGATCGTCCTGGTCGAGCAGCGCCTTGGCGCGGCGCTGCGCTTTGCCGAGCGCGTCGTGATTCTCGAACGCGGCCGCATCGCCTGGGCCGGCACGCCCGCCGACCTCCAGGCAAGCCCGGCGACAGTGGACCGGCTGCTCGGCGTGGGCGTGCCCGGCCCCTAGCGCACGCCGCCGTCGCCCGACTTCAACCCCTCGCAATAGAGGTTGATGGCGCCGACGAGCAGGAAGATCATGGCGCCGGGAATGGTCACCAGCCACGACTGGAAGAAGACGAAGTCCTTGGCCTCGGCGATCATCAGTCCCCAGGAAACGCCCGGCGCCTTGACGCCGAGGCCGAGGAACGACAGCGCGGATTCGAGCAGGATGGCGTGCGCCACCTCGAGCGTGGCGACGACGAGGATGGGCCGCACCAGATTGGGCAGGATCTCGCCGAACAGGATGCGCCCGTCGCCGCAGCCCGACGCCTTGGCGGCGAGCACGAATTCGCGATCGCGCAACTGCATGGTGACGGCGCGCGACACCACCGCGAAGCGGTCCCACAGGAAGCCCGAGAGCACCAGCATGATGAGCCAGGTGGAGTTGCCGAGCAGCGCCACCAGCGACAGCATGATGAGCATGATCGGCATGCTGAGCCGCACATTGATGATGAAGCCGATGAGCATCTCGACGCGGCCGCCGAAATAGCCGGCGGCCATGCCCAGCGTGATGCCGATGACCGACGACAGCGCCGTGGCGCCGATGCCGATGAGCAGGGTCAGCCGGGCGCCGTAGAGCAGCCGGCTCAGATAGTCGCGACCGAGCGCGTCGGTGCCGAGCGGGTGCGACCAGTCGGCATGCAGCCAGTCGCCGCCGAACAGCGGCGGCGGCATGAGGCGCAGCGTCAGGTCCTGCGCCTCGGGCGAATAGGGCGCGAGCCACGGGGCGAAGACGGCGAGAAGGGCGACGACGAGGATCACCGTGCAGCCGGCGCGCATCGAGGCGTTGGCGAACAGGCGCTCGCCGAGGCCGGCGAGGAGCGGACGATGGCGGGTCGCGGCGGCGGCGGTCATGCCGGCCTCCCGAGCTTGAACTGCGGATCTATCCAGGCGCTGAGCAGGTCGGCCGCGAGGGTGAGCAGCACGTAGAAGGCGGAGACGACCAGCACCGTGGCCTGCACCACGGGGAAATCGTTCTGCGAGATGGCCTGCCAGCTGAAATAGCCGATGCCGTCGATGGCGAAGATGGTCTCGACCACCACGGAGCCGCCCAGCAGCAGGCCGAACTGCACGGCCGCGATGCCGATGAGCGGCACCAGCGCATTGCGCAGCGCGTGGCGCGTGACGATGACGCTCCAGCGCAGCCCCTTGGCGCGCGCCGTGCGCACATAATCGGAGGCGAGCGCGTCGCTCATGCCGGCACGGGTGATGCGCAGGAGCGCCGGCATGGTGAACAGCGCCAGCGTCAGCGCCGGCATGACGAGGCCGGCGAAGCTGGCGCCGCCCGAGATCGGCAGCACCCTGAGCTGGAGGGCGAAGAAGATGATGAACAGATAGCTCGACCAGAACACCGGCATGGCCTGGCCGGAGAGCGCGAAGAGCTGGATCAGCCGGTCGCCGAGCCGGTCCTCGTTGAGGGCGGCGAGGATGCCGAGGGGCAGCGAGATGGCGAGCGCCAGCACGATGGCCATGAGGCTGAGCAGCATGGTGACGGGCAGTCGCGCTGCGAACAGCGCGGCCACCGGCTCGTTGAAGTAGAACGATGTCCCCAGGTCACCGGTCATCGCCCGGCCCAGCCACTGGCCGTACTGAACGACGATCGGCTGGTCGAGCCCGTACTGGCGCCGCAGGAACTCGACATAGGCGCCCGAGGAATCGCGGGCGAGCGAGGTCGCGAGGTCGCCGGAGAGCTTCAGCAGGAAGAAGCTCACCAGCGAGATGGTGAACAGCACCGCCACCGCCATGCCCAGTCGGCGGACGACGTAGCCGGCGAGTGCGGTGCGGCTGCTCATTTCCAGGCCGCGCGCCAGAATTCGACGTTCTCGTCGCGGGGGATCGGAATATCGAGGCTGCCCTTGGCGACGTAGTTGATCGGCATGGTGAAGAGCGGCACCCAGTAGGCCTCGTCGCTGATGCGGCGCTCGGCGTCGCCATAGGCCTCGAGCCGGACGTCGGCGTCGATGCTGGTGTTGCCCGCCTCGACGAGCGCCGTCACCTCGTCGTCATGCACGAGGTCGTCGGAAGTGCCGGCGAAGAAGTAGGAGAGGATGTAGCCGGCATCGGCGATGCCCGAGGAGCCGAAATCGTCGATCACCAGCGAGGCCTCGCCGTCGCGCCGGGCCTTCACCACGGCGGGATATTGCTGCCAGTTGAGGTTGCCGGTGATACCCACGTCGCGCAGGTAGCCGAGGATGGCGTCGGCCACCGGGCGGCTGCGATAGCCGTAGACGTCGATGGTGAAGCCGTCGGCGAAGCCGGCTTCGGCGAGCAGCGCCCTGGCCTTGGCCGGATCGTACTCGTAGCCCGGCAGGTCGGTGAGACAGCCGAACTGGAAGGGCGAGCACGGGGCGTTGATGACGGTGGCGGAGTCGCCGTAGAGGGCCTTGGCGATGGCGGCGCGGTCGATGGCGTGGTTCAGCGCCTGGCGCACGCGCTTGTCGAGCAGCGGCGAGTCGGGCGACGGGTTGTTGCCGACATTCATGGTGATGAAGCCGACGCGGAAGGTCTCGGCGTTGGTGACGGCGAGGTCAGGGTTGAGGCGGAGCTGGTCGGCCAGGTCGTTGGGGATGTAGTAGGCCCAGTCGACGGAGCCGGCCATGAGCTCGGCCACCTGCGTGGTGACGTCGGGCACGGTCTTGTAGACCAGCGTTCCGATGGCCGGCACGCTCTTGGCGCCGCCGTCGAAATAGTCCTTGTTGGCGGTGAAGGTCACAGTGTTGCCGCCGCCGCGGGCGACCAGATAGGGGCCGGTACCGATGGGCTTCTGGCCGAACTCGTCCTTGCCGACGGCGGCGTGGTACCTGGCCGGCAGGATCGGGATCTGGATCAGGTAGTTCAGCGCCATCGGGCTGACCTGCTTGGCCTTGATGCGGATCTTGTAGGGGTCGAGCACCTCGACGGAGTCGATCCACACCACCTTTTCAGGGCTGAAGATCTTGTTCTCGGGATCGGCGGCGAAGGCGATGGTGTAGGCCACGTCCTCGGCGGTGAAGTCGTCACCATTGTGGAACTTGACGCCCTGGCGCAGGTCGAGCTCCAGCGTCAGCGGGTCGATCTGGCGCCAGTCCGTGGCGAGCAGCGGCTCGAACTCCAGCGTGTTGGGATTGCGGTAGACCAGCGCGTCGAAGGCCAGAAGGCCGAGCAGATAGCCCTCGCGGCCGCCGGCATAGTACGAATCGAGCGTCGGGAGCTGGAAGCCGAAGGCGGCCGTCAGCGTGTCGTCGGCGGGCGAAGCGATGGCCGGGGCGAGGCCGAGCGCCGGCGCGGCCACGCCGAGCGCAAGGGCGAAACTCAATGCCCTGAAGATCTTCATTGTCGGTTCTCCTCCTGTGAGATCAGTGTTCGAGCGGGTGGTGGCAGGCGACCTGCCGGCCATCGCCAGCGGGGCGCAGCTCCGGCTCGACGGCGGCGCAGACGTCGCTGGCGCGGGCGCAGCGGGCACGGAACGGGCAACCAGTGGGCGGATCGAGCGGGCTCGGCGGCATGGCCGAATCCGTGGCCTCGGGCAGCGCCTGGCCGGGCACCGGCTCGAGCACGGCGCGGCGCAACATCTGCGTATAGGGGTGGAGCGGCCGGCCGAGCACGGCGCGCGTCGGCCCGGTCTCGACCAGCCGGCCGAAATACATGACCAGCGTGCGCTCGGCGAGGTGATCGACCACCGCGAGGTTGTGGGTGATGATGAGGTAGGAGAGGCCGAGGCGATCGCGGATGTCGTGCAGCAGGTTGAGAATCTGCGCCTGCACCGACACGTCGAGCGCCGAGGTCGGCTCGTCGCAGACCAGCGCGGCGGGCTCGGAGACGAGGGCCCGGGCGATGGAGACGCGCTGGCGCTGGCCGCCCGACAATTCGCCCGGACGGCGCCCGGCGAAATCGGCCGTGAGGCCGACGAGCTCGATCATGGTGCGCACGATGGCGTCGCGCTCGCGGCGGGCGCGGCCGCCGGCGGCGACCAGCGGCAGGCCGACGATCTGGGCCACCGTCTTCATCGGGTTGAGCGAGACGAAAGGGTCCTGAAACACCGGCTGCACCTGGCGCGCCACCTGGGCGCGCGTCAGCGTGCCGGCATCGGCGCCGCCGATCAGCACGCGCCCCTCGGTGGGTGGCGACAGGCCGAGCAGCATGCGCGCGAGGGTGGACTTGCCACAGCCGGATTCCCCGACCAGTGCGATGGCCTCGCCGCGCGCCAGCGCCAGATCGACGCCGCGCACGGCGCGCAGCACGCCGCCCGGGGCGCCGCCGGTGGCGGCGATGCCGAAGCTGCGGTGCAGCCCCTCGGCGGCGAGCACGGAGGCGGCCTCAGGCATAGGCCGGCTCCGTCGCGTCGGCGCGGATGCAGCGCACGGCCTGCCCGTCGGCACGCGTCTCGAGCGGAATGGGCGCGCGGCGGCAGGCGTCGACGGCGAGATCGCAGCGCTCGGCGAAGGCGCAGCCGGTGAAGCCGGCGGCGAAATTGGGCACCGAGCCGCGGATGCTGGGCAGATGGCGCGGGGCGCCGCCGGCGGCGAGGCGCGGGATGCAGCGGATGAGGCCGCGCGTATAGGGATGGCGCGGGGCGCTGAGCAAGACCTCGGCGGGCGCCTGCTCGACGACCTGGCCGGCATACATCACCGCCACCTCGTCGGCCATCGCCGAGACGACGCCGAGATCGTGGGTGATGAGCACGAGGCCCAGATGCAGGCGCTGCTGCAGATCGGCCAGCACGCGCAGCACCTGCGCCTGCACGGTGACGTCGAGCGCCGTGGTCGGCTCGTCGGCGATGAGCAGAGTGGGATTGCACATCAGCGCCATCGCGATCATGGCGCGCTGGCGCAGCCCGCCCGACAGCTCGAACGGATATTGCGCCATGCGCATCTCGGGCGCCGGCATGCCGACCAGATCGAGCAGCTCCAGCGCCCGCGCGCGGGCGGCGGCGCGCCCGGCCCGCAGGTGGCGCATATGCACCTCCTCGAGCTGCTGGCCGATGCGCAGCGACGGGTTGAACGAGGCGGTGGGGTCCTGGAAGATCATGCCGATGCGGCGGCCGCGCACGTCCTCCATGCGGCGGTCGGAATAGGCGGCGATGTCCTCGCCCTCGAACAGGATGCGGCGCACGCGGCGGCGGGCACGGGCCGGCAGCAGGCCGGTGATCGACAGTGCCGTCAGCGACTTGCCCGAGCCCGACTCCCCGACGATGGCGAGTGTGCGGCCGGCCGCGACCGAGAGCGTCACGCCGCGCACGACCTGCGTCGCGGCGCGCCGGCCGGCAAACTCGACATGCAGGTCCTCGATGGCGAGCAAGCATCCCCTCCCGGCGGTTGTCGCCACGCAATGAGGGGCGCCGTGCATAGGCAAGTCCAATAGAAATGCGCTATGGGGGTATAGGGAGCTGCCTATGAACCCGAGCCTGCGCCACCTCCAGATCTTCCGGCTGTTTTCGCGCGTCATGAACGTCACCGAGACGGCGCGCATGCTGCGCATCGCGCAGCCCTCGGTGAGCCAGGCGCTGAAGGAGCTCGAAGCCCAGCTCGGGGTCGAGCTCATCGTGCGCGGCAAGGGGCCGCTGAAGCTCACCAGCGACGCGCAGGTGCTGCTCAAGGACATGGACGAGGTCCTCGAGCGCATGCAGGACCTCAACGAGCGCGCGGCGCGGCTGCGCGGCGACCACGAGTCGAGCGTCGCCATCGCCACGGTGCATCCGCTGACCGCGGAAGTGATCCCGGCAGCGCTGCAGAAGCTGCGCGTGGTGGCGCCCAATGCGCGGGTGCGGCTCGAAGCGTTCTCGAGCCGCGAGGTGGCGCAGCGCGTGGCCGAGCGCACGGCCGATATCGGCTTCACCTTCCTGCCCGTGGACCAGCCCGACCTGATCGCGCGGCCGCTGCTGCGCACGGCGATGGTGTGCCTGCTGCCCGCCGGGCACCGGCTGGCGGGCGCCAGGGCGGTGACGCCGTCCGACCTCGCCGGCGACACGATCATCACCTTCGGCACGCAGGTGCGCCAGGAGTTCGACGTGCGGCTGGCGTTCGACACTGCCGACGCGGCGCGCTTCATCACCACCAACCATTCGATCGTGTCGCTGGACCTGGTGCGGCGCGGGCTGGGCGTAGCGGTGATGCTGCCCTTCGCGCTGAGCCAGCCGCGGCTGGGCGACCTCGCCTTCGTGCCGTTCGAGCCGGAGATTTCGCGGGTGCTGGTGGCGCTCTATGTGAAGGGCACGCTGTCGCCGCTGACGCGCTCGCTGCTGGCCGAGGTGCGCGACGAACTGAAGCGCTTCGGTGCCCGGATGCGGGCGCATGGCGTGGCGGTGGCGGCGCCGTAGCCTATAGGCGTCCGCCTATGGCCGCATATCGTCTTCTTATTGGACTGGCACGTTTGCCCGTCGCTAGCGTGCTCCAAACTCACGACCCGCAAGGACAGACACGATGCGCTCGAGCCTCTGGAAACTCCCCGCCACCCAGCTCGGGGAGGCGTATCGGAGCGGCGAGCTCAGGCCGAGCGAAGTGCTGGAGGCGGTGCTGGAGCGCGTGGACGAGGTCAACCCGACGCTCAACCTGTTCGCGACGCTCGACGCCGAAGGGGCGCGCCGCGCCGCCGCCGAGAGCGACAGGCGCTTCGCCGCCAAGGCGCCGAACGGGGCGCTCGACGGCGTGCCGCTCAGCATCAAGGACAACATCCCCGTCAAGGGCCTGCGCTGCGCCTGGGGCAGCAATCTCTACCTCAACGAGGTGCCCCAGACCGACGAATTGCCGGTGGCCCGCGTGCGCGCCGGCGGCGGCGTCATCATGGGCAAGACCAACGTGTCGGAGTTCACGCTGGGACGCGGCAATGTCAGCACGCTCGCCTTCGGCACGACGCGCAACCCGTGGAACCCGGCGCTGACCAGCGGCGCCTCGACCGGCGGCGGCGCGGCGGCCGTGGCGGCCGGCGTCGGCCCCATCACCTACGGTACGGATGGCGGCGGCTCGATCCGGCGGCCGGCCGGCTATAACGGGCTCGTCGGCCTCAAGCCGTCGACCGGACGCGTGGCGCGCACCGACGGGCTGCCGCAGATCCTGCACGATTTCGAGGTCATCGGGCCGCTGGCCCGCACGGTGGACGACCTGGCGCTGGCGCTCGGCGCCATCGAGGGCCCGAGCCCGCTCGACCGGGCCTCGCTGGGCTTCACGCCGGGCAGCCTGGGCGAGGTGAAGAAGGGCCTCAAGGTGCTCTATGTGCCGCAGATGGGCGACATGCCGGTCGAGGCGCCGATCAGCGAGGCCTGCGCCGCGGCGGCGCGCCAGCTCGAAGGCATGGGCTTCGTCGTCGAGGAGGGCAAGGCGCCGTTCGACGTGGCGCTGTTCGAAAAGCACTGGCCGGTGGTCGGCTCGGCGGGCCTCGCCTGGCTGCTGCGCGATACCGACTGGGAGGGCCGGATCGGCGCCGCCTATCCGCCGATGATCGAGAAGGGCCGCGCGCTCAGCGCCATCGACTATATCGACGCGCTGATGGCCTATCGCACCGTCTACATGCAGCTCGCGCAGAACTTTGCCGACTACGACCTGGTGATGACGCCGTCCTCGGGCGCCGTGCAGTGGAAGGCCGAGGAGTTCGGCCCGCCCTACCACCGCGCCTTCACCGGCTTCGTCAACGCCGCCGGGCTGCCGGCGATGAGCATTCCGGCCGAGCCGACCTCGGACGGGCTGCCGGTGGGCTTCCAGCTCATCGCGCCGTTCGGCAGGGACTGGGATCTCGTCTCGGTGGCCAAGGCCTACGAGACCGCCCATCCGTGGGCGGAGCGCTGGCCGGCGCTGTGATGACGGCGCCGCTGAGGGTCATCAACCCGAACTCCAGCGCCCATGTGACGGCAGCGATCGAAGGCGCCGCCGCGCCCTTTCGCGCCGCCGGGCACGCCATCGCCTGCGTGGCGATGGCCGACGGGCCGGCGGGCATCGAGACCGAGGCCGACCTCGCGGCGGCCGTCGGCCCGATGCTGGCCTATGCCGAGGCCCATGCCGACGACAGCGCCGGCTTCGTCATCGCCTGCTTCGGCGACCCGGGCCTGCAGCTCATGCGCGAGCGCTTCGGGCGGCGGGTCTACGGCATCGCCGAATGCGGCGTGCTGGCGGCGCTGATGGCCGGCGAGCGCTTCGGCGTCATCTCCATCCTGCAGCCGGCCGTGGCCCGGCACCTGCGCTATTTCGCGGCGATGGGCGTCACGCAGCGGCTGGCGGGCGACCGCGCCATCGGCATGGGCGTGGCGCGCCTGGGCGACCACGAGACGGTGCTGGCGCGCATGGCCGAGACGGGCGCGAGACTGATCGCCGAGGACGGCGCCGACGTGATCCTGATGGCCGGCGCGGCCATGTCGGCGGTGCGCGCGGCGCTGGAAGCGCGGCTCGGCGTGCCGGTGATCGACCCGACACAGGCGGCGCTAGCGATGGCGACAGGGTTCGCGCCGCTTCAGACCAGCGGCGCGGCGCCTAGGCCCTCGTAGCGGGTGAAGCCGGCGGCGCGGACGTCCTCGCCCTCGAACAGGTTGCGCAGGTCGAGCATGTGCGGGGTGCGCATGGCGCGGGCGAGCGCCGTAAGGTCGAGCCCGCCGAAACTCTGCCAGTCGGTAAGGACGACGAGCAGGTCGGCGCCGGTGGCGGCCGCGGCGGCGGTGCCAACGAGGGCGACGCCCGGCAGGAGGCGCGGCGCCTCGGGCGGCTCGCCGGGATCGTAGGCGGCGATCTCGGCGCCCTCGGCCACGAGCGGCGGCAGGATGTCGAGGCTCGGCGATTCGCGCATGTCGTCGGTCTGGCCCTTGAAGGTGACGCCGAGGACGCCGATGCGGCGCCCGGCGAGGCTGCCGCCGGCGGCGCGGCGGATGCGCTCGACCATGGTGGTCTTGCGGGCCGCGTTGGCGGCGATGGCGGCGGTGACGATGCGCGCGGCCACGCCCGCATCCTCGGCCGTGGCGGCGAGGGCGCGCGTGTCCTTGGGCAGGCACGAGCCGCCCCAGCCCGGACCGGTGCGCAGGAAGGCCGCACCGATCCGGTGGTCGAGGCCGAGGCCGGCGGCCACCTGGCGCACATCGGCGCCGGTGGCCTCGCACAGGTCGGCGATCTCGTTGATGAAACCGACCTTGACGGCGAGGAAGCCGTTGGCAGCGTATTTCACGACCTCGGCGGTCTCGATATTGGTGCGCAGGAGGCGCAGACTGGCGGCCATCGGGGCGTAGACGCGTGCCATGACGGCGAAGGCGCGGTCGTCCTCGGCGCCGACGATCACCCGGTCGGGCTCCATGAAATCGCGGATGGCGGCGCCTTCGCGCAGGAATTCGGGGTTGGAGGCCACGGCAAAGCCATCGGCGTCGCCGAGCACCTCGCGCAGCCTGGCGGCGACGCGCCGGTTGGTGCCCACCGGCACGGTGGATTTGGTGACGACGACGGTGAAGCCGTCGATGGCGGCGGCGACCTCGCCGGCGGCGGCGAAGACGTGGCGCAGGTCAGCGCGGCCCGTCGCGCCCTCGGACGGAGTGCCGACGGCGATGAACACCGCTTCGCGGCCGCGCACGCTGGCCGCCGTGTCGGTGCTGAAATGCAGGCGGCCGGCGGCGACGTTGCGCGCCACGAGACTGTCGAGGTCGGGCTCGTAAAACGGCATTTCACCGCGGTGGATCATGGCGATGCGGCCGGCATCGGCATCGACGCAGACGACATCGTGCCCGAGCTCGGCGAAACACGCCCCCGTCACCAGCCCGACATAGCCGGTGCCGATCATCGCGATCCTGACAGCCATCGTTCCCCCGCAGAGTTTGCCCCCTGCGCTTACATCGCAGGGCGCAAAACCGGAAGCCCCCGCCGGCAGGGCGGTGAAACCGGCGAGCTTGACCTTTGGGGCCCAGCCCCTAAGCTTCGGGGCATGTACACGGCGTTTTTCATTGCGCGGCACGGGTCCAGGCAAACGCATGGCGGGGCCCGGCGCGGGGGTTCGGCCGCCCGGCCATAGGCCCCGCGCCGGGACCGCCCGCCACCCCTCCCCCGTCCGAGCCGGCCCTGCTGCCGGTGGAGCAATGCCATGTCCCAGCCGGAAAAGGTCCGGATCACCGCCAAGGATTACGCCACCATTGCCGAGATGCTGGAGCGCCTCGAGGGCGAGGTGCGCGCCGTGGCCCCGCTGCTGCGCCGCCGCCTCGACGAGGCGCAGGTGGTGTTCGGCCACGACATCGAGCCCGACCGGGCGACGCTCGACAGCCGCGTCGCCTTCCGGGTCAATGCCGGGCCGGCGCACACGCGCACGCTCGTCGCGCAGGCGGCGCGCGGCGGGCGCCGGGCCGAACTGTCGATCCTCAACGCCCGCGGCCTCGCGCTCCTCGGCCTGCGCGCCGGCGACAGCGTGGTCACGGCGCCGCCGGACGGGCCGGCCGAGCGGCTGCGGCTGGAGGCGGTGCTGTACCAGCCCGAGGCGGAGCGGCTCGCCGGGGGCGTCCCCGGCGCGAGGGCGCTGCCCAGCGGGGCACCGGCCTAAGGCGTCCCGCCCGCGCAATCGTGTGGACGGCGGAAAAACTCTCTCCCCGCGCCACTCAACGAGGGTTGACGGCGCGCCCGCGCGCCTTACAGAACGGAGGGTGCTTTTCTTATATCCGCTGGGCGCCGCGGGCTGACCGATGCATCTCCGGGACGGGTGTGAGGGAAGACGGCCGCCTTCCGTTCCCCCGAGGTTCGTTACCGCCCGATGCCGAGCGACCTGCTCCTAGTGCTGTTGATCTGCCTGCCATTCGCGGGCAGCCTGGCCACGGGCATCATCCCGACGAGCGCGCGCACGCTGGCGGGGGGCATCGCCGGCGCCGTGACCTTCGCGGTGACGGTGCTGGTCGTCCTGGCTTATGGGTCGGTGGTGGCCGAGGGCGCGCTGTACGCGCGGCTCGACTGGCTGCCGCGGCAGGGGCTCGAGCTCGTCATCCGCATGGACGGGCTGGCCTGGCTGTTCGCGGTGATGATCAGCGGCATCGGCTTCCTGGTCGTCATCTACGCGCTCTACTACATGTCGCCCAAGGACCCGGTGCCGCGCTTCTTCTCGTTCCTGCTCGCCTTCATGGGGGCGATGCTGGGGATCGTGCTGTCGGGCAACATCATCCAGCTCGTGGTGTTCTGGGAGCTGACGAGCATCGTGTCGTTCCTGCTCATCGGCTACTGGCACCAGAACGCGGCGGCGCGCGACGGCGCGCGCATGGCGCTGATCGTCACCGGCAGCGGCGGGCTGGCGCTGTTCGCCGGCATGCTGCTGCTCGGCCACATCGTGGGCAGCTACGAGCTCGACACCGTGCTCGCCTCGGGCGAGCTGGTGCGGGCGCATCCTCTCTACCTGCCGGTGCTGATCCTCGTGCTCATCGCCGCCTTCACCAAGAGCGCGCAGTTCCCCTTCCAGTTCTGGCTGCCGCGCGCCATGTCGGCGCCGACGCCCGTTTCGGCCTACCTGCACTCGGCGACGATGGTGAAGGCCGGCGTGTTCCTGCTGGTGCTGCTGTGGCCGGTGCTGTCGGGCACGGCCGCGTGGTTCTGGATCGTCACCTATGTGGGCCTGGCGACCATGCTGCTGGGCGCCTATTCGGCCATTTTCCAGCAGGACTTGAAGGGCCTGCTCGCCTATTCGACGATCAGCCATCTCGGCCTCATCACGACGCTGGTGGGCATGAACTCGCCGCTGTCGCTGGTGGCGGCGATCTTCCACATCGCCAACCACGCGACGTTCAAGGCGTCGCTGTTCATGGCGGCGGGGATCATCGACCACGAGACCGGCACGCGCGACATCCGCCGGCTGAGCGGGCTGGCGAAGTTCATGCCGGCGACGGCGACCCTGGCGGTGGTGGCAAGCGCGGCGATGGCCGGCGTGCCGCTGCTCAACGGGTTCCTGTCCAAGGAGATGTTCTTCGCCGAGACGGCGCTGCGCAACCCCAACGGCTTCGTCGACATCTCGCTGCCGGTGGTGGCGGTGCTCGCGAGCCTCTTCGCCGTCGCGTATTCGCTGCGCTTCATCCACGGCGTGTTCTTCGGGCCGCCGCCGAGCGGGCTCGACCGCGTGCCGCACGAGCCGCCGGCGCTGATGCGGCGGCCGATCGAGGTGCTGGTGCTGATCTGCCTCGTCATCGGTATCATTCCCGGCCTCACCATCGGGCCCTATCTCGCCACCGCCGCGGCGTCGGTGCTGGGCGCGGACATGCCCTATTACAGCCTTTCCATCTGGCACGGGCTCAATACGCCGCTGCTGATGAGCTTCGTGGCGCTGGCGGGCGGCGTGCTGCTCTATTTCGCCCTGCAGAAATACCTGGCGCTCGGCATCGAGGGACCGCCGCTGGTGCGGCACCTCGTCGGCCCGCGCATCTTCGAGCGCCTGCTGCTGCTGGTGTCGGTGCGCTGGGCGCGGGCGCTCGAGAAGCTCCTGGGCACGCGCCGGCTGCAACCGCAGCTCGGCATCCTCGTCAGCGTCGCCATCCTCGCCGGGGCGATCCCGCTGCTGGGCGGCCTCGGGCCGCTCGAGCTGGGCTTTGCCGGCGCCGACCCGGCCTTCGCCCTCGTCTGGGTGCTGGGCATGGCCTGCGCCATCGGCGCGGCGCTGCAGGCCAAATATCACCGGCTGGTGGCGCTGATGCTGATGGGCGGGGCGGGGCTCGCCACCTCGATCACCTTCGTGTGGCTGTCGGCGCCCGACCTGGCGCTGACGCAGCTGCTGGTCGAGGTGGTGACGACGGTGCTGATCCTGCTCGGCCTGCGCTGGCTGCCCAAGCGCCTCGAGGAGGCGGGCATCGACCGGCTGAGCCGCTTCAGCCCGCGGCGCCTGCGCGACCTGGCGCTGTCGCTCATCGCCGGCGGCGGCATGGCGCTCCTCTCCTATGCGGTGATGACGCGCGACGCGCCCGACAGCATCGCCCGCTTCTTCCTCGAGAAGGCCTATGAAGAGGGCGGCGGGCACAATGTCGTCAACGTCATCCTCGTCGATTTCCGTGGCTTCGACACGCTGGGCGAGATCACCGTGCTCGGCATCGTGGCGCTCACCACCTTCGCGCTGCTGCGCCGCTTCCGCCCGGCGGCGGACAGCATTCCGCGGCCCGAGCAGCAGCGCATCCAGTCGGACTACGAGGAGCAGCAGGCCGACCAGGCGGAGGGCACGATTCTCTCCGACTTCCTGTTCGTGCCGGCGGTGACCATGCGCTGGCTGTTCCCGGTGGTGATCGTGCTCGCCGCCTTCCTGTTCCTGCGCGGGCACGACCTGCCGGGCGGCGGCTTCATCGCCGGCATCACGCTCGCCATCGGCTTCATCCTGCAATATCTGGCGGGCGGCACGCGCTGGGTGGAAAACCGCATGCGCATCCTGCCGGTCTACTGGATCGGCCTCGGCCTGCTGGTGGCGCTGGCGACGGGCGCCGCCGCGTGGCTGTTCGGCGCGCCGTTCCTCACCTCGGCCTTCCGCTACGTCGAGCTGCCGCTGGTCGGCAAGGTGCCGCTGGCGAGCGCGCTGTGGTTCGACCTCGGCGTGTTCACGCTGTCGGTGGGGGCGACGGTGCTGATCCTCATCGCCATCGCGCACCAGTCGATCCGCTCGGCCAAGCCCGACCGGCTGCCGCCCCCCCTGCCGCCGCCGGCGGCGCCGGCACCCACCGAACCGGCGGGGAGCCCGTGATGGAGCTGATCCTCGCCCTCAGCATCGGCGTCCTGGCCAGCTCCGGCGTGTGGCTGCTGCTGCGGCCGCGCAGCTTCCAGGTCATCATCGGGCTGTCGCTGGTCTCCTACGCGGTCAACCTCTTCATCTTCGCGATGGGGCGGCTCAGGAGCAATGCCGCGCCGATCCTCACCGACGGCGCCGACGTGTCGGCCTTCGCCGACCCGGTGCCGCAGGCGCTGGTGCTGACGGCCATCTTCATCGGCTTCGCCATGACGGCGCTGTTCCTCGTCGTGCTGCTGGCGGCGCGCGGTCTCACCGGCACCGACCATGTCGATGGGCGGGAGCGCTGACGCCATGACGATCGCCGACCACATCGTCATCCTGCCGATCCTGATGCCGATGCTCGCCGGCATCGTGCTGACGCTGATCGAGGACCGCCACCACACCACCAAGCTGATCGTGAGCGTCGCCGCCACCGTGCTGCTCGTCGCCGTCAGCGTCCTGCTGCTCCTGCGCGTGGGCGACGGCACCGTGGTGGACAGCTACCGGCTCGGCAACTGGCCGGCGCCCTTCGCCATCGTGCTGGTGGGCGACCGGCTGTCGGCGATGATGGTGATGCTCTCCGGCGTGCTGGCGCTCGCCACCATCACCTTCTCGGCGGCGCGCTGGCACCGCGCGGGGCCGCATTTCCACACGCTGTTCCAGCTCCTCCTGATGGGGCTCAACGGCGCCTTCCTCACCGGCGACCTGTTCAACCTGTTCGTCTTCTTCGAGGTGCTGCTCGCCGCCTCCTACGGGCTGGCGCTGCACGGCTCGGGCAGCAACCGGGTGAAGGCGGGGCTGCACTACATCGCCATCAACCTCGCCGCCTCATCGCTGTTCCTCATCGGCGTGAGCCTCATCTATTCGGTGACCGGCACGCTCAACATGGCCGACCTCGCGGTGCGCGTGGCGCAGGTGCCGGCCGAGAACCGCATGCTGCTCGAAGCGGGCGCGGCGGTGCTGGGCATCGCCTTCCTCGTCAAGGCCGGCATGTGGCCGCTCGGCTTCTGGCTGCCCACCACCTATGCGGCGGCGAGCCCGCCGGTGGGCGCCATCTTCGCCATCATGAGCAAGGTCGGGATCTATGCCGTGCTGCGGCTCTACCTGTTCTTCGGCGAGGGCAGCGGCTCGGCCGGCTTCGGCGACCAGTGGCTGTTCTATGGCGGGCTCGCCACCATCGTCTTCGGCACGGTAGGCGTGCTGGCGGCACCGTCGCTGGTGCGCATGGCCGGGTTCAGCGTCGTCGTGTCGTCGGGCACCATCCTCGCCATGCTCGGCTACGAGAATGCCGGGGTGACGGCGGGGGCGCTCTACTACCTCGCCAATTCGACGCTGGCGCTGCCCTGCCTGTTCATGCTGGTCGAACTGGTCGAGCGCGGGCGCACGGCGGAAGCCGGCATCCTCGCGGTGACGCTCGAAGCCTTCGGCGACGACGAGGAGGAGCCCGAGCATGACGAGGAGATCGGCATCGCCGTGCCGGCGACCCTTGCCTTTCTCGGCATCAGCTTCGCGGTGTGCGCCATCCTGCTCGCCGGCATGCCGCCGCTGTCGGGCTTCCTCGCCAAGTTCGTGATGATCGACGCCATGCTCAACGCCGAGGCCAGCGTGTCGGCGGCGACGTGGTGGCTGGTGGCGCTGCTCATCGTCTCGGGGCTGGCGGCGATGATCGCGCTGCTGCGCAACGGCATCAACATCTTCTGGGTGACGCTCGACAGCGAGGTGCCGCGCGTGCGCGTGGTCGAGATCGTGCCGGTCCTGCTGCTGCTCGGGCTGTGCCTCGCGCTCACCGTGTTCGCCGGGCCGGCGATGGGCTTCATGGAAGCCGCGGCGGGCTACCTGCACACGGGCACGAGCTATGTCGAGGCCGTGCTCGGGCCGGCGGCGGGAGGTGGCGCATGAGGCGCGTCTTCGCCTATCCGCTGCTGTGGCTGGCGCTGCTGGCCATGTGGCTGCTGCTGGTGGGCAGCGTCGCGCCCGGCCAGGTGCTGCTCGGCATCGCCATCGCCAGCCTCGCCTGCTGGGCCTACGGGGCCGTCGACATGTTCCGCCCGCGCCTGCGCCGGCCGGGGCTGGCGCTGCGGCTTCTGGGGCGCGTCGTCGCCGACGTGGTCCGCTCCAACATCGCGGTGCTCGGCCTGATCTTCTCGAGGCGCGCGCCGCACGCGAAATTCGTCGCCATTCCGCTGACGCTGCGCGACCCCAACGGGCTTGCGGTGCTCGCCGGCATCATCACGGCGACGCCGGGCAGCGCCTGGATCCACTACAATTCGACGACCAATGTCGTGCTCGTCCATGTGCTCGACACGGACGACGGCGAGGCCTGGGCGGCCACGCTGAAGCGGGACTACGAAACGCTGCTGCTGGAGATTTTCCGATGAGCGCGACCATCCTGTTCTGGAGCCTGGGGGCGGCGCAGGCGATGCTGGCGCTGGCCATGCTGCTGGCCACCTGGCGGCTTGTCACCGGGCCGCGCGCGCAGGACCGCGTGCTGGCGCTCGACAGCCTTTACCTCAGCGGCATGCTGCTGCTGGTCAGCTTCGGCATCCGCGCGGGCAGCACCGCCTATTTCGAGGCGGCGCTGGTCATCGGGCTGCTGAGCTTCGTCGCCACCGTGGCGCTGGCGAAATTCCTGATGCGCGGCGAGGTGATCGAATGAGCGGGCTCGAGGCCTTCCCCGAATGGGCGGCGATCCTCGTCGCGCTGCTGGTGCTGGCGGGCAGCTTCATCACGCTGGCCGGGACCATCGGGCTGGTGCGCTTCCGCACCTTCTACCAGCGCGTGCACGCGCCGACGCTGGGCACGAGCTTCGGCGCGGCGCTGATCCTCATCGGCTCGATGCTGTTCTTTTCGGTGAGCGGCGGGCGGCCGGTGCTGCACGAAATCCTGATCTTCGTCTTCGTCACCGTCACGACGCCGGTGACGCTGATGCTGCTCGCCCGCGCTGCGCTCTATCGCGACCGCGCCGAGGGCAATGACGGAGTGCCGCGCGCCGACGCGGCGGCGCCGGCGCGGGAGGGCGCCGTCAGCGTCCCGCCAGCTCCGCCAGCGCCTTGAAGTAGTAGTAGTCGCCATACATCACCGACTCGTCGATGCCGTGGCCATGCGGCAGGTCGGCGGTGGCGTGCAGCAGCAGGCCGCCCTCCTCGCCGCGATTGGCGCAGGTGTCGTAGAGCGCCGCGAGCAGGCGCTCGGCGGTGGCGAGATGGGCGGCGTTGCCGGTGGCGTCGGCGAGCTTTTGCAGGCCGTAGGCGGCGATGGCGCCGGCCGACGAATCCCGGGGCTGGTCGGCGCCGGGCGCGTGAAAATCCCAGGGCGGCACGCCGGTCGCGGGCAGCGCCGCGGTGAACCAGGCGGCGACGCGCTCGGCGGCGGCGAGGTAGCGTGGCTCGGCGAGGCGCTGGCCGAGCAGCGCCAGCGCCGTGATGGCCCAGGCCTGGCCGCGGCTCCACGCCGTCTCCGGACCATAGCCCTGGTAGGTGTCGCCGCCGCGCGGCGCGCCGGTCGCGGGATCGAAGCGGAAGCGGTGATAGACCGAGCCGTCGGCGCGCAGCAGGTAGCGCAGCGTGGTTTCGGTGTGGCCGCGCGCCACGTCGATGAGGCCGGGATCGGCGCCCTGCCCCGCCGCCCAGACGAGCAGCGGCATGTTCATCAGCGTGTCGATGAGGACGTTGCCGCGCCAGTCCTCGCCGCCGAAGAAGCCCCAGCCGGGGATATAGCCGCCAGCGGCGTTGTACTGCGCGGCGAGCGACTGCGCGGCGGTGAGGGCGGCGGCGCGATAGGCCTCGTCGCCGGTCGCGCGCCAGCCGGCGACGGCGCTCGGCACGAACATGAAGCCGAGATCGTGGTTGGCGGTGTCGGCGGCACGCGGCAGGAGGCGGTCGGTCACCGCGATGGCGCGCGCGCGCAGATGCGGGTCGCCGCCATGCGCCTGCGCGAGCCACAGGAGGCCGGCCCAGAAGCCGCCGGTCCACACGCCGTCAGGCGTCGTCTGCCAGCGCTTCTGCTCGGTGATGTGGGGAAAGTCGGCGACGCGTGCATCGATGGCGCGCGTACGGGCGACGGCCATGTCGATGGCAGTACGGACCCAGGGCTTGGCGGTCATTGCAGGGGCGGCTGGGCGAGCGGCGCATCTCGCTCATCCTCGCCACCTCGATGTACGACCCCGAGCTCGAATTGCTGCAGGTGCGGCAATTGCTGGAGCGCGGCGTCGAGGCCGTGGTGCTGGTGGGCGCGCGGCACCGGCAGGCGACGCTCGACCTGCTCGACCAGCATCGCGTGCCGCATGTGCAGACCTATACGGCGCGGGCGACGGGCAGCGGCGTCGCGGTCGGCTTCGACAACGAGGAGGCGGGCCGGGCGGCGGCACGCTTCCTCCTGGAGCTCGGGCATCGCCGGCTGGCCATGATCGCCGGCATCACACAGGACAACGACCGCGCCAGGGAGCGCGTCACCGGCTTTCTGAGCGAGCTCGCCGCGCAGGGCGTGGCTCCCGAAACGGTGCCGGTGCGCGAGGCGCCCTACTCCGTCGTCGCCGGCAGCGCGGCGATGCGCGACCTGCTCGCCACGGGGGCGCGGCCGACAGCCGTGTTCTGCGCCAGCGACCTGCTGGCGGCGGGCGCCATCAAGCACTGCACCGTCGCCGGGATCGACGTGCCGGGGCAGATCTCGGTGCTCGGCTTCGACAATCTCGAGATCGCCGAGCTGACGACGCCCGAACTCACCACCTTCGAGGTGCCGGCGCGCGACATGGGCCGGCTCGCCGCCGACTACATCACGGCGAGCCCGACGCAGCGGCTGCATATGCGCGGCAGCGAACTCGCCATCCGCCTCGCCGTGCGTGGCAGCACCGGCGCGGCGCCCGTCCTCACGGCGTCCGCCGCAGGCGCGGAGGATCGCGCGTCAGGCGGTGCAGCAGGGCGTTGAAGGGGCGCGTGGCGGCCTCGTCGCCACGGCGCAGCGCCGCACAGGCCTCGCCGGCGAGGCGGCAGGCGGCTTCGATCTCGCCCGCCGCGGCGAGCTTTTCGAGGCTCACGAGCAGGAGCCGCGACAGGTCGGCGGCGGGCCCGGTCATGCGAAGCCCAGGTGGTGCTTGGCCTCGTCGGTCATCATCTCGGGCGCCCAGTGCGGCTCGTAGGTCAGCGTGACGTTGACGAACTCGACGCCGGGCACGGCCCAGGCACCGTCGCGCGCGCCGTCCTTGAGGAAGCTGGTGGCCGGGCAGCCGCGCGTCGTGGTGGTCATCACGATCTCGACGACGCCCCCCTCTTCCGCCTTGACCTCGTAGACGAGGCCGAGGTCGACGATGTTGTAGCCGAGCTCGGGGTCGATGACGACGCGCAGCGCCTCGGTGACCTGCTCCGCCAGCGCCTCGGTCTCGGCGCTCATGCCGCCGCTCCCCGGCCGACGCCGATGCGCACCAGCAGGCGATAGCTGCCATCGGCTTCGAAGCCGCCGCGCCAGGCATGGCCGCGCTTGGCGAGCTCGGGGAAGAGGAAGATCGGCTCGCGCCCGAGCAGCGCCGCCAGCACCGCGCCCTCGGCGAGCGTCTCGGTGGCGGCGAGGATGCGCACCATCGGCTCGGGCGGATCAAGATCGCGATTGTCCATCTCCTCGGCCGGCGCCGGCCATTCCCCGTCCGTGTCGGCCGGCAGCGGCGAGGCTCCGGTGGGCACCGCGCCGGTAGGGCGGAACAGCACCTGCCAGTCGCCCTCGCCGATCTCGCTCTCCTCGTGCTCGAACCCCCTTGCGCCGAGCACGGCAAAGAGCGGCGTCGGCTTGAAAGTGGCAAACAGGCGCAGGCCCTCGTCGGGACCGAGCTCCTCCACCGCCTGCATGATGGCGGCGAAGGGCTCGCCGCCGGCCTTGAGGACCGGGCGGACATCGAGATCGACATAGCTGATGGTCATTTCATTCCCCTTGGTGTTGGGCGACGAGAGCATGGAGCAGATGCGGCTGGCGGGCGCCTTGCGGCAGGCGCAGCGCCACGGCGACATCGACCAGCCGACGGGCGCGCACGAATTCGACGCCGAGGCCGAGCGTCGCGACGACGAGCAGCAGGGCAAGGCCGCGGAAGACCAGCACCTGCTCGAAGAACAGCGCCAGCGTGCTGAGGGCGACGGCACCGTAGTATAGGTAGAACCATTTTCTGGCGCGGCGCTCGACGACGAGATCCTGCACGCGCGGCGTCTGGGTCTTGCCCAGCACCGGGCCGTAGCATTCGAGCCAGGTGACGAAGGCGACGATCTTGTAGAGCTGGGCCAGCCCGAGCCCGGTCAGCCAGCCGAAGGCGAGGAGATAGACGACGGCGCCGACATGACGCTCCAGAAGGCCCGCCGCCATGAGGCCGACCAGCAGCGCCGCGCCGAGGCCGAGCGCCACCAGCGCCGGCGCCGCCATCAGGCTGTTGGTTTCGAGGTGCCGGCGCTTGCGCCGCCGGTAGAGCCCGACGACGTCGTAGCCGTAGAGCACCAGCACGGGGATGGCGAGCAGCGCCGCGACGACGAGCACCGGCGCCGGATCAAGTCCCAGCAGGATGGCGCCGGCGCCGCCGCCCAGCGCCACGACCAGCGAAGCGACGCCGCCCCAGAGCGCCAGCGTCGAGGTCAGCCGCCGGTCCTCGGGCGCCAGCATGAACATGGCGAGCAGCCGGTAGCTGACACCCATCGCGGTGAAGGTCAGCCAGCCGCCGAGCCCGGCGATGGCGTGCAGGGGCAGGCCGGCAATAGTGAGGTCGACGAGCGGGCCGGCATCGGTGACGCCGCCCAGCACATAGGTGAAGGTCATGCCGAATCCGGCCGCCACGGCGACGCTGACCAGCCCCATGGCGACGAAGCGGGCCGGTAGCGGCAGCGGCCGCCCGGCCCACAGCGTGCGGCCGAGATTGTAGAGCACCAGCAGAAAGCCGATGACGAGCAGCGTGCCACCGGCGGGCAGCAGCGGCATCTCTGTGCGCAACGTGCCGTCGAGCTGCAGGAAGCCGGCGAGCAGCAGGCCGATGCCGAGGACGAGGCAGGCGAGGATGGGCAGCGGCAGGTCGTTGTCGTGGAGGGGCCTGGCCACCAGCACCGGCACGAACTGGAACAACGCCCCACAGAGCAGCAGGCTCAGCCAGCCCAGCGCCACCAGATGCACCAGCACCAGCGTCTGCGGCGCGGCGAGCGGCGCGACCGGAAAGCCGACGCCCAGCGCCATCAGGAGCTCGGCGGCGACGAGCGCGACCAGCGCGGCGGCAAAGTAGGACATGGTCCAGCGCGACAGCGAAACGCCCGTCATCGGCGCAACTCCCGAGGGGATGCCGGCCGGCCCGGTGGCCAGCCGGCAGGGCGGAGGCTCAGGCAGCCTGCAGCCGGGCGATCTCGACGCGCCACACCTCGGGGCCGCTCTCGAGATAGGTCCAGGAGAACTGCTGGGGATGCTCGGCCTCGAGCTGGTAGTAGAGCGGCTTGGGGTCGTGATCGTTGATAAGCACGAAGCCCTTGCCGGGGGCGAGCGCGTCGACCAGCTCGAAGATCTTCTGGTGGCGCTGCATCGGCACCAGGGTGCGCACGTCGATGGTATCGGGGGTCGCGGCGGGGCCGGGCATCGGGGATCTCCTTTGTAAGCCGCGCAGGGGTTCGGCGGGCGAAGCGGCGCGGCAGCGCCCCGTCGGCGGCGCTCGAAAGCGCCGGGGATGCATCGCGTCTAAAAGATTCATTGTCAATATATCTTTTCGTGCATGGGTTGTAAAAGCCGCGCCGGAGCGGCATGGTCGGGCCCATGCGCTTGACCAATTTCAGCGACTATGCGCTGCGCGTGCTCATGTATGCGGCGGCGCAGCCGGACCGGCTCATCACCATCGAGGAGACGGCGGACCGCTACGGCATTTCGCGCGCGCATCTGATGAAGGTCGTGAATCTGCTGACCAAGGCCGGCTACCTCGCGGCGGTGCGCGGCCGCTCGGGCGGCCTGCGTCTCGGCCGTCCGGCCGAGACGATCGTGCTCGGCGAGGTGGTGCGCGCCACCGAGCCCGATTTCCGGCTCGTCGAGTGCTTCGCGGCCGACGGGCACTGCCTCATCACGCCGGCCTGCCGGCTGCGCGGCGTGCTGGGCGAGGCGCTGGCGGCGTTCGTTTCGACGCTCGACGCCTATACGCTTGCCGACCTGGTGCTGACCCCGGCGCAGTTCGGGCTCGAGCCGGCGGCCGCCTGATGCCGATGCCCGACGCCCCTTCGCCTCCTGCTCCCGGCGTCTCGCGGCTGGCCGGCGGCTTCGCGCTCGTGTGGGCGGGGTGCCTTGCGGGCGTGTCGCTGCTCGCGACGCCGGTCAAGTTCAGCGCCCCGAGCCTCGAGCTTGCGGTCGCCCTCGACGTCGGGCGGGTGACGTTCGCGGCGCTCAACCGGCTGGAGATCGTCCTCGCGGCGCTCCTCATCCTCATCGTCGTCGTGCGGGCGCGGGCGGCGTGGAACGTCGCCGGCGCGCTGCTGCTCGCGGCGCTGGTCGGCGCGCTGGCGCTGCGGCTGCTGCCGGGGCTCGACGCGCGCGTGCAGGTCATCATGGATGGCGGCACGCCTCCGGACAGCCCCCTGCACTGGCTCTATATCGGCGTCGAAGGCGTGAAGCTCGTGCTGCTGGCAGCGCTCGGCGTCGCCAACCTCATGCGTCAGCGCGGCTTTTCGAGCGGCTCGTCGTCGTCGTAGAGGATGCGCTCGGCGGCGCCGTCGAGGTCCTCGTACTGGCCGTTGCGCAGCGTCCACAGGAAGACGACGAGGCCGATCAGCCCGAGCACCACCGAAAGCGGGATGAGCCAGAGGAAATTGCTCATTCGGCCACTCCCTCGCGCAGCGTCGACAGGCCGAGGGCCGGCGCGTCGGGCCGGCGCGGGCCGCGCCAGCCGAGGCGCAGCGCATTGGCGACGACCACCACCGACGAGGCCGACATGGCGACGGCGGCGACGAAAGGCGTGGCGTAGCCGAGCACGGCGACGGGAATGGCGATGACGTTGTAGGCGAGCGCCAGAACGAGGTTCTGGCGGACCAGCCGGCCGGCCGCGCGCGCGAGGCGCAGCGTCTCCGGCACGGCGCCGAGCCCTTGGCGCAGGAACACCACGTCGGCGGCCTGCCGGCCCACATCGGCGGCGTTGGCGGGAGCCATCGAGGCGTGCGCGGCGGCCAGCGCCGGGGCGTCGTTGAGCCCGTCGCCGACCATCAGCGCATGGCGGCCCTGCGACGCCAGCGCGGCGAGGCGCGCGGTCTTGCCGCCGGGCATGAGGCCGGCGGCCCAGCGCGTGATGCCGAGCCGGCGCGCCACGTCTTCTACCGCCGCGGCGCCGTCGCCCGAGACGATCTCGACCTCGAGCCCCTGCCGCAGGAGCGTTTCGACGGCATCGGCGGCGCCGGGGCGCAGCGTGTCCTCGAAGGCGAAGCCGACGGCGAGCACGCCGTCGCGCGCCAGCACCGTGCCGCGCGTGTCGCCCGGCGCCGCGAGCGCCCATTCGGCGCGGCCCAGCCGCCAGGTGCTGCCGGCGAGCGTCGCCTCGATACCGAGCCCCGGCTGCTCGGCAACCGTTGTCGCCACGGGCGCCGGCATGGCGGCCGCCGCGGTGGCGATGGCGAGGGCATGGGGGTGGCGCGAATGCGCCGCGATGGCGCCGGCGATGGCGAGCAGGTCGAGCGGCACATCGCGCAGATTGGTGAGCGTCGGCGTGCCGGTAGTGAGCGTGCCGGTCTTGTCGAAGACCACGGTATCGACGCTTTCGAGGCGCTCCAGAGCACCGCCATCCTTGATCATGACGCCGCGCTCGAAGAGGCGCCGCGCCGCCATCACCTGCACCATCGGCACGGCGAGCCCGAGGGCGCAGGGGCAGGTGATGATGAGCACGGCAATGGCGATGACGACGGCGCGGTGCAGGTCGCCCGCCGCCACCATCCAGCCGATGAAGGTGAAGAGCGCGGCGAGGTGCACCACCGGCGCGTAGACGGCCGCGACGCGGTCGGCGAGGCGGCGATAGCGGGCGCGGCCGCCCTCGGCGGCCTCCATCAGCCGCGCCATCTCGGCGAGGAAGGAGTCGCGCTCGGCGGCGCGCGCCACCACGGTCAGCGGGCCGGTGAGGTTGAGCGTGCCGGCCTCGATGCGGGCGCCCGGCGCGACGGGCTGCGGCGCGCTCTCG
>JBDHTK010000008.1:0-28352 GCA_039808625.1 Devosia sp. | reverse complement strand
CGCGTTGTTCACCGCTATTTATGACATGCGTCGCATAGGCTTGCGGCGCATGTTTTGTTTCAGCCCGCGAGAGCCTTGCCATGATGCGTACCGTAGCGCTACGGGCGACAAGCGATGGCCTTATGGCGAGGTATGAGGCGTCGCGCGACGTGGTACTGGATCGACTCGTGGCCACTGCATCGAGTCGGAAGAGGGTCGCCCAGCCGTCTGAGCATGTGCACCCTGGGGAATCGAAACTGGCGACAGCGCGGCGCTCCAGCCAGCCTGCCGGCGGGCATTTGGGGCCCGTGTCGCCACCTTCAGGTCGGGGGGTACCCGCAACGCCTGGGGCTCATCGCGGCGTTGCCGACAAGGCGGCTGTATCGATTAGACCGACATCTGTAAGGGCGAGTTCCAACTCAGGTCCGCTCTACGATGTTGCAGGGGAACTGCCATCCGACGCATTTGTCGAATGCTGGCATGCTGCGGTCCAATACCTCAACAGCATGGTACAGGACGGAATTAAGACGTGGTTGAAGGGCGCACCAACCCCTCCATTTCGGGAGCATCTCTCCTTTCGGCTCGGCAATCAGCTCTTCCTGATACGGATAGAGGATGTGTCGGGACGGCTCGTTGGGCCGGGTACGCGCGATGGTCTGGTGGCAGCTGCCACTAGTCTTGGCGGCTGGCCCTGTATCATGCCCATGACCAAGGGGCGCGATGGGGACTGGAAGCCCGCAAAGCTGGGCTGGGGGCTGGTGCACGCGCGCAATGGTCAGCCGATTGATCCGTTCGTACTCGTATCTGACGAAGAGATCGAGATGACAGATGGAGAGCTGCACCATTTCGCCGTGCAAATTGTTGAGCAGCAGCTTGTGAGCGCGGGGGCCAAAGTGAATGCGTCGCAGGGCGATCTCGGCCTTGACCCCTCCATCTGGATCAAGGGCGAGAGCGGCCCTGAATGGGTAGTTGTCCGAGCGGCCAGATACCCGAAGCAGCGGGCGGATATCCCTATGCATTGGGATAGTATCGTGGAGCGCTGCCGCAACATTTCGGTACGGGGGCATTTTGCGTCGGTTGCTGTCGCGCGGGCCGACGCCAACTTTGAGAATGATGATCCTTCGCCTGGCAAGCTGCTCAGAGGGCATGGCATGTATGTTCGCTATCTTGGCTTAGAGCAGATATCCGCTCTACGTCAGATATGATGGCCTCGAGAAGCCAACCAAGGACGAGATTGAAGAAGCGGAGGAGGATTTTATTGGGCGCGGTCGGCTTGCATCTCGGCACCGCAGACCACCTCCAAGCACCTAGCGAGCGCCGTCAAAAGTCGGCAGCAATCAACCGATGGGCGACACGGTACCAAGCAGGTAAGGCCCATGAGCTTGTTCGTCCGCTTCGATATCTTCAGATAGAACGCGCGGGCCTTACGAACTAAGCCCGCAAGGTCGCCCACGATATCCGGTAAAGCAGCCGGCCAGCTGTTCTGTTGGTATTTTTGTTGGTATCGGAGAGTCCGTGTGGCCATCTTTAATCAACGACATCAATACCATAGAGTTTACACTTTGATGACCGCCGGGGTCGCCAGCCTTGCGAGGAAACCCATGCCCGTCATCGACCTGCTTGCCTGGGACGAGACGGGCTTCGCGCTGCTGGCGGCGCTGAATACCGCCAACCAGAAGCGCTATCTGGGCGGGCCCGAAAGCGCCGCCAAGCTGCGCGAGCGGCATGCCCGCTACCTCACCTATCACCGCCCCGGCGACGTCGAGATGCTGCGCATCGCCGTCGACGGCGCGGTCGTCGGCTCCATTGGCTACTGGCAGATCGAGCGCGATGGCGCCCCCGTCTATGAAACCGGCTGGGAAATCCTCAGCGCCTGGCATGGCCGCGGCATCGGCGGCGGCGCGGCGGCGCTGCTCCTTGCGCGCCTCGCCCCGCTGGCCTGCCACGCCCATGTCTACGCCTTCCCGACGCCGGACAACCCTGGCTCCAACGGCATCTGCCGCCGGCTCGGCTTCACGCTGCTTGCCGTGGAGCAGCTGGAATACCCGGCCGGCGTCTTCGCGCCGCACAATATCTGGCGGCTCGACCTCAGCGCGTTCGTTCCGCCGTCTGCTTGAGCCGCGGCAGCAGCCGCTCCGTCCACAGCGCGTCGATCCGCTCGTAGCGCGCCTGCACCGCCGCCGCCTCGTACTGCCCCCAGCCCCCGTGGATGACGTGGACATGGCTGCACCCCGCGTGCTCCGCCAACAGCGTCATCGCCACCAGAGTGTAAGGCGTGCCGGGCAGATACCACGAGAAGTTGAACCGGTATGGACGCTGCTGCAGCAGCACGTCGCAATGCACCGCGCCAGTGACGTCGCCCGCCGCGTGGCGGGCGGCATCGAGCTGCATGTGAAAGGTCGAGCCGGCGACTTCGCGGTAGTTGAGCGCCCCGAGCCACACCGGCACTTCCGCTCCGCCAACCATCGTCGCCCACAAATGCTCGATGGGGGCCGCGACGCCGATCTCGGCCACGATCGGCAGCAGCGCGGTGCCCGACATACAATCCCCCAAAATAAAACCACTATTAAGCGCACAGCCGATAGGCTGCCGTCTGGCGCTCGAAATAACCGGGCCCTGTTTAGCGCCAATCGAACGCGCGTTACCATGCGCGCCGAAGGAGAAGTGATGAAGTCTCCGAGCCATACTGCCGCAGCGCGGCTGTGGTGGCATCCGCGCCGCCGCTTTTCGCTGGCCGAGGTGATCGCCGACGGGGTCGTGCACGGCGTCGGCCTCGCCGTCGCCCTCGGGCTGGGCACGGTGCTGGTGGTGTTCGCCGCCCTCGGCACGGCGCGCGACGACCTGCCGGCGATCCTGCTCTATGTCGCCAGCCTCGTCACCGTGCTCGGCGTCTCGCTGGCCTTCAACCTCGCGCCCGTCTCGAGCTTCCGCCGGCTGATGGCGCGGCTCGACCAGGCCGCCATTTTCCTGCTCATCGCCGGCACCTATACGCCCTTCCTCGCCGTGCTCGGCGGCACGCCGACGGCGGCGCTGATGACGGTCGTCGTGTGGGGCGGCGCGCTCGTCGGCATCGCCCTCAAGCTCATCGTGCCGCAGCGTTTCGGCCGCCTCGCCATTCTGCTCTATCTCGGCATCGGCTGGAGCGGCATTCTCGTGTTCCACACGCTCGCCGCCATCCTGCCCCCGGTGACGCTCTGGCTGGTCCTCGCCGGCGGCATCGCCTATTCGGCCGGCATCGTCTTCCACCTGTGGGACCGGCTGAAGTTCCAGAACGTGCTATGGCACGTCTTCGTCGTCGCCGGCTCGACCTGCCATTTGTGGGCGGTCTTCCACATGATGGTGCTGAGCCGGCTCTAATCCGTCCCGATGCGCGGATGCTCGACGCGGTCGCCGGGCCGCAGGCCGATCTCCGTGGAGCGCCCGCCGGGGATTTCGAGAACGAACTGCACCGGCACCTTGGAGGGGATCGAGGTGGTATCCATCGGTCTGGCGTTGACGTGGATGGTCTTCACCACGCCGTCCGCCGAAATGAAGATCATGTCGAGCGGAATGAGCGTGTTCTGCATCCAGAACGCCGTGAGCTGCTCGTGATGGTAGTCGAACAGCATTCCAGCGTCAGGCGCGAGCGCGGTGCGGAACATGAGGCCGCGGGCCCGCTCCGCATCGGTGTCGGCAATCTCGACGGTGAAGGTGAAATCGCCCCTGGCGGTATGCAGCACCAGCCGCTCGTCGGTGCTGGCGCAGGCGCTGAGGGCCAGCCCCGCCAACACCGCCGCGACCTTCAAGGCCGGCGCAGCGGTGGCGAACATGGTCATGGGATCAGATGCTTAGTGCGACGAGGGGGCGTCGCCCCAGCCATCGGGGCGGATCTCGGCGACCATCAGCCCCTTGGGGCCGGTTCCGTAGCGCACCAGCACGAACTGGCCTGGTCGCAGCTCGGTGAGCCCGAAGCGGCGCAGCGTTTCCATATGCACGAACACGTCGGGTGCCCCGTCGCCCGCCGACAGGAAGCCGAAGCCGCGGATGCGGTTGAACCACTTCACCTCGAGCCGCTCGAGCCGGCTGGTCGGCTCGACCACCACATGCGTGCGCGGTGCCGGCATCTGCGCCGGATGGCGCGCCGTCGACTCGTCCATGGAGAGGATGCGGAAGGCCTGCAGCCCGCCCGGCCGGTTCAGCGCCTCGACGACGACGCGGGCGCCCTCATAGGCGGTCTGGTAGCCGTCGCGACGCAGGCAGGTGACATGCAGCAGCACGTCGGACCGGCCATCGTCGGGCACGATGAAGCCGAAACCCTTGGCCACGTCGAACCATTTGATGGCGCCGGCAATTTCGATGACGTCTAGAGTGGGAGTCGTGTCCGGCGCTGCGGCCCCGTTCTCGAACGGACGGACACCGGGCTTGTCGCCACCGGCTGGAAGTTTAGCCGCCATGCCCCCAACGCCTCATGAACATCTGGTCCGCCCGGCCCGAATACGCGGCACCGACGCATGCACCTTGGCCGATTCAGATTCAAAAGTTAAGGAGTCGCTGCAAATTTGTTGAGCCGACCGGCGCCAATTCACAGCACTGTTGCGCCGAGAGCGCAACGGCGTCAGAGCAAGGGAGCAAGCGATGAAATACCTGCACACGATGGTCCGCGTCTCCGACATCGAGGCCAGCAAGCGGTTCTATTGCGATGGCCTCGGCCTGCGCGAAATCCGCCGCACCGACAATGAGAAGGGCCGCTATACGCTGATCTTCCTCGCCGCTCCCGGCGACGAGGAGGCGCAGGTGGAACTGACCTACAACTGGGACCCAGAGACCTATGCCGGCGGCCGCAACTTCGGCCATCTCGCCTATCGCGTCGATGACATCTACGCGCTCTGCCAGCACCTCATGGACATGGGCGTCACCATCAACCGGCCGCCGCGCGACGGGCACATGGCCTTCGTGCGTTCGCCCGACGGCATCTCCATCGAGCTGTTGCAGGAGGGCAGCCTCGAGCCGCGCGAGCCCTGGATCTCGATGCCCAACAGCGGCACTTGGTAACGGCCCGTTCACCACGCCGCTTAGGGGCCGGTTCACCGCATCTTTGTAGCCTTCGAGTCAAATCCTCGGAGCTTTTGGATGCGATTGATCCTGACAGCGCTGGCTTGCGCCGCGGTTCTGGCGGGCTGCGCCGTGGCCCCGCGCGCGCTCTATGCGCCCTACAAGACGAGCTTCGGCATGTATGTGGCGAGCGCCGAGGTGAACACCTTCTGCCTCGCGCCGAAGCTGCGCTTCGCCATCGGCGCGCTGGAGGCCCGCTTCGGCCGCAAGGTGGTGGTCAGCTCGGGCTATCGCGACCCCTTTCACAACGGCAAGGCCGGCGGCGTGGACGACAGCTACCACATGAAGTGCATGGCCGCCGACATCTTCATCCCCGGCGTCAGCAAGCGCGACCTGATCGCCGCCGCCTACCGCGAAAGCCTGGTCGGCGGGCTCGGCTGCTATCCCGGCCGCACCTTCATCCACATCGACGTGCGCGACCGCCCGCGCGGCTGGAAACGCCCGGTCACCTTCTCGGGCTGCTGAGACGCATTTCGAGGCTTGCCCTGCTGGGGCGGGGACTCTATAGACCCCGCACCACCGAGGGCGCCCTTCGTCTATCGGTTAGGACGCCACCCTTTCACGGTGGAGAGAGGGGTTCGACTCCCCTAGGGCGCGCCACCTTTATTCCGCCGCCGGCCGTTGACGCGCCGCGGCGAAGCCTATAATTGAGCCTGAATTCCGCGCCCATCGTCTAGCGGTCAGGACACAGCCCTCTCACGGCTGGAACAGGGGTTCGATTCCCCTTGGGCGCGCCACTCCTTCAACTTTTCAGGGCCTCGTCGTCGGACAGGCATTGGCGCGGCCAGCATCTGGCGCGGCACTCTCGCGCTGTAGCCATGATCGCGCAGGGCATCGACTCAACCCTCGGCTGCGGCTGGCCGCGCTGACGTTGCACCGCCTTTCATTTCCCAACTGACGCTCGTTGACTGCCGCTTGGCGTAGTGCAGCGCGCCCGTCCCGGGATGACGCCCACAACCCAAAATAATCTGTAAACCGCATTACACAACCGCTTTACTAAACCGGTTGTGTATGCCTATGGTGATGCTCGGGAGGTGAAGGCATGGCGACGATCCAGGACGTGGCGGCGGCGGCGAAGGTGTCCTCCACCACGGTTTCGCGCTACCTGAACAATCATCTGGAGCTGCCCGCCGAAACCGCGGGCCGCATCGACAGCGCCATCGAGCAGCTCAACTATCGGCCCAACGTCCTGGCCAAGCGCCTCAGCCTCGGTCGCTCGGAGGCCATCGGCCTGTTGACGCCGGAAATCGGCAACCCGTTCTTCGCCGAGCTGGCCGCGGCTATCGAAAACGAGGCCGAGCGGCGCGGTTACACCGTATTCATGAACAGCACCGGCGGCAGCATCAAGCGCGCCATGACGCTGCTCAATCGGCTCGAGGACCGCCACGTCGACGGCCTCATCGTGATGACCAACGGGCCGCACGACGCGACGCTGGCCGAGAGCATCAACCGGCACGAGGCGATCGTACTGATCGACGAGGATGTGCCTGGCGTCACCGTGCCCAAGGTATTCGTCGAGAACCGCCACGGCGGCTATCTCGCCACCAGATGCCTGCTCGCCGCCGGGCATCGGCGGATCGCCCATATCGGCGGCCCGGAAACCCTGTTCAGCGCCGTGGAGCGGCGTGCCGGCTATTTCGACGCCATGCGCGAGGCCGGGATCGAGCCCGAGTCCCGCTTTCTCATTCAGGGCAGCTACTCGCGCGAATTCGGCAAGGAAGCGACGAACCGCATCCTTGCTGGCGGCGAGCCTCCGACGGCGGTCTTCGCCGGCAGCGACTTCATCGCCGTCGGCGTGCTGCAGGCCGCCCGCGAGGCTGGCCTGCAAGTGCCCCGCGACCTGTCGCTCGTCGGCTTCGACGACATGATGTTCGCCGACCTGCTGGCCCCGGCCCTGACCACCGTCCGCCAGCCGACGGCGGACCTGGGACGGGCGGGCCTCGCGACGCTCCTCGCCATCATCAACAAGCAGACTCCCCCGGCAATCACACGGCTTCCGGTGACGCTCATCGAGCGGCAGTCGGTAGGCCGGCCGCGGGCGTAACGACAATCCACGGAGGGAAACACGAATGCATAAGCTTGCCACGGCCCTGACGTTCGTCACGGCCAGCCTCTTCTGCGGCGCGGCCATCGCCCAGGACGATTTCAGCGCCGTCTATGTCATGAGCGACAATCTCGGTGACATGGGCTTCAACGACAACGCCGCGGCCGGTTTCAACCGCGCGGCGGCCGAAGGCGTGCGCGTGCGCATGCTGCAGGCGTCGCCCACCGACCCGCAGCTGTGGCGCCAGAACCTCGAAACGGTGTCGAGCTCGGGCGACTGGGACGTGATCTTCACCGGCCCCAACATGCACGACAACCTCGCTGCCGTCGCGCCGCAGCATCCTGACCAGAAATACGTGTTCTTCGACGACGAGCTCGACGCGCCCAACGTGCTGTCGGTGAAATATGCGCAGAACGAGGGCTCCTATCTCGCCGGCGTGCTGGCGGCGGTGGCCGCGACCGATACCCAGACCTTCCCCCTGTCCTCGGGTGCGCCGAAGGTTGCGATCGTCGCCGGCATGGACCTGCCGGTCATCCAGGACTTCATCGGCGGCTTCAAGCAGGGTGCGGCGAGCGTCGTGCCGGACATCGACGTGCAGGTGATCTTCATCGGCAACTTCAACGACGCCGCCAAAGCCTACGACCTGACCAAGACGGCCATCGAGAACGGCGCCAACGTCGTCTACAACGTCGCCGGCCCGGCCGGTCTCGGCATCCTCAAGGGCGCCGCCGACGCCAACAAATACGCCATCGGCGTCGACTCCGACCAGAACGGCCTGCATCCCGACAACGTGCTCGCCTCGATGCTCAAGCAGATCGGCAACTCGGTCTACGACTCGATCCAGCAGATCCGCGCCGACACCGCCGAGTTCGGCACGCTCAAGATCTACGGACTGGCCAATGAAGGCGTCGGGCTCGTCTACAACGACAAGCTCGTGCCGGAGGCGGTCAAGGCTCGTGTCGACGCCGAAAAGGCCAAGGTCGTGGACGGCGAAGTCAAGGTGGTGAGCGCGTTCTGATCCGCGCCGTCGCACCTCCGCGCGGGCGGCCTCCCCTGCCCGCGCGGACCATTTTGGCCAGGGCCGAAGCGGGGATTGGATGAGCGATCCTGAGACCATTCTCGAGCTGCGCGGCATCGCCAAGACGTTCGGCGACAAGGTCGCCCTCAAATCCGTCGATCTCAGCGTGCGGCGCGGCGAGGTGCATGTCATCTGCGGCGAGAACGGCGCCGGCAAGTCGACGCTGATGAACATCCTCGTCGGCATCCACGAGCCGACGGCCGGCGAAATCCTCCTCAACGGCAAGCCCATCACCATCGCCGATCCCATTGCGGCCAGCGCGCTCGGCATCGGCATGGTGCACCAGCACTTCACCCTCGTGCCTTCGATGAGCGTGGCCGAGAACCTGTTCCTCGGGCGCCACCCGCGCAAACTCGGCATCTTCTCCGACCGTCAGGCGATGGTGGCACGCAGCCGCGCCCTGATCGAGGCCTACAATTTCGGGCTCGACCCGGTGGCGCCAGTCGCCTCGCTCTCGGTCGGGCAGCGCCAGCGCGTCGAAATCCTCAAGGCCCTCGCCTTCGACGCCGAGCTCCTGATCCTCGACGAGCCGACCGCGGTGCTGACGCCGCCGGAGGTCGAGGAACTGCTCAAGGTCATCGACACGCTGCGCCGGCGCGGCCGCACCGTCCTGTTCATCACCCACAAGCTGCGCGAGGTGAAGGCGGTTTCGGACCGCGTGACGGTGATCCGGCTGGGCGAGAGTATCTCCACCCGCAATACCGCCGATGTCAGCGAGGCCGACATCGCCCGCGACATGGTGGGGCGCGACGTCTTCCTTGTCGGGCGCAAGGGCAATGCGGTGCGCCATTTCGGCCCGCCGCTGCTGCGGCTCGGCGCCGTGACGCTCACCAACGCAGCGGGGCGGCGGCTGCTCGATAGCGTCTCGCTCGAGGTGCGCGCCGGCGAGGTGCTCGGCGTCGCCGGCGTCGAGGGCAACGGCCAGACCGAGCTCGCCGAGACCATCGCGGGGTTGCGCCAGGTGCAGGCCGGCCACATTGAGCTCGACGGCCGCGACGTCACGCATCTCAGCGTTGCGCGTCGCCAGGAGCTGGGACTGGGCTTCGTACCCGAGGACCGGCTGGACCGCGGTCTCAGCCGCACCATGACGGTGGCGGAGAACGTCGCGGCGACCAATTACGAGCGCGCCGGCATCCTGCGCCACGGCCTTGTCGACAGCGCCCGGCTGGCGCGGTTCGCCGCCGACAAGATCAGAGAATTCGATGTGCGCGGGGCTCGCCCGGCGACGCCCGCCGGCACGCTGTCGGGTGGCAACATGCAAAAGATCGTGATCGCCCGCGAGCTGGCGCGATCGCCACGCCTGCTGCTGGTCAGCCAGCCGACGCGCGGGCTCGATATCGGCGCCTCGGAATTCGTCTATGAGCGCATTCTCAGTACCGCCGATGCCGGGCGCGGCGTGCTGCTGATCTCGTCCGAGCTCTCCGAGATCTTTGCGCTCTCCGACCGTATCGCCGTCATCTTTTCGGGGCGCATCATGGCAGTGCTGGAACGGGCCGAAGCCGACGAGATCACCGTCGGTGCGCTGATGAACGGTGCCGGCAGGAAGGCGGCGTGACGATGCAAAGCTTCACCGCCTCGCTGCGCGCCCTGGTCGCCCCGCTCAGCGCCATCGCGCTCACCATGGCCCTTGGCTTCGTGCTGGTTGCCGCCATCACCGACCAGCCCGTGCAGGCCTATCGCGACCTGCTGTTCGCCAACTTCGACTCATGGCGGAATTTCGGGCTGTTCCTCAACCGCGCGACGCCGCTGGCGCTCATCGCGCTCGGCATCACCTTCGCCTTCCGGGCGGGCGTCTTCAACGTCGGCGGCGAAGGCCAGCTCTTCGCCGGCGCGATCGTCACCACCATGCTCGGCGTTGCCTTGGCCGGCCTGCCCCCGCTCATCCTGCTGCCGCTGACGATCGTCGCCGGCATCGCCGCCGGCGCGCTGCTCGGCTGGATTCCGGGCGTGCTCAAGGTACGGCTGGGTGTCGACGAAGTAGTGGTTACGCTGATGCTCAACACCATCGTGCTCTATTTCACTTCCTATCTCGTCAATCAGGTGATCCGCGACACGACCGCCTATGGCGCGGTGAGCCAGATGGTGCCGGAAGGCATCTGGCTGCCTTCACTGCCTGGCGTGCCCAACGCCACCAGCGGCATCCTCGCCGCCGTAGTGCTGGCGCTGCTCAGCTGGCTCATCCTGTTCCGCACCAAATGGGGAGCCGAATTGCGCGCCGCCGGCACCAATTTACGCTACGCCGAAGCCATCGGCATTCCGGCGGGTCGGCGCGTTACCGACGCCATGCTGCTGGCGGGTGGCTTTGCCGGGCTCGCCGGGGCGCTCTACGTGCTCGGTATCGGTCACCGCTTCGAGCAGAATTTTTCACCCGACTACGGCCTCGTCGCGCTGACCTGCGCGCTGCTCGCCCGCATTCACCCCGTCGGCGCACTGTTCACGGCGCTGTTCTACGCAATGATGCTCAACGGCGCCGCGTACATGCAGATCTCCACCGACGTGCCGCGCTCGCTGGTCGACCTGCTGACCGGCCTGCTCGTCCTGCTGATGACGGCGCGCGTCGTCCTGTCCCGACGCAAGGCCTGAGGGGGGCGCGATGGTTCTCGAATCCTTCCTGTCCTCGGTGCTCGAGCAGTCGGCGCCCATCCTTCTGGCGGCGCTGGCAGCGATGATCACCCTCAGGGCCAATATCCTCAACGTCGCCGTCGAAGGCATGATGCTCGTCGCCGCCTTCACCGCCATCGCGGTGGGCGGTGCGACGGGCAATATCTGGCTGGCCTTCTTTTCGGGCGTTCTCGCGGCCATCGTCGCCGCGCAGCTGCTCTCGCTGGTGACGCTGAAGTTTAATGCCGACTTCATCGTCGCGGGGCTCGGCATCAACCTGCTGGCGGCGGGTGCCACGCTGTTCATCCTCGAGCGCGTCTACAACAGCCCCGGCGGCCTGCGGCCCATCGCCTTTCCGGCGCTCTGGCACGTGCCGGCCGGCAGCCTCTCGTTCATCCCTGTGCTCGGACCGGCCATGGAGGGCCAGAGCATCGTCACGCTGCTGGCGCTGCTGGCGGTGCCGGCGTGCTGGATCTTCCTTTATCGCACCCCCATCGGCAACTACCTGCGCGCCGCCGGCGAGGACGAGCACGCGGCACGCTCGGCCGGCATAAGAGTGGGCCGGATGAAGGCACTCTCGGTGACCATCAGCGGCCTCCTTTCAGGCCTTGCCGGCGTTCAGCTGGCCATGGACAAGCTGCAGTTCTTCCTGCCCGACATGACGGCAGGACGCGGCTTCATCGGCCTCGCGGCCACGCTGTTCGGCGGCGGCCATCCGCTGCTGACGGCCGCCGCCTCCTTCCTCTTCGGCTTCTTCGGCGCCCTCGGTGACCGCCTGCAGGCCTTCGACATCCCCTCGCAGTTCGTGCTCATGCTGCCCTACGCGGCGGCACTCGTCGGCTTGACCTTCGCGCGCTGGCGGATCGTCATGCGCAACCGCCCCGCCAGAGTGACGGACTAGACGATGGCCCTGCCGATCCTTCTCGATTGCGACCCCGGCAACGACGACGCGCTGGGCATCCTCGTCGCTGCCGGCCATCCCCGGCTCGCGCTCAAGGCGGTGACTACCGGCGCGGGCCACCTCGCCGGCGACCGCACGGCACGCAACGGCGCCATCGCGCTCGAAATCGCCAACCGCCCCGACGTTCCCGTAGCGCAGGGCGCCATGCTGCCGCTGCTGCGCGCCCGGCTGGTCGCCGGCATCCTCGACCTCGATTCGGCGCTCGACCACGAGCGCCCCGACCTTGCCGCCCGCCGCCTCGACGGCCGTCACTCGGCGGATCTCATCGCCGATGCTCTCGCGAGCGGCGCAGCCCGCACGATCGTCACCACCGGGCCGCTGACCAATCTGGCGCTGGCGCTGCGCCGGGCGCCGGAGCTGGCGCAAAGGATCGACCGCCTCGTCATCCTCGGCGGGGCCATCGGGCTCGGCAACAAGACCGCTGCGGCCGAATGGAACATCCTGTGCGATCCCGAAGCCGCCGCCATCGTCTTCAGCGCCGGCGCGCCCATCACCATGATCCCGGTCGACGGTGCCGCCAATGCCGGCATCACCCCCGACCTTATCGCCCGCACCGAGGCGCTGGGCGACCCCATCGGGCGCTTTGCCGGCGAATTGCTGCGCTCGCTCGTCGCCACCTTCCGGCCGGGGATATTCTCGCCGCCGGCCATGCCGCTCAACGATCCGGTGGCGCTACTGGTCGCCGCCGATCCCAGTCTCGCGCGCACCGTCCCGGCCCGCGTCGACATCGAAACCGCCGGCCGGCACACCTATGGCCGCACCGTCATCGACGTGGCCCTGCGCAGCGGCTTGCCTGCCAATGCCGACATCGTGCTGTCGCTCGATGCGGCGCGCGTCGAGCGGGCCTTCATCGCGGCGCTGGCGCGCCTTGCCCAGTCATAAGTCTCAGAAGGAGTACCATTCGTGTCGCAGCGCCGTGTCCTGATCGCAGGAGAATCCTGGACCATCCATTCCATCCACCAGAAGGGGTTCGACAGCTTCACCACCACGGAATATGCCGAGGGCGTGCATTGGCTGCGCGAGGCGCTCGAAACCGGGGGCTGGCAGGTCGATTTCCAGCCCTCGCACGTGGCGGCGCGCGAGTTCCCCTTCAGCGCCGAGACGCTCGCCCGCTATGACAGCGTCATCCTGAGCGACATCGGCGCCAATACGCTGCTGCTCCACCCAGATACCTTCTCCAGGGGCAAGGCGTTGCCCAACCGTCTCGAGGCTATCCGCGACTACGTTGCCGCCGGCGGCGGCTTCGTCATGGTGGGCGGCTACCTGACGTTCCAGGGCATCGAGGCCAAGGCGCGCTACCAGGGCACCGCCATCGAGGAGATCCTGCCCATCACCATGCAAGCGGTAGACGACCGCATGGAATATCCGCAGGGGATCACGCCGCTCGTTGCCGATGCCGCCCACCCTATCGTCAGCGGCCTGGCGGCGCGCTGGCCCGACCTGCTCGGCTACAACCGCTTCTCTGCGCGGCCGGAGGGCCAGCTCGTCGCGCGCGTCGGCGCCGATCCGCTGATCGTCGCCGGCACCTACGGAAAAGGCCGCACGGTCGCCTTCGCCTCCGATTGCGGCCCGCACTGGGCGCCGCCGCCCTTCGTCTCCTGGGAGGGTTACGCCCCGCTCTGGCGGCAGCTGGTCGGCTGGTCGGCGGGGGCGTGAGATGGTGAAGCTCAACGTCATGCGCTGGGGCGACCCCGGCGCCTCCCGCACGATGGTCGCGCTGCACGGCATCACCGCCAATGGCGGGGCGATGGCCGAACTGGCGCGCCCGCTCGCCGCACAAGGCTGGCAGGTGCTGGCCCCCGACATGCGCGGGCATGGCGAAAGCAGCCGCGCCGACGGGGACTTCAGCTTCGATGCTCTGATCGCCGACATCGTCGACTCGGTGCCCCAGAGCGCTGACGTGCTGCTCGGCCACTCGTTCGGCGGCACGCTGGCCCAGCAGATCGTGCTGCGCGGCCTGCTGCGTCCGCGCGGGCTGCTGCTCGAAGATCCGGTCTCGCACTTCGCCGACCAGGCGACGCCCAGGGCGATGCTGGACTGGGACGAGGCCAACATTCCCGCCAGCATCGAGGGTATCGGGCAGCTCAACCCCGGTTGGTCGCGGCTCGATGCGGCCTGGAAACTGCTCTCGCTCGAGCAGGTGAGCTTCGATGACGCGCGGGCTGCCTTCGCCGGCAATGCCCCGTGGGACCTGCGCGACGCCCCCCCGCCGATGTCGCACGCCTCAGGGCGGAAGCCGGCGAGGCCGCCGTGGTGGTGGTGCCGGGCGTCGGCCATTCCATCCATCGCGATGCCACGGCAAAGTTCGTCGATATCGTGCAGCGCCTCGCGGCAGGACAGCGCCCCCAATGACCGACAGCGACACCTATGTCTTCCATTTCGGCGGGCACGCGCCACGCGCCAGCGTGGCGCGGCGACAGGCCTTCACCGTCTTCACCGAGGACTGCTTCGGCGGTCGCCTCACCAGCACCGACGGCAAGCCGCGCGAGGTCGCGCCTTTTCCGCGCGTCAACCCGCTCACCGGTCCCTTTGCCATCGAAGGCATCGCGCCGGGTGATATCGTCGCCGTGCATCTCAGGGCACTCGTTGCGGCGCGCGACTGGGGCGTCGCGACAGTATCGCCGGATTTCGGCCTGCTCTCGGGCACACGGCTCGCCCCCAATCTTCAGGCGCCGCAGGACGAGCACGTATGGATCTGGCGCTTCAGCGCCGATGGCCGCACACTGACCACGTCCACGAGCGATGGCCGCGCCGTGCTGTCGGCGCCCTACCGGCCGTTCCACGGCACGCTCGGCGTGGCGCCGGCGCATGGTGAAGTGCGCCTTGGCGTCGTGCCCGGCGATTTCGGCGGCAATTTCGACATTCCCGACCTCACGGCGGGCGCCACGCTTTACCTGCGCGCCAACGTGGCGGGCGGGCAGCTTTATATCGGTGACGGGCACTATGCCCAGGGCGACGGCGAAATCGCCGGCACCGCCATAGAAGGCGCCTTCAATACCACGCTTGTCGTCGACCGGGCGGCGGGAGACGCCGCCTTCGACTGGCCGCGCCTCGAAACGGACACTCATATCGGCGTGATCGGCTCGTCGCGCCCCGCGGACGACGCGGCCCGCATCGCTGTCAATGGCCTCATCCACTGGGTCGCGCTCGAAACCGGACTCGCCCTCGCGGACGCCCTGCAACTGGTCAGCCAGATCTGCACCCTGAGGGTCGGCAATCTGGTCAACCCCGTATTCAGCGTCTTGGCGCTGTTTCCGAAATCGGCGCTCAATGCGCCCGTCATGTCCGGCACCCATGCGCGGCTGCGGGCGCTGGGTGGGTGATCCGGCGGCGGCTGTTCGCCTATGACCTCACGGGCCTCGCTCCGGGGCGCCGGGTTGGCGCAGCATGTCTTTCCACGCGACGCAGCGACCTCCTGGGCGCAGCGGCGACCGGCTGCCGCGCCGCAAGTTCACAGGTCGACCGAGCGCCGCTCGGCCGCCGAGCGGTAGGCGCCGAGAACCATCGCCACGGTGCGCAGATTGTCCGTCGCATCCGTCGGCGGGGTGGTGTCGTGCATCACCGCGTCCATCAATCCGGCCAGCGGCCCGATGAAGGCGCCGGGAATCCAGCTCCCCTCGAGCGGTGTCTCGCAGATGTCGAGACGCTCGGACTGCAGCGTGAGCGTATCGGCACGGCCATGCGGATAGTCGTACAGCATGCCGATCGTCCCCTGCAGAACGCCCTCGGTGCCCAGAATACGCAGCCGGGCAAACGTATCCCTGCTGTGATCGTGATGGTTGGTGAACACGGACGCCTGCACGTCGGACGCCAGCTCGAGGACCGTCGTCGAGCGCGTCTCGCAGCTTTCTCGCTGGCCCGGCATCTTGCCGAGAATGCTGGTGACGCGCCGCGGATTGCCGAGGAGATATCTGAGCGAATCGAGGTGATGGATGGAGTGATAAAGCAGGTCGTAGCGCTCCGCAGCCGCCAGCCACGGCCATAATTCGAACGGAGTGGCAACCGAAACGTCGATCCGCGCGTCGGTCACGGTGCCGAGCCAGCCGCCTTCCAGCACCCGCTTGGCCGCAAGGATCACGGGGCTCCAGCGCATCTGCTGGTTGACGGCGATCTTTATGCCATGTGTACGCGCCAAATCGGCCACGGCCTGCGCCTCGTCCAGCGTTTCGGCCAGCGGCTTCTGGCACAGCATGTGCCGGCCCGTCGCAGCGACTTTCGCGGCAATGGCCGGCTGTGCCTTGGCCGGTACCGCGACATCGACGATATGCACTGCGGGGTCGGCAAGCAGTTCGTCGAGCGAGGCATAGACGCGCGGCACACCGAACTGGTCGGCGATCTGCCGCGCGCGCTTGGCGTCCATGTCGAAACAACCGACGACATTCACCCCGTGCGCGCGATATGCTGGCAGGTGGGCATCATGCACGATGCCGCCGGCGCCAACGATGGCGACTCCGAGCTCGCTCCAGATTCGCGGCTCGAGCCGCGTAGCCGTAATGGCCCTGCTGATGTCGCTCATGCGCTTGCCCTTCGTTGCACCAGATGCAGATGCTCGCACACCATCACCGTCTCGTCCCGCTGGTTGCGCACCTCGACGGCTTCGACCGCGATCCCGTGATCGGGACGCTTTGGGTGGTCGCGGAGCTCGCTGATCCGGCTGTGCACCGTGATCGTGTCGCCGATCATCACCGGCCGCGTGAAACGCAGCCGATCATAGCCGTAGGACATGGCGGCCGGGTTGATTTCCCTCGCCGTCATGCCGATGCCGACCGAGAAGATCAGCGTGCCATGCGCGATACGCTGCTTGAAGCTCTGCGTGGCGCACCACTCGGCATCCATGTGGTGCGGGAAAAAATCCCCCGTCTGGCCGGCATGCAGCACGATATCGGCCTCGGTGATGGTTCGGCCGGTCGACACCCGTGACTGCCCGACGGCGTAGTCCTCGAAATAGACTGGTTTGGTCATGCTGTGCGCTCTTGCAGTGGGTTCAGCAGATAATTGTCCTCGCCCAGAGCCGGCCCGCCACGCTCGTGCTTCAGGATCTGCCCGTCGATACGGATAGGGCAGCGTGTGGTGACGAGCGGCGTGCCGGCCTGTGTGAGGGTGGTCTGCAGCATGTCCAGCGCAGCAAAGCCGGGGTGCCGCGTGAGCGCCACCCAATCGAGGACCGGCGCGCACCAGATATCGGCGGGCTGGAGGATGGCCAGCCACGCCTCGGTCGAGCGGCCGGCCAGAACCTCCGTCAGCAACCCCTTGATCTCATCGCGCCGCGTGAACCACGCCGCCCTGTCGGACATCGCGGCAAGAGCGGAGGAACCAATCAGTTCGCCCAGCTTGTCCACGGGGTTCATCGCGACCGCGAGATAGCCGTCGCAAGTCGCAAACAGTCCGTATGGTCCGCCATGATAGACATAGCCATTGCTGATGGTGCTGCGCTGCGGCTGTTTCTGGTCGCCCGAAACGAAGTGCGTCAGTCCCTCGAACTGCACGTCGAGGATGGATTCCATGAGGCTCACCTCGACCAGCGCGCCCTTGCCGGTCCGCGCCTTGCGCAGCAGCGCGGCCAGCAGCCCCTGGCAAAGATGCGCGCCGGTGACGATGTCGGCAATGGACACGCCCACCGGGACCGGCGGGTCGGCCGCGTTGCCGTTCATCCATGTCAGGCCGGACAGCGACTGCACCAGAAGGTCCTGCCCTGGCAGGTCGCGCCACGGGCCGCTGGCGCCATATCCCGAAATCGACCCGTAGACGATGCCCGGATTGAGCGCCGCCACCGCTTCGTAGCCCAGGCCCAGGCGCTCGATGACGCCGGGCCTGAAATTCTGGATCATGACGTCGGCCTTTGCCAGGAGGCGCTTCACCGCGGCCAGGTCCTCCGCCGATTTGAGATCGACGGCAATGGAGCCCTTGTTCCGGTTGATCGTATGGAACAGCGCGCTGTCGTCATCGATGGCCATGTCGGCAAGGAAGAGCTGGCGGCAATTGTCGCCGCCATTGCGCCGCTCGACCTTGACGACCTGCGCGCCCAGATCAGCCAGCCGCAGCGCACAGGACGGGCCAGCGAGGAACTGGCTGAAGTCCAGAACCAGCATGCCGTCAAGCGGAAGCATCGGCAGCCTCCGCCCCGGACGCCGCGCGGCAGGCGCGATAGGCGGCGTTGAGTCGCTCCAGGGCATCGGCAACGTCGATCTCGCCGCGCAGGTACGCTTGCAGGAAAGCGCCGGCCACCCCCTGAAATGCCACGAAGCCGGTGAAACGCGGCCGCATGATCGCACGCTCCATCACCTGGGCCGTATCCGCAAAAAAGCCGTTCCAGAGGTTCTTGCCACGTGCCGCTGTCCACGCACTGGCGCGCGCCGGCTGCCCCCCGGATTGAATGTAGAGGCCCGCCTGCACGTCGCGCGAAGCGACGTACCGCGCATAGCGCACCGCGACGTCCCGCGCCCTGCCCGTGCATCTGGTGCTGATGGCGAGGCCCGTTCCACCCAGAATCGTTCTGGGGATACTGCCTTCCCCGAGAGCGGGAGGGTTGCCGAACTTGAGCGGCGACGCCTGATACTCGGCCGCGCCATAGACCCCGTAGGTGAACGCCATCGGGCAATAGGCCACACGATCGTCGGACGCCAGCAGCCGGCAGGCAGCAATCGGGTTGGTCTCAAAGCTCCGCGGATCGGCGATCCGGCTGACCTCGTTGAGGCATTCCGCCGCCAGCGTTCCGGCATGGCGGTCGACAATGCAGTCGGGTGACTCGCCAGGCCGGCCACCGAAGGCAGTCGTCATGCCCAGCCAGTTCAGGAAGCAGTCGGCGTGAAAATTGGCGAGGATCACCCGTCCCGAGCGAGCCAGCGCCAGGACGTCGCTCCAGCGCGTCGGTGGGGGTGTATCGCCCAGCTTTCCAGGGTGCCAGACGGCCGCCGGCGCAGCGGCGTCGATGGGAAACGCCCATAGCTGCCCTTCCCAGATGTAGCTCGATAGCGACAGACCACAGGAGTCACGCGCCAGATCGTCGAGCTCGTCCCGGCTCAGCAGCTCATTGAGCGGATGGACCAGCCGGCGGGCCGCCAGCTCGCCGACAAACGGATGGTCGAGGACGATGAGATCGAACTCGGCCGCCAACTGCTCGACGGGCGCATGGCCGAACTCATGCAGCGTCCGCTTGCTCCAGGCGATTTCGACCTCCGGGTTAGCGTCGTGGAAGGCCTGCGCCGTCGCGACCTTCGGCACGAAGCCACGCATATGATCCCAGGCCGTTCCGGTAAGGTGGATTTGGGAAACGCTGCTCACATTGACCATCAGTTGTTTTCGGGCCGACCGCTGATCCACTGGCGCTTGCCCGGTGCGGGTCGCAGCGCCAGCAACTCCGCCAGGATCTCTTCGTCGATGGGTGCATCAATGGCCTCGAGCGCCGAAGCGAGATGCCGGCTTTTGCCGATGCCGACCAGCGTCGTCGCGCAGCCGGAGCGTTGCAGGGAATATTGATTGGCGATGAAGGCGAGATCGACGCCCTTCGCCTTGGCATGCGCGACCATGGCCGCCGCCGCGCTGCGCACCGCCGGCGACGCCGGATGCTCGAACGTGACATTGGAGCCCGTGGACGACAGCATGCCGAGCGCCAGCGAGGCGGCATTGATGAGCCCCACCCCTCTTTCGCGGGCGAGCGGCTGGAGCGTCGCGATGGCATCGTCGAGCAGCGTGCCGTGCGCATAGGTGAGCAGCACGTCGAGCTGCACCTCGCTCATGACACGCCGCATCGTCGCGAGCGGGTAGCCCGTCATGCCGATATAGCGGCACTTGCCTTCCTGCTTCAGCGCGACGAGCGCCGCGTAGCCCTCGTTCAGCACCCGCTCGAGCGGTACGTGCTCGATGTCGTGAAGCTGCAGGATGTCGACATAGTCGGTCTTCATCAGCCGCAGGCTCTCTTCGAGGCTGGCGCGCACGCGCTTGGCCGAATAGTCGAAATCGGTCAGGCCGTAGCGGCCGGCCTTGGTGCCGAGGATAATCTTGTCCCGCTTGCCCGGCAGCGCCTTGCCGAGGCGATACTCGGCGCTGCCGTAGAAGGGCGACGTATCGATGAAGTTGATGCCCGCATCGATCACCTCGTCCACGAGCCGCATGGCCGCCGCTTCGTCCAGGGGACCGAAAAGCTCGCCGAGCGAGCCGGTGCCGAAGGACAGGACCGAAACCTCGAGGTCCGTATTCCCGAGCTTGTTGTACTGCATTGGCCGTTCCCCTTGCGCTTCGGCTGCCCGCTGGGCGCAGGCGGCGACACGCGCCGCCGCCTGCTGCTCGTCAGATCAGAACGCCGGCTCGTAGGAGCCGATGTTTTCCTTGGTGACGATGATGTTGGGCAGCGGCACCACCGGATCGACCGTCTCGCCCGCCATCGCCTTGGCGAGCGTCTCGATGGCCAGCCGGCCATTCTCGAAGGGCGGCTGCATGATGGTCGAATACATGTCGCCCGCGTTGATCGCGTCGAACGCCACCTTCATGCCGCCGATGCCGATCACGACGGGCTTGAACGAGAGCCCGCTCTCCTTCAACGCCTGCAGGAAGCCCGCGGCCATCGCGTCGTCCTCGGCATAGACGCCCTTGATCTGCTCGCCATATTTCGTGAGCAGGTCGCGCGACGCGACGAGCGCTTTCTGCTGGTCGAAGTCGGCATTGACGGTGGCGAGGACATTGACGCCCTCGGCCTTGTCCTTGAGGAAGCCTTCCGTGCGCTCGATGGTGGTGTTGTTGCCCGCCTGGCCCGCCAGAATGACGATGTCGCCCGCACCGCCCAGCGCCTCGCCGAGCTGCTTGGCGCTGACCTCGCCCTGGGCGAACTTGTCGGCGCCCACGAACGACTGAATGAGCTTCATCGATTCCTCGCCGGCCCTGGTGTCGATTGCCACGACCGGAATGCCCGCCTGCTTCGCCTTGAGCAGCCCCGGCAGGTAGCTGTTGGCATCGAGCGGCCACAGCAGGATGCCGTCGACGTTGCGCGACACGCAGCTGTCGAGCTGGTCCGCACCGGTTTGCGGCGAGAATTCCTCGCTGACGATGGTCAGCTTGACGCCGGCCGCATCGGCGGCGGCCTGCGCCCCCTCATTGGCGGGCGTCACATAGGGGTGCGAGTTGGCAGCGGTAATGTAACAGATGGACTTGCCTTCGACGCCGGCGCCAAGGGACGGCCCGGCAACGGCCAGGGCAGCGGCCGACACGGCCGCCGCAAGAAACAGGCTTGTTCGACTGGTCATGGGTTCCTCGCTTTTATGGTTGGGGTGGTCCTAGCGCCTCGACGCGCTCGGGTAGTCTTTCCTTCACCACCGCTCGCGACCTTGTCGAGCGTGATGAGCAGGATCAGGATCAGGCCGGTGTAGACGGCCTGCGTGTAGGATGGAACGCCGTTATATTCGGATAGCGTCGTCAGCGCTCCAAAGGCAACGACGCCGCCGAGCGTGGCCAGCGACGAGCCGCGCCCGCCCTCGAGCCGGGTGCCGCCGATGACGACGGCAGTGATGGCCGGGATCAGCAGCACGGAGCCGGCGAGCGGCGAGCCGGTGGCGCTGCTCAGCGCCTGCAGCACGCCGGCCGCGCCCGCCAGCAGGCCCGACAGCACGAAGGCGCCGCCGATATAGGCGTTGGCGTTGACGCCCGCCGAGACGGCGGCGGACAGGTTGCTGCCGACTGCATAGAGCGTGCGCCCGCTCGGCGTCGCCTTGAGCCACACGAACATCACGAGCGCCGCGCCGATGAACAGCATGGAACGCGGCGTGAAAATACCGAGCATCGTCGAGGTCAGCGGCAGCCCGAACATCGGATCGGTCGAGCTCACCGGTTGCGAGTTGGACACCAACAGGACGAGCGAGGCGTAAATCAGCAGTGTCGCCAGCGTGGCGACGAGTGAGTTCACCTTGAGGACCACGACGATGGCAGCGTTGACCAGCCCTGCGGCGATACCGACGCACAGCCCGATGAAGGCGGCCGGGAGGCTGCCGGCAAAGGGCTGCATGGCGATCGTCGTGAACGCCGACATCGACATGATCGAGCCGATCGACAAATCGATCTGTCCGGCGATGAGCAGCGGCGTCAGGGCGAGCGCCAGAAAGCCGACGACGGCGGCGCGGTCGAGGATCGACCTGAGCGTGTTGGCGGTGAGGAAATCGTCGAGGGTGAAGCCTCCGAAAATGGCAATCGCGGCCAGCATCGCCAGCAGGCGATACTGCACGACGAGATGACCCATTGTCCTGAGGTTCACGCCGCTCATTCTGTCCCCAGTCTGCGCCGCAGATATGCGTCGACGCCCACCACGATGAGTACGATCGTGCCGGTAACGAACCCGGTAGACGGGGTCGGCAGGCCGATGAGCACGATGAGATTGCCGATGAGAGCCATGATGAGGACGCCCCCCAGCGTGCGCAGGATGCTGCCGCGACCGCCGAACAGGCTGGTGCCGCCCAGCACGACGGCGGTGATGGCGACGAATTCGTAGCCCGACCCGATGATGGGTCGCGCCGAGCCATTGGCGAGGGCGATCAGCACGCCGCACATGCCGGCAAGCATGCCGGTCAGAACGAAAGCCACGGCCTTGGTGAAGCGGACGGGCACGGCGCTCGTGGCGCTGGCGTCGTAGTTGCCGCCCACCGCGAACGTCCAGCGCCCGAAGGGCGTTTTCGACAGGACGACGTGCAGGATCAGGGCGACAAGGAGGAACACCCAGACGAAAACCGGAACGCCGAGCACCGTGCCGCCGACGAAGCTGCCGAAGGCGCTCGGCTCGGCATAGACGATGCCGCCGCCGATCAGCAATTGGCTGAGCCCGAGCAGCAGGAAGCCGGTGCCGAGCGTCACGATGATGGGGTTGATCCGCATATAGCCCACGAGGAGCCCGTTCAGCAGGCCACCCAGCGACGCCACGAGAATGCCGAGGCAGGCGGCGGGCACCGGACCGATCAGCGGCTGGGCCCCGAGCGCCACCAGCGCCCCCATCGCCACATTGGCCGGGATCGACAGGTCCGCCATGCCGCCGCAAATGGCCACGAAGGTGCTGCCGAGCGCCGCAAGCCCCACCGCCGAATAGGCGTTGAGGACGTTGAGGAGGTTGCGCACGGTCAGGAAGGACGGGGAGACGAAGCTGCCCAGCACAATGAGCGCCACGATGGCAAGCGGAATGCTGACGACCCCGAGCAGCGCCCCCGCTGTTCGCACGGTCGCTTCGGAGGCGTTGCGGGCCGCGGGATTGAGGTCGGTCACGCGAACACTCCCTGGCCGGTGGCAGCACGCATGACGGATTCTTCACTGGCATCGGCGCGCGGGATTTCTGCCGCCAGCACGCCTTCGTGCAGCACGAAAATGCGATCGCACACGGCGAGAAGCTCGGGCAGCTCCGAGCTGATCATCAGCACGGCGCCGCCAGCCTCGGCGAATTCGCCGATGATCTGATGAATGTCGGCCTTCGCGCCGACATCGACGCCGCGCGTGGGCTCATCGAGGATGAGCACGGACGGCTTCGACAGCAGCCATTTGCCGAGCACCACCTTCTGCTGGTTGCCGCCGCTGAAACTGCCGAGGGCGCGCTCGATCAGCGGCGGATTCAGCTTCAGCCGGTCCGCGAACTCCTGCACGAGCGCGCGCTCGCGCCGGGCGCGGACCAGGAACGCCTTGGTGAGCCGGCCGATCATGGGCAGGGTGAAATTCTCGCGCACCGACAGCATGGGCACGATGCCCTGTCCCTTGCGATCCTCAGGCACGAGCGCGATGCCGGCGGCCACGGCGTGGTGCGGGCGGCGGATGCGGACCGACTTGCCGCGCAATTTCACCTCGCCGGTGTCCGCCGGATCAAGGCCGAAGATCGCCCGGGCAACCTCGGTCCTGCCCGACCCGACCAGCCCGGCGAGGCCGACGATCTCGCCCGCCCTCACGTCGAGCGTGATGCCGTCGAATTCCCCGGCGCGCGACAGCGTCGACACGTCGAGCACGACATCGCCCAGCGGAATATCGAGCTTGGGGAACATTTCCGTCAGCTCGCGGCCGACCATGAGGCGGACCATTTCGTCCGGCGTGATGCCGGCGACATCGCGCGTTTCGATATTGCGGCCATCCCTGAGTACGGTCACGCGATCGCCGATCTCCATGACCTCCTGCAGGCGGTGGCTGATGTAGAGAACGGCGATGCCCGCCGCCCGCATGCGCTTGATGACGTTGAAGAGGATGCGCGTTTCCTTCTCGCCGAGCGAGGAGGTGGGTTCGTCGAACACGACAATGCCCGGCTTGCGCGCCACCACCTTGGCGATCTCGACAAGCTGCTGCTGGCTCAGCGACAGATTGCCGAGGCGCATATTGGCATCGATATCGGCATCGAGCTCCTTGAGGACGCTCTCCGCCAGCGCGACAAGCGCCTTGTAGTCGACGAACGGGCCGCGGCGCGGCATGGCGCCCAGCCCGATATTTTCCGCCACGGTCAAATCCGGAACGAGATTCAACTCCTGATAGATCATGCCGATCCCGAGGTCGCGGGCCTCGCGCGGGCTCATCGCCTCGATCCGCTTGCCACCCACCTCGATCGTCCCCTCGTCGGGGTGATAGAAGCCGGCAAGGATCTTCATCAGGGTCGATTTGCCGGCGCCGTTTTCGCCGACAATGGCATGCACCTCGCCCTCGCGAACCTCGAGGTTCACCCCCCTGAGCGCTTTGACGCCGGGAAAGGACTTGGAGATCCCGCTCATCGACAGCGCCGTGCGTTGAGGTGTCTCGCTCCGCATCAGCGCACCCGCGAGGGCAACGCCCGCAGGGCGGGAGGGACAGACGGCGCGAGGATGAAATGGTCGTTGGCGACCCGGTTCCCAGGTCCACCGCGCACGCCGATAGATACGCCCGGATGAGCGCCCTTCCCTGCACGCACGAGGCCCCTCCCCAGGTTTTTCGTTCGCCAAGGAACAGTATGATCATATAAGAACGACTGTCAAGCGATAGACTCCGGTGGCGCCGGCAGCTATTTGCTCGTGGCGCAAAGAGGAATGCGATGGGCGTGTCGCGCAGGAACAGCCGCGTTTCCACTGGGGGCCGCCGCGAGCCGGCCCCGGAAGCGGCGGCGCATGGCGAGCCGGTCTACGCCGTGCCTTCCGTCGACAAGGTCCTCGACATTTTCGAGCTGTTGTCCTTCGAGCGGGTGCCGCTCACGCGGGCCCAGATCGCGCGCGCGCTCGGCCGCAGCCCGAGTGAGCTGTTCCGGCTGCTGACCGTACTGGAGCGCCGGCACTATGTGCGCCGCGACGAGACTTCGGGCGGCTACAGCCTGACGCTGCGGCTGTTCGAATTGGGCCGCACCCACTCGATCTATGACGCGCTGCTGCGCGCCGCCGCGAGCCCCCTCCGCCAGCTCACCGCCGAGATCCGCGAATCGTGCCACCTGAGTGTCATCTATGGCAACAAGGTGCTGGTGCTGGCCCAGGAGATGAGCCCGCAACCCTTCCGTGCCTCGGTAGAAGTTGGTTCTCTTCATCCCATCGTGCAGACGGCATCGGGCCGCGTGCTGCTCGCTGCGATGGAGGAACCCGAGCGCTTGGAACTGCTCAACGACACGCCCGAATTCCACGCTTTGAGCGCCACGCGGCGCACGGAGCTGCTTCGCCGCGTCGATGCCATTCGCGAGCATGGCTACGAATATTTCGAAGGCGAGTGGATGCGCGGCGCGACGGATCTCGGCGTCGCCGTCGGCGCCCCGCATGTCCGCGCGAAGGCGGCGCTCGTGGTCACCGTCCTGCGCGATGGCGCATCGCCCGAGCGCCTGCTGCCGCCGATGCGCGCCTGCGCCGACGCCATCGCCCGCGCCGCCGGAACCACGGCTTTCCTGCACCAGCCGACGGCCGAAGCACCCCTCACCGCCGAGTCCGCCAATGCTCGGGATAGGCACACCGGACGTGGCAAGACCGACCAGAATGACGATCTGACATAGGTCCCGTTGGAGCCATCGCCGTCCACGGGGGAAGTAGTCCATAGGCGAGAACAACGCTCGGAGGGAACCTCATGCTGCCGCCCGTCGTGGATGCTCATTTTCACTGGCGCGACCCGCTGCATCACCCCTACGCCGTTGGCACCGACGGCTTCGATGAAAACGGCAATCGCGGCGGCGCCGGCGTCGCGCCCTACCTGCCCGATGCCTATTTCGCCGACAGCGCCACCATCGAATTGTGCGGCCTTGTCCATGTCGAGGCCGAGTGGGACCGCGCCGACCCCGCCGGGGAGACGCGCTGGCTCCATGCTCTGGCGCGCGACACGTCTACTCGTGGCCTGCCGCTGGTCGTCGTCGGTTGGGCCGACTTCACCGCCCCCGATGTCGAAGCGCTTCTCGCGGCCCATGCCGCCGAGCCGCTGACCCGCGGCATCCGGCAGATCCTCAATCGCGTGGACCATCGGCCGGACCTGTGCTGGGCCGACCGCGAATACCTCGAGAGCGACGTATGGCGAGAAAATTACGCCCTCCTCGGCAAATACGGACTGCATTTCGAACTGATGTGCTTCGCCCACCAGATGGGGCCGCTTGCCGCGCTTGCGGCGCGCCACCCCGACATTCCGGTGCACCTCGAGCACGCCGGCCTGCCCTGGGATCACACGCCGGAGGGCCGCGCGGCCTGGCGGAGAGGCATGCAGACGCTGGCCGCGCTGCCGCATGCCGACGTGAAGATTTCCGGACTGGGCAACACCGTGCCGAACTGGACGGTCGACAGCATCCGCAGCTACGTGCTGGAAACGATCGACATCTTCGGCATCGACCGCGTCGCCTTCGGCTCGAACACGCCGACCGACAAGAAGTTCAGCACCATCGCCGATATCTGGGCGGCGTTCGACACCATCACGGCCGCCTTCAGCCCGTCCGAGCGCGCCGCCATGTTTGCCGGCAATACGTTGCGTGCCTACGCCTTTCCCGGACGCTAATATCCGACACCAGTGAGATCAACAGGGGGAACCAGCATGAAGCGCTACGGATCCATCATCAGCGTGAACGCCGCCGATCTGGCGGAATACAAGCGCGTCCACGCGGCCGTTTGGCCCACCGTCCTGAAGCAGATCGAAAAGAGCAACATCCGCAACTATTCGATCTTCCTCAAGGAGCCGGAGAATCTGCTCTTCGCCTACTACGAGTATGTCGGCGAGGATCATGACGCGGACATGGCCGACATGGCGGCGGACCCGCACACGCAGGAGTGGTGGGACCTGTGCAAGCCCATGCAGACGCCGCTCGACACCCGCAAGGAGGGCGAGTGGTGGGCTGCCATGGAGGAAGTCTTCCACACCGACTGAGGTCTCGCACGACCGGGCTCATGACCACCGATACATCGCTGCTCGACGGCGTTCTCGTCGTCGATATGTATCGGCTTGTCGGGGCTCCGTGCCGGCGCAGTCCCGCGAACTGGCGCTCCCGCGGCCCCGCGGGAAGCGCTGGGCGGGCGCTCTTGCTCCCCAGCGCATCGGCGTGGTTGGATAGGCGCTGAACCGCCCCCGCCCCGACCGCTCCCGAGGTAGCCTGATGCCGGACGCGCCTGAGACTCGCCTTGCTGTCTCCACCTGGTCGCTGCACCGGCAGCTGGGCACCACCTACCCGCACGACCTCGACAGCACCGCCATCGGCCCGGCCGCCCCGACCTATGGCGAGGGCACCGAATCCCTGCTCGACCTGCCGTCGGCGCTCGCCAATCGCGGCTATGGCCGCATGGAGCTGGTATCGTTCCACCTGCCCAGCCGCGACGCCGTCTATCTGGGCGAGCTGCGCGACCAGTTGCAGGCGACCGGCGTCACCCTGCAGACGCTGCTCATCGATGACGGCGACATCACCCATCCGGTACACGGCGCCCGCGACACGGCCTGGATCGCGAGTTGGATCGAGATCGCCAACGAGTTGGGCGCGCAAAACGCCCGCATCATCGCCGGCAGGCAGCCGCCGACGCGCGAAACCCTCGGACGCGCCATCGCCGCCCTCACGACGCTGGCTGACGGCAATGCCGGCTCGCCCGTGCGGCTGGTGACCGAGAACTGGTTCGATCTGCTGCCCGGACCCGCTGAGGTGAACGAACTGCTCGACCGCCTCGACGGCCGCATCGGGCTGCTAGCCGATTTCGGCAACTGGCAGGGCAAGGGCAAATATGCGGCGCTCCGCGCCATCTTAGGCCGCGCCGAGCTCTGCCACGCCAAGGCCCGCTTCATCGACGGCGACCTCGACACCGACGATTACGGCCGCTGTCTCGATATGGCGGAGGCGGCCGGCTACCGTGGTCCCTATACGCTGGTCTTCGACAGCGACCTGCCCGGCGAATGGGACGGTCTCGCCGCCGAGCGCGACTTCATCGCCACGCGCCTCGGTGCCGGCGCTTAGGCGGCCGCCGCCGAGCTGACCCGGCGCGGTACGCCCGCCTGAGCGTCGCGGCTGTTCCACACCACCCAGTACTTGCCCTTGTCGTCCGGCACCAGCACCTCGCTCGGCCGGCCCATATGCGCCATGAACTGCGCCTGGTTGCGGGCCTCGAGCGCCGCCGCCTCGCGCGACTCATGCGGCCCGTGGGCCCGCCCCTCGAAGTCGACCCACCAGCGTTCCCGGCTGTGGATCACGATATAAAGTGCAGTCG